>CAJVXP010000006.1 GCA_913009685.1 uncultured Bacteroidota bacterium
CGAGCCATAGCAACGAAGTAGATGATGTGCTACGGGCTAACTAAACAAAAAATGCAGGGAAATTAACGCCTTTCAGTCAAAAACTTTGCATTTGAAGTTGCTGAGTTTAATATATCTTATTGATTATTATCTAATAGAGTGTTTTTCAGCAGACCCTACTTAAGTATTAAATATTAGTGTCCGGATTCCTCTGGCTTCTTTGATTCCCATAATCCGGTTGTCCCAAGGCAAGGTTCTCATCGCATCTTTCAAAGTTTTAATCAACCCTGTTCAGTAAATTATTATTGAAGTTGTTTAAAGTTTAAAAAATAATTCAATGATAAACTTTTGTAAATCAGCAAATAAATACCTTTTTATTATTGACCCACCTCTACACTCTCGCCTCAGGCTAGGGAATTATGGAATTTATTTGCTGATTTACAGTGTTTTATACTCATAAACAACACGTTAACTTTAAACAACTTCATTATGTTTCCGTAGATTTTTCATTTAACGATAAATAACTTCATTATCTTCTTCTCCATATCTTTTCGCATATTTGCCGAAAATTTCAGTATGTACAGTTATCAGTATCTTTTTGGTTTCACGCAATCGGTTTTTGAGAAAATGGGACTTCCCGCCGGGGAAGCGCGGCAGGCGGCCGATATCCTCATGCGGGCGGAGTTGCGCAATATTTCGACGCATGGGCTTATGCGACTTCCTGAGTACGTCAGCCTTTGGCAAAACAAGCGTGTCACGGTAACGCCGAAGTTCACCGTGGTACACGAAACGCCTTCCACGGCGCTGGTGGATGGCGGAAAGGGGCTGGGACTGATAACGGCTCCCAAAGCCATGAACCTCGCCATTGAGAAGGCCAAAACAGCCGGTACCGGCTGGGTGGCTGTACGCAACTCTTATCATTTTGGCATTGCCGGCTATTATGCCATGAAGGCGCTTGAGCACGATATGATCGGCATCACCATGACCAATGCCAACCCGTTGGTGGCGCCCACCTTTTCCAAACACGGCATGTTGGGAACCAATCCCATTGCCGTGGCTATCCCGGCAGGAGAGGAGCCGCCTTTTGTGGCCGATTTTGCCACTTCACCCGTTTCGCGTGGGAAAGTGGATGTTTATGAAAGCGAAGGAAAAGACACACCTGACGGACTGTTGCAGGATGGGCAGGGAAATACGACAACAGATTCTTCTATTCTTCGAAACGGTGGTGCTTTGCGAACCCTCGGCGGCGATGTGGCGCACGGCGGACATAAGGGCTTTTGCCTGACTTCTATTGTAGATATTTTTTCAGCGGTTTTTTCCGGCGCTAACTTCGGCCCAACGGTAGTTCCTACGCTGGATTATGTGAAGGACAAAGCGGGAGCGAATGACCGCGGTATCGGCCATTTCTTCGGCGCCATGCGCATCGATGCGTTTCAAACAGCTGCCGAATTCAAAGCAGGTATGGACGAGTGGATTCGTACTTTCAGGAATGCCGAGCCGATAGCAGGACAGGAGCGTGTGATTATTCCCGGTGACCCGGAAAGGGAGTCGGAAGCAAAAAAAATGAAAGACGGCATCGCGCTAAGCAAAAAATCGCTGGAAGGACTGAAAAAGATTGCCAATACGTTTGAAATTCCGTTTGAGAAGCAATAGAAGGTTTTATGACATTGTTATTTCCCGATTACAAAAGAGCAATGTGGGAGTACAAAACTTTGTCTTTGCAAACATGCCACTCCTAAAATGTATTTTTACCTCTACAAATAAGATTTCAGTATTTTACTTCGCGAAGTCTGTTTCAGACGGCGAATGGCTTTTTCCTTAATCTGACGCACGCGCTCGCGCGTCAGGTCAAATTTTTCACCAATCTCCTCCAACGTCATAGGATGACCGCCGTTGAGTCCGAAATACAAACGGATGACGTCTGCTTCACGTTGTGTGAGTGTCGAGATAGCGCGGTCAATTTCCTTGCGCAGCGATTCGTAAAGCAGACCTGTTTCCGGCGTTACCGACTCTTCACTTTTCAGCACGTCGTACATGTTGTTGTCTTCGTCCTGGATGAGGGGTGCGTCCATAGAAACATGCCGTCCGGCATTTCTCTTGGACTCTTTCACCTCATTGACAGTCATGTCCAGTATTACGGCAATCTCTTTGTAGTCGGGCTCGCGTTCAAATTTTTGCTCTAACTTTGCAGTGGCTTTATTGATTTTATTGATAGAGCCAATCTTGTTCAGTGGCAGTCGAACAATACGTGATTGCTCGGCCAGCGCCTGAAGAATGGATTGACGAATCCACCACACTGCATAAGAAATAAATTTGAAACCTCGTGTTTCATCAAAACGTTGTGCTGCCTTGATGAGGCCGAGGTTGCCTTCGTTAATCAGGTCGGGAAGGCTTAAACCCTGGTTTTGGTACTGCTTTGAAACGGAAACCACAAACCGCAGGTTGGCTTTTGTCAGCTCTTCCAAAGCCTTTTTATCACCCTGCTTAATCCTTCTTGCCAGTTCAACTTCCTGTTCAGCAGTGATCAAATCTACTTTCCCGATTTCCTGCAAATATTTGTCAAGGGATGCGGTTTCGCGGTTAGTTACCTGCTTGGTGATTTTAAGCTGCCTCATGCTCTGTTTCCTTCTGTTTTATAGTTTATTGACTACGTTTTTTACAATGAAAAGTTTCGTTTCGAAAAATTAATTTCACTCCGGTCTTCTAATCAGTGCTTTACGCGAAAGCTTCATCTTCCCGTTGCGCTCATCAACGCCGATAAGCTTCACTTTTACCTTTTCGCCTTCGTGCAGTACACTTTCTACTTTTTCAATACGTTTCCAGTCGATTTCAGAAATATGAAGCAAACCCTCTTTCCCGGGAAGGATCTCGACAAAGGCACCGAAAGGAACAATACTTTTGATGGTTCCTTCGTAAATTTCACCCACTTCCGGAATAGCAACAATGCTCTTAATGCGTGCTTTGGCCATTTCGATGGATGCTTTGTCAGGAGAAACGATATCAATGACGCCATAATTTCCTATTTCTTCAATAACAATGGTCGTATTGGTTTCGCGCTGCATCTCCTGAATGACTTTTCCGCCGGGTCCAATCACGGCGCCGATAAATTCCTTGGCAATCATCATTCGCTCAATACGCGGAACGTTGTCTTTGTAATCGGCACGGGGTTCGGTGATGGTCTTGGCCATTTCGCCCAAAATATGCAGACGTCCCTGGCGGGCTTGCTCCAGGGCTTCTTCTAACACTTCGTAAGGCAGTCCATCCACTTTAATGTCCATTTGGCAGGCGGTAATACCGTCTTTTGTTCCGGTTACTTTAAAGTCCATGTCACCGAAGTGATCTTCGTCGCCGAGAATATCAGAGAGAACCGCATATTTTTTTGTTTCCGTATCGGTAATCAGTCCCATGGCGATGCCTGCTACGGGTTTTTGGATTTTTACTCCGGCATCCATAAGGGCCAGTGTTCCGCCACAAACGGTTGCCATGGAAGACGAGCCGTTAGATTCCAGGATGTTAGAGACGATACGGATGGTGTAGGGATTATCATCGCCTTCGGGGAGTACATATTTCAGTGCGCGCATAGCGAGGTTACCATGGCCTATCTCACGACGTCCAGGGCTGCCGAAACGACGAACTTCGCCGGTGGAAAATCCGGGGAAGTTATAATGCAAGATGAATTTGGAAGTTCCATCAAATACTGCACCGTCAATCATCTGCTCGTTCATTTTGTTCCCTAATGTACAGGTTACCAGCGCCTGTGTTTCGCCACGTGTAAAGATAGACGAACCGTGAGCAGAAGGCAGATAATCCACTTCGCTCCAAATGGGGCGAATTTCATTCAGCTTCCGGCCATCCATGCGGATTCTTTCGTTCAGGAGGGCCTGACGGAGGGCTTCTTTTTCCACATCGTGGAAATAACGTTTCACCATATCGGTCTTCTCGGCTTTTTCTTCTTCCGTGAGGCTATCGATAAATTCATCGCGAATGGCTTTGAAGGCTTCCGAACGGGCATTTTTGTCAGGGTTTCCCTGCAATGCTATGTCGTAGCACTTTTGGAAAGTTACTTCTTTAACCTGTGTTTTCAGTGCTTCATCATTTGCTTCGTGGCAATACTCGCGTTTGGGTTGCGATTTCTCTACCATGGCAGCCAGCTCGTTTTGTGCACGGCACTGAATTTTGATGGCTTCGTGAGCAGCTTTGATGGCCTCCAGCATGAGGGATTCGGAAACTTCTTTCATTTCGCCTTCCACCATCATAATGTTGTCTTCGCTGGCAGCAACCATAAGTTCCAGATTGGCTTCTTCCATTTGGCTAATGCTGGGGTTGATAACGAATTTGTCATCAATAAAGGCGACTCTGACTTCTGAGATAGGTCCGTGGAAAGGAATGTCCGAAACGGCGAGAGCCGAAGAGGCAGCCAGAGCGGCCAAGGCATCGGGAGCCACATCGTCGCCACCTGAAATCAGCTGAATGATAACCTGTGTCTCAGCATGGAAATCTGCCGGAAACAGCGGACGCAAGGCGCGGTCAACTAACCGGGAGATGAGAATTTCGTATTCCGAAGGACGGCCTTCGCGTTTGAAAAAGCCACCTGGGAATTTTCCGGTAGCCGAATATTGTTCTTTATAATCAACGGAAAGTGGCATGAAATCCATATTTTCCTTTGCTTCCTGAGCGGCAACTACGGTAGCCAAAAGCATGGTGTTTCCCATTTTGACTACTGCTGATCCGTCAGCTTGTTTGGCAAGTCTGCCGGTTTCGATGGAGATGGTCATGCCATCGGCCATTTGAAATGTTTTTGTGATACCTTGTGCTGACATAAATATTATTTAGATGTTTTTAATTCATTTTTAGTTGTTGCAGGCTGTCTTTAGCGCTGTTTCTTAGGTTGTTGTCCCGGCTGTTTCGTATCTTGTGCCGGAAAAACAGTTTTGGGAAAACCGGGCCTGGCCGCAGCCTGCATAAACACAAAAAAAGGCAATCGGTTAATTGCCTTTTTTTGCGAAATAGGGCATTCCTATTTTCTTAGCCCAAGTTGTTTAATAATGGCACGGTATCTTTCGATATCTTTTTCTTTAAGATAATCAAGCAGTTTTCTGCGTTTCCCTACCATTCGTACAAGCGACCGTTGCGTAAACACATCCTTTTTGTTTCGCTTCAAATGCTCGGTAAGATGTTTAATACGGTAGGTAAACAGCGCGATCTGGCCTTCTGCCGACCCGGTATCCTGATCATCCTTACCGTACTTTGTGAAAATTTCTTTCTTCTTTTCTACAGATAAATACATAGTAAATTTGTTTCTTGAATTTGGGGTGCAAAAATAGCAACATTCTTCGAACTGGCCAATATTTTTTTCATATTTATTTTTCAGTGTTGAAATGATGGCTAAATCAGCTGTTTTTAGTGGCACAACCTGCTCCGGAATATCCAACCCGGCCATTTGAGCATTGTTAAGAGGTTTGTCGGGTTCAACTTGGTTCAAAGTTACAAATAAACAAAATTAATTAAAAATGGCAACAAGAGCACAATTTAAAATGACCATTGTTTGACGATCGAATAACAACTGCCTGACAGCGTAGCGTTCCTATTTCTCTTCCGCCAAACCCTTAAAATAATCGTACAGATAAAACTGCGACCGCATGGGTTTTTCGCCTTTTACAGGAAGTTTGTATTGGTTGATAGGCTCACTGTTGATAAGCCTGGCTTTGATGTTGTCAGCAAGCTGCGTCTTCAGAATAAACATCATCTCATCTTGAATTTGACGATCGTAAATCGGGCAGGCCACTTCAAAACGGTGATCGAAGTTACGGATCATCCAGTCTGCCGACGAAATGTAGTAAAGCTGGTTGCCACCGTTAGCGAAAACCATAACACGTGAATGTTCCAGAAACTTATCCACAACACCCACGATCTCAATATTTTCGCTAAAGCCGGGAATTCCGGGTACCAATACACAAATTCCACGGCAGATGATTTGAATTTTTACACCTGCGTTGGAAGCCTGGCTCAGTTTGCGCACCAGCTTTTTATCCACAAGGCTGTTTAGTTTAATGATAGTCCATGCTTCACGGCCCGCTTTTGCATTTTTAATTTCGTTGTTCAGCAGTCTGATGATATTTCTACGCATATAATAAGGTGCCACAAGGAAGTGCTTAAACTGCGGTGGTGTGTATGGTGACTCCAGCAAATGAAACAGCATATTGACTTCTTTACCTATCTCCTGATTGGCTGTGAAGAGTCCGTCATCGGCGTAAACTCTCGCTGTGGATTCATTGAAATTCCCTGTGCTGATATGGGAGTAATAGATATTTTGTCCCTCCTCTTTGCGCCGGATAAGCATCAGCTTGGCATGCACCTTGTACCCGGGCAGGTTTTTAATGATTTTTACGCCTTCCTCTTTCAGCCGGCCTGCCCAGTAGATATTGGCTTTTTCATCAAAACGCGCCTGAATCTCCAGAAATACGGTAACTTTCTTTCCGTTACGGGCAGCATTTATCAGGGCGTTGATGACATTGGAGTTGCGGGCAGCGCGGTAAAAAGTCATTTTAATGGCTCTCACTCTGGGGTCGATGGAAGCTTCTCGTAACAAGTCCACGATATATTGAAAAGACTGGTAGGGATAGTGCAGCATAATATCCCGGTGCCGGATAACCTTTAAGATGTTGGTGTTGTTTTTCAAAAGAGGGTGCGACAGCGGTTTCATCGCCGGATATATCAGACTGTCGTTACCGAGATTGGGGAATCCGATAAAATCACGGAAATTATGGTAACGGCCACCGCCACGAAGGCTGTCGTCTTCCGAAATTTTTAACTTCTTTAGCAGACGTTTGAGCAAAAGCGGAAGGATTTCATTGTCGTAAACAAAACGAACCGGCAGCCCTCTTTTGCGCTGCTCTATGCTTTCGCTCATAAGTTCGTAAAAACTCTTGGAGATGTCGTTGTCGATGTCGAGTTCGGCATCACGGGTAAATTTTATGGTGTAGGCTGCAAAGGTGTCGAAATCGAAAGGCTTAAAAACTTCATCCAATCCGAAACGAATCACGTCATCCAGCATCATGATGTATTTCTTCCCCTGATCATCAGGCAAAAGTAAAAACCGTGAAAACCGATGTGTCGGAACCATAATAAGCGCATAATCATCCTCTTGTCTCTCTTTTGAATCGTGTAAAACCACAGCGAGGTAGATAAACTTGTCGCGGAGAAATTCAGGGCTTTTCAAATTCTTCAGCATGATGGGAAACAAAAAAGGGCGTAAATGTTCCGTAAAAAATTGCCGGACAAAGCGGCCCTGCTCCCAGCTCAACTCAGTTTCATTAACAAAATAGATTTGGTTTTCCCGTAACTGATCTTTGATTTTTAGAAAAGTCTCGTTGTACTTTTTCTCCTGAACGGCCACAAGGGCCAGTGCCTCTTTTAGAATTCTTTTGGGAGCAAATCCAAGGTTTTGGTCGCGGGTCTTTCCCAGCTCTATCATCCGGCGGAGTGTGGCGATGCGTACCCTGAAAAACTCATCGCGGTTATTGGAAAAAATGCCGAGAAAACGCAACCGCTCAATGAGTGGATTATTGGCATCCATAGCCTCCTGCAAAACCCGGTCGTTGAAATGTAGCCAGGAAATCTCACGATTAAGTATTTTCTTCGGTGCTGCCATGATCCTTGTATCGCTTTAATATGGCCACAAAGTTAGTGTAATTCACTAAAATATGTAAATGTCTGAATGGAAAAAGGGAAAAAACTGCTTAGACATCCACCACTTCCACGCCTGTTTCGTGAATATAAACGAGCTTTTTCTCAATATTCTGATAACCCAGACGAGCGTAAACCGCTGCATATCCGTTCACCTGCTTCTTGTATTTTTCTTCCTGTTTTATCTCTCTCACGCCGGTTTTGTAGTCCAGAATTGTCAGTTTATCTGCCGAAATAATAATCCGGTCAGGACGCAGAAACTGTTTCTTTTCCGCATCGAAAAGCTCAGTTTCTGTTTTTATAATGGCTCCTTCTGTATAGTATGAGCTTAAACCCGGATGAGCAAAAACTTTTTTCAGAAGCTGTTTTATGTGCAGAGTTTCCAGCTCATCCAACACCCCTGTATAACGGTAAGCATCTACCTGTTGTTCTACTTCTGCAGCATATTTTATTGTTGATAAAATGGCATGCAACAGTTTCCCGAAAGTGCGCGAAGAGCTTAGACCCAGGGCTTCCCAATAGACTTCGTCCACCGGAGCAACTGTCATGTATTCGTACCAGGGCGTGGAAAAATCCTTAGATAGCGAAACGGTCTCGTTCTCTTCCAATGTATCCCCTGTTTTTGATATTTCAGGGAACTGTCCCCATTCATAATGTAATGTCTCCTCATCCCAAAGTCCTTTTCCCTTTATAAATTCAACAAGATATTCGGAAAAAGAATCTTTTTTGCCATTTTGCAAAAGGCTGCCTGTCAGGTACAATGCATCCACGGCACGGGTAAAAGCTACATAAATTTTATTCAGAAAATCCAATACGGTCTTGGCCTTTTCATGTTCGTAAATAGTCTCCCTGTTAACCATAGCCAAATTATCGCGACTGATTTTAAGCAAAACGGAAGAGATATTTTCCAGTTCTGCTAACTGAAGGTTTTCCCAATACCGGGAACGCGTAAGCCTGTTTTGCATGTCATGCAGGTCGGCAATCACCACACCGAACTTCAACCCTTTGGCTTTGTGCACAGTCATTACCTGCACCGCATCCATGCCTTCCGGCAAAACAATACTCTCTTTGGCCTTTTTCTCTTCCCAAAGCTGAACAAACGCCGGCAATGAGCCGTTGTATGTCATCTCTTTTTCGAAAATAAAATCCAGAAAATATTGCAGAAAAATATCAGGAGCGTTTGTGTTTGCCAGGTTCCGGATAACTTCGGTGGCTATCTCATAAACGCTGTGTGCCCGCAAAATATCCGGTGAAGGAATGGTTAGTCCGAATTTTTTTAAGACAAAATCCAGAGGTTCGGTTTGCAAAACAGCTTTGCTGTACAACAGGTGAAATTCTTCATTTGCCCCACGAACCCAAAGCAGGTTAGTTAAAAATTCGGCAAAAAAGAGCTTGTTGCTGCTTTCGGTGAGCAGTTTCATAAAGGCCACGGTGAGTCGGACCTTCGGAGAAGCTGTCAGCAGCATCGACTCGGAAGAGACTACCGGGATGTTGTGTTGCAACAAATGTGCTGCAATTTCTGCTGCTGATTTATTATTTAGCGTCAAAATGCAGATCTCTTTCAACGGATATTTCTTTCCGGTAAGCTCTTCTACTATTTCCAGAATTTTATCTAATCTTTTTTTGCGAAAATCATCTGCATTTTCTGCGGAAATGAGATCCATTGAGACATAACCACCCGGTTTTTTCTTCCCTGAAGGAACTTCCTGCTCAACATCGGCATATACTTCATCGAACCCGCCGGACAGCTTTTTACCGGAATAGCCGAAAAACCCGTTGTTGAAACGGATGATCTCTTCCCGCGAACGGTAGTTGGTTTTCAGATTTTTCTGTTCGTAATTCTGTAGCAGAGCCTGCTCACGAAGAGCATTTTCAGGCGTATCTTCAAGTCCGTATAGGCGGGGCAAATGAGTAAAAAGTTCCACTTCGCCGTTGCGAAAGCGATAAATGGCCTGCTTGGCATCGCCTACTACCATGTTGAAATGACCGTTGGCCAGCGATTCTTCCACAAGCGGTAAAAGGTTGTTCCACTGCAATACAGAGGTGTCCTGAAACTCGTCAATCAGAAAATAGCGGTAACGCCTGCCCAGCCGTTCATAAATAAACGGTACGGGCTGTCCGGCAATTTCCCGGTGGATACGTTTGTTGAATTCGGAGATGTGTACTTTCCCTGTTCTCTCCGTAAAACCCTGAAAAAGCTGCCTTATTTCGTTGATGAGCGCCATCTCGTAGATGTTGTTATACACTAATCGCCGGATGGTATAAAAAGCAATCTTCTCACGAATGGCTTCCAGGTTCTTTTTCAACCGGGGAGCAATACTGTCAATGCGGGTTTTAATACTGCTTTCTTTTGATTTTGAATACCATTCATCGTCTTCAATAGCATTGATAACGCGGCTTTTAGGGATCAAATCCTTCTCCTTCATCGGCCAGGCAGCCAGCCTTTTGAAGTATCCGGCCACACCGGTTTTCCCGTATGAGAAATCATTTATGGAAAGGCCTGCATTAGTGATTATTTCAAGACTTTGACGGGCAAGCTCCCGGATGGATTCTTTTGCGGAGAAAACAGCGTCCTGCAGTCTTTTTATATTTAGGAGAAAATCAGCGGAGGAGAGGTTCTCCAGCCCTTTTGCGTTTTCGGGACCATCCTCGCCCAGTTGTTTCAGAACAAAATCGGATAAGTTTTTGGTTAAATCATAGCTTTTTTCATCTTCCACCTGCGACATGACAAACCGGATTAGAATCTCCGTAAAGGCATTGTCGTGTCCCAGCTTGTCGTAAATATCTTCAACAATAAACGGGACGAGGTCTTCGTTGTCGATGATGACCTCAAAACCCTGTGGCAGCTTCAGGTCGGAGGCAAAAGTGCGTACAACCTGATGCACAAAAGAGTCGATGGTGCTGACGGCAAATTCATCATAATTGTGGATAATGAGCGAAAGCAGTTGTCCGGCGCGATGTGTAATCTGCTCAGCAGAAAGCCCGGTTTCCTGCATGATTTCCGGATAATTATTTTTATCCAGATGACCGGCAGAAATTTCCTGCAGACTTTCTATCAGCTTTGATTTCATTTCGTTGGCGGCCTTGTTAGTAAAGGTTATTGCAAGAATATGTTTGAAATTACCCGGGTTTTTCAGCGTAAGTTTCAGGTATTCTTTCACCAGCGTAGTAGTTTTGCCCGAGCCGGCAGCGGATTTGTAGACTACAAAATGCTTACTCATAATTTCCCTTTTTTAGGAGAGCGTTTTCGCTTCTCGCTTTTTACTCCACTTCGTCGAAACAGGTCAGAAAGGCTTGTGAACTCTTTTCTGTAAACGATGCCGACACCTTGCGTGTAAGGTGAAACCTTGTCGTAATTACTGTAGTAGTACCACGAGTTTACATTTGAATGGTTATACGCTTTCAGCAACCACCGGCCGTCTTTGGTGATTTTGTAGCTAATATCCACATCGCCCACCAGGTTGTTTGCCGACCTGTTCTGTTTGTCGTAAGTCATACCAAAATTACCGTTGATTATAAGTCTGTCGTCAAAGAGCTGGGTGGAGAGGGCTACATCAAATTCCTGTTTTGTCAGTGCATCTCCGGGCTTATAATTGACCCCGATATCAAAATCCTTACTGATTTTTGACAACATACTGCTCAATTGGTTGGAGAGGATGGCGTAATAAGAGGTGTTCCATGAGACATTGGAAGCATTACTAAGGCTGAAAGAACCCAGCACCAGCAGCGAAATCATTTGTTGGTTCATGACGGCTGTGTTTGTTGTGTCGAGCTGTGCGTAAACCATGCGCTGCATGTCAGGATCCAGATCGGGGAAATGAATTTGAAACCGGATATCCGGATTAAAAAGGTCGTGAGACATAATGATATAACAATTCACCTGTGTCCGGTTTTTGTAACTTGCTGTGGAGTCAACAACAATACCGAGGCTGCTAAGGTTGGCTTTCAGCCGGTAAAGCCCTTTGATACTGACGGTTGCCTGATACGGATTGCCTGCCCACGAGATACGTCCTCCTTTTACCAACTCAAAATGTTTTTTGACAAAATTGCCCAGCGAAAAATTAAACTCCCCTTTATCAACGATATAATCGCCCGTCAGCGACATATTACCATCTGAGTTTACCTGCAAATTCAAAATCCCGCTTCCTTTTGACTGGATATCACCCATGTTTGAAGGAAGATATATCTTTAAATCGGCGCTGGGCCGGATGTTCATGTTCAGGATGATAGCATATTTGCTTTTTTTCTCTTGTCGTAGTTTCAGGACGGTTTCTTCCGGCTTCAGCAAACTGCTGTCCGTGGGAGGTGGCTTGAAAACAATGTAATCTTTATCGGCAATCTCGGTGGAGTAATCCAGGGGCAGGACGACGGAAGTGCCGGCGTCGGATTTTGCATCAATTACCATTTTTATATTATTAACAGGGCCTGTAATTCTTACTCTTCCCGAGGCAATGGCCTTGCCGTAATAGACATCGTTCATGTGTCGTGTTGTATTAAAAAACAACAGCTTATTCGTATTGATGGTGAAATTCAGCCGCATGTCTTTGAAATAGTGGTGTAGAATTTCCCCTTGCATCACAGCTTTATTACCCAGCGTATCATACAGCGTCAGCTTACCAAAATCAATTTTATCCTTGTCAAAAAGTATTCTCTGGTTAAAAGAATATTTGGTATTAAGGTAGTTAACCACAAGGCTGGCTCGTTTTACGTCCACATATCCCTCAATCAGCGGGTCTTTCTTGCTGCCTTTTAGTGTCATTTTACCTTCAGCTGTACCCCGTAAATCAGAGATGTATTCATTGAAAAAAGGATTGATGGACTTTAAGCTTATATGGTTAAAATGCATGGCCATGTTGAAGTTGCCTGAATCACGATAGGGGTAATAAAATCCTGTCAGGTCTAAAACTTTTGCTCTGCCTGTTTTACTTTGTCTGACGACTTGTGTTTTGATGAAGGCGGAGTTATCCACATTGTCCCAGGTGCTCAGAATTCTTGCGTTGCCGAGGAGAGTATGATTCAAGGCAAACTTGTCGATAGACAGGTCTGCAATGCGTGCATTTCGGCCGTTTATATGTGTGATTTTAACAATACCATTTAAAGTACCATCAACGTCAAAACCGAGCATGTGCCACAACAGGTCAAGGTTAGAAAGGTTCCATGAATGAAAAGAAACATTAAGCGAATCACCGTTGTTTTTCGGAAATCGTCCCTGTATGGCAAACTCCGACAAGCCGCCGTGAATGATGAGGTGCTCAAACTGCCAACCGTTTTTACTATGAACAATTTTATTTTCGGGGTTAACCTGCCAAAGCGTGTCGTTAATATAAATCTGCGATTTGCTTATATTGAGTTGCTGAAGATTACGATTGTTGATGTAGAACCCTTCTAAAATCCCTTTGTTTATCCACAGACTATCCGGATTGTGCCAGTATAACCCATAAGCCAGACTGTCGTTACGTGCTTTCACCTTCAGCCGAAGACTGTCAAGACCGAAAACGGTTTTGTCCGTTGCTGTACTGTCGCGTAAAATGAGGTGCTGAATGCCAAACGACATTTGTAGCTGGTTATTTTTCGTTCTGATCTGCAGTGTGTTATCCAAAGCTTCAGCCCCTTTGTAAATAAGCTTTCTGCAATCTGCGTCTGCTGTAAGTGTATTGCTCTTGAGGTCGAAAAGAGCAGATAAAGTAGTGTTGGGACTTATGTTCAGACCATAAATAAAATGTTCGCCAATGAATTCGGGTTTTTTTAACAATAGCTTTATTTGAACCGTATCGTTGCTGTAGTGAGCGTTTTTTTCTTGCGACAGTAAGGGAAAATAGCGATTAAAAAATTGTCCGATGGCAACACCTAATGTTGCAATATGGTAATGCCCCTTCATTTGGAAGTCAAACAAATCTGAGTTGACGTCGATGCGCTGCTGCCCGGAATTTTCCCTGGTTTTTTCAATATTAACGGCGGCAACCGGATAACGGTCTTTATCAAAACCGATGACTGCATTTTTCATATGAATATTGCCGGAGAGTGAGTCGATATTCATTCCGGTAAAGTCAATGGCGGCAAGACCGCTGAGATGGAAATCTTTCTGTTCCCACAGTTTCAGATTCTTAAAATCGGAACGGGTTAGTTTCAGATTGAAATGAAAACGGGGTTCCTTTTTGAAAGCTGTATAGCCTGCAGCGTGCAATATCAGGTGTGGGTCGTTAATTTTTATTCTGCTAAACAGCGTGTCGGTCAGATAGTTTCCTTGGTAGTTAATGTTTTGAAAGTTATATCCGTTCACCTGAATGTGCCGGATGTCAACGGTCAGCTTTGTGTGCTGTTTTCCCAATGTGTCAAAAACAGCAACATGAGCAGTGAGATCAGTATTTCCCAACAGGTTGTCGCTGCTGATAAAATAGTTGAGCGGGAAATCCCCGGCTTCGAAGCTTGCCGTTAACCGTAGGATTTTGGCAGTGTCGGCTTTTAACTTAATGTTTAGGTTCATTTTTCCACTGTCTGCTGTAACGATGCTGGCACGGGTGAAAAAATTGTAGTATGAGCCTTTGAATTCTCCTTTTAGTTTAAATTTTTCTCCGGATGCAATAGACTCGGGGACAGGAATATGCGGGTTGTCCCGGGGGATGACAAAACTTTTCAGGTCGGAGACCGACGTCTCAAAATTCTTTATCCTGGCCACAATCCGGGTGGAATAGAAATCGGGAAGCCCTGTCATGTTTACATCTCCTTCGAAATGTGTCACTTTTCCATAGGTCAGGTTTAGATTTTTTCCCACAAGCCGACTTACGGGTCCGTCTACCTGGCCTCCGAGAATTTTAGCGCTGTCTTTCATTTTAAACATGACATTGGCAAAATAACCGATATCACTTAAATCCAAATCAGTAAGTTTGAAATTGCCGTGCATCCTCACAGAATCAACAAAATCGGAGTAAGCATCCCAGCCTTTTGCATACATGTAATAATCGAGGTTTAGCCGGGAGTGGTTGGTTACCAGGAGTGTATTCTTGAAATAAAATACTCTGCCGCTGATCACCACATCGCTTTTCATCTTTCGTAGAAAGAGTCCTGATTTTTCATGCGCCGTAAGATTATCCAATTGAAAACCAAGCGAATCGTTTACGAGAAAAAAGTTGTGGGCATAAATGGAGGCGCGGCTAACGTCAATGTCGCTGTAATTCATGGTGTTTGCAGGTGCATTGGGGTACTCATCGTTTTCGTTTTTGAGATGAAACCGAACATGCGCCATTGTCAGTTTCTTAATCCTGAGCTTAAAAACACCCGGAGAGGAGGAACTGCTGCCGGAAGAGAGCTTTTTAATAAAGTTGATAAAGGTATAGTTATCCGCTCCTTTGTGCTCAATAAGGCGAAAATCAACACTATCGATAAAAACAGAATGAATAAAATACTTACCGTACAGAAGTCTGAAAAAGGCAGGCCTGACTTTCATGGCACTGATGCGCATCATGGGAATGCCGAGAGAATCTCGTAAGTCAAGTTTTTTTATCTCGATTCCTTTAAAAAAGTCAACGTCCAGTAACCCGATGGTCAGGCTGTCTCCTGTCTTACCGGATACCCAGGCAGCCACTTTTCTTGCTGCCATCGATTGCACCATTGGCTGCTTAAACAGAAAAGTCAGCACCAGCGGTACAGACAAAAGTGTAAGTATCCCGTAAAGCAGTGCTCTGAGAACCCATTTTTTAATACTTTTGTCCTGTTTTTTTTCTTTCAAATGAGTATTTACATTTTAGGTATTGAATCTTCCTGCGACGACACCTCGGCGGCTGTTTTAAAAGACCGTCAGATTTTGTCAAATGTCATTGCTAATCAAGACATTCACAAAAGCTATGGGGGTGTTGTACCTGAACTTGCCTCACGGGCACACCAGCAAAACATTATTCCTGTGGTGGAGGTGGCCCTGCAAAAAGCAAAAATACGGAAAAATCAGTTGGATGGCATTGCTTTTACAAGAGGTCCCGGATTGTTGGGATCGCTTCTTGTGGGAACCTCTTTTGCCAAGGCCTTTGCGCTGGGATTAAACATTCCGATAATTGAAGTAGATCATCTGAAAGCTCATATTCTAGCCCATTTTGTGGAAGTCAGCCCTGACCGTCCCCATCCTGAATTCCCGTTTTTGTGTCTTACCGTTTCGGGAGGTCATACACAGATTGTGAAGGTAAACGCTCCTTCGGATATGGAGATTCTGGGAAAAACCATTGATGATGCCGCAGGAGAAGCATTCGATAAAGCTGCGAAAATTATGGGATTGCCTTATCCCGGTGGCCCGGAAATCGATAAACTGGCAAAATCAGGGAACCCGAAAGCTTATCCGTTTCCGGAACCGAAAATTCAGGGACTGAACTATAGTTTCAGTGGGCTCAAAACAGCGTTTCTCTATTTTTTGCGTGATCAACTGAAGCTGGATGACGCTTTTATCGAAAAAAACAAAGCGGATATTGCCGCTTCTATTCAGGATACGATAATTCGTGTACTTTTGAGTAAACTCAGACGAGCCGTCCGCGAAACCGGCATTACTGAGGTTGCTATTGCCGGCGGCGTGTCGGCCAACTCAGGATTGCGGGAGCAGCTTTTGATGATGGCTGAAAAAGAAAGATGGAAGGTCTATCTGCCCGGTTTGCAGTTTACTACCGATAACGCTGCAATGATTGCCATTACCGGATATTTTAAATACCTCAATAAGGATTTTGCCTCTCAGGATATTGCGCCGTATGCCAAAAGTGGTTTCCGTTAAATGATGGTCATAAAAAAAGCTCCGTACTTTTCGGAGCTTTTTCATGTTTAACTAAAAAATATTGTTACAATTCATATCCCATAGATACGCTAATCATCTTATTCCGCGATGAGGTATTAGCGATGTCGAAATGTGTGATGCCGACAGTCAGCCGTACATCCCAAAAAAGAAAATGCTTGCCAACGGGCTGTCTGAAACCAACGCCAATCAATGCGCCTGCTTCTGCTTTGTGTGAAGCATCCATTAAATTTGTGGTTTTGCTTGCCCCATCAGCCTTTTCCGTTTTTTGTGCCCGTGTGAGGAATGCCACATAAGGTCCTGCGTTGAGATGAACACTCATTTTGGTGTGATAGGCATGACCGAAAGAATAATCAAACAAGACAGGGACACTCAAATAATCGTATTTCGTGTCAATGTTGGTTGAATGACTTCCTTTCTGATCGTAATTAAGCTCGGCCTGCAACATCATGTTATTGTTGAGATGGTAGTTCCCGACCAATCCCGCGGTGAGCCCCACACGGATGTTGTCGTTGTTGTAATATTCGGCAATTTCGGATTGAACGGCCATGTTCACCCCGGCCTTTACACCGTAGTGAAATTTCTGTGCTGAGGCGGGTAAAGCAAACGCCATAAGCAATGCCATAGCCACTAAACTTACTTGTAATCTTTTCATTTTTCGTGATTTAAAATATTAATACTATTGGTTATAGTTAATGACTAATAAAGTTTATTAGTCGGTTTGTGTTTAAATTTTTTTTACTCATTAGTTGTATTCTTGTCAAGAATAATGCCTGTTAAGGCACGCGCATGTGAAACTGTCATGTTTCCCCCTTTTTCATGTTGCTTTGTCGTAAAAGTATAAATAATACTAATCGAACTGCCAAAATGACTAAAAGCGTTTAAGAGTGCAAAATTAAATAAAATCTAAATAGAAATCATAAAAACAAAATAATTTTTTGAGCGTAAGGATTATTTTCTAATTTTGCATCGGAATTTTAAGAAGAGATGTTAAATACCATTAAAAACAGGAAACAGTTGAAACGGATGTGTGACCATGACCGGCGATTGTTAATTTAATGGATATCCAGAAAATGAATAAATGCAAACCCGGTTATGAAAATGACCGGGTTTTTTATTTTAAAACACAGGAAAATGAAAGTTTTAAAGTTTGGTGGCACATCAGTCGGATCTGCAAAAAAAATAGAAAAGATCACAGAAATTATTCACGCGCGAATGCCGGTTTTTGTTATTCTGTCCGCAATGGCAGGGACTACAGATGCGCTGGCAGGGCTGGCAGGGGATGTTACTAACGGACAAAAAGGAACGGCCCGCAAATCGGTTCGGGATTTAAAAAAGGTCTATGGCAGGACTATTACCCGGCTGTTGGGAGATGACGCAAAAGAGGCGCAGTTTTACGCAGATGCCATTTTTAACGGTATTTCCAATAATATTGAACAATCTCCTTCGGCGAAGATTGAACGGGAGATTTTGTCCTGCGGTGAAAAGCTTTCCACTTTTCTGTTTCATCAGTTGCTGCTGAAAAAAGGCTATTATGCCGTATTGCTTGATGCTACCGTGCTCCTTCCGCTGGGGGCCAACCATGAGCCGGTTATGGATGAGATAAAAAAGCGGTTACAGGTAGAATTTGATAAGCATCCGAAAGCTCAGATATTTATTACACAGGGTTTTGTATGTGGAAATGAACGAGGCGAAGTGGATAATCTCGGGCGTGGCGGCAGCGATTATTCTGCTTCTATTTTTGGCGCTGCTATGGGCGCGGAGGAGATTCAGATATGGACAGACATCGATGGCGTGCAGAATAATGATCCGAGAATTGTGGAAAACACACGTCCGGTTCGCCATTTGATGTTTGATGAAGCTGCTGAGCTGGCTTATTTCGGTGCAAAAATTCTTCACCCTCTCACCATACTGCCGGCGCAAAAAGCTAATATCCCTGTTTTGCTGAAAAATACCATGCAGCCGGATGAACCCGGTACCAGAATTGCAGCCAGCCACAGAGGAAAAGGTTTTAAAGCTGTTGCCGCAAGAGACGAGATTACAGCCATCAAAATAAAATCAAGCAGGATGTTAATGGCTTACGGATTTATCCGCAAAGTCTTTGAGGTTTTTGAAAAATATAAAACGCCTATTGATATGATAACCACCTCGGAGGTAGCGGTATCAGTTACCATTGACAATTGCAAATATTTATCCGGGATTGTTGAAGAACTTCAGCAGTTTGGAAAGGTAGAGGTGGAGAATGACAAGACAATTGTAGGCGTGGTGGGACATTTGATAGCGGATGAGCCTGGCTATGCCCGTCAGCTTTTTGGTGCGCTGGAGGATATCCCCATTCGTATGATTTCTTATGGGGCAAGTCCTCACAACATATCTCTGCTGGTGAATACAGAAGACAAAATCAGAACGCTCCGGGCATTAAACAGTAAATTGTTTCATAATTAAGATGTTAGAAATGGAAAATAGAGAATTGGTGCAAATGATGGAAAACCGGGAAACACCGGTATATTTTTATGATATGGCGTTGCTCGCTGATACGCTGGACAAAGCAATTGCCAGCGCCGGCCAATATGGATACCGGCTTCATTATGCTATGAAGGCCAACCACAACGGAAAAATATTGCAAACCATGAGTAGTCGTGGTGTGGGTGCCGATTGTGTGAGTGGAAATGAGGTGAAAGCAGCGCTGGAAAATGGTTTCCTGCCTGGTGATATTGTCTTTGCCGGCGTGGGAAAAACCGACCGTGAGATAAAGTTTGCACTTGAAACCGGCATTTTTGCTTTTAATTGTGAGTCGTTACAGGAGGTTGAAATAATAAATCAGATGGCAGAAGAAATGGGTGTAAGGGCAGGAATCTTTTTACGACTTAATCCTGATATAGATGCGTATACACACGATAAGATTACAACGGGCAGAGCAGAAAACAAGTTTGGTTTGCCCATGGGGCAAATGCAAAGTTTTTTGCATCGCCGGAAGGATTTCAATAATATTGAGTGGCTGGGATTGCACTTCCATATCGGGTCGCAAATAACGGATATGGTGGTGTTTGAAAATCTTTGTCAGCGAATTAATAAGATCCAGGACTTATTGGAAGACAGTGGAATACTGCTGCCGCATTTGAATGTGGGTGGAGGTTTGGGAATTGATTATGAAAATTTGGAAACCGGCAGGATAACTGATTTTGAATCGTATTTTGAAACTTTTCATCGCAACCTTAAGCTCAGAGCAGGACAGCAGTTACATTTTGAACCCGGTCGCTCGCTGGTGGCACAGTCGGGAATATTGTTGTCGCGGGTGCTGTTTACCAAAGCTGGACTGGAAAAGCAGTTTGTCATCATCGATGCTTCCATGACGGATCTGCTGCGACCTGCGCTTTACGGAGCTGTACATAAAATCGAAAATCTGAGCCGGCAGGAGGGAAACAGTACTGTTTATGAGGTGGCCGGTCCGGTTTGCGAATCGTCGGATGTTTTTGCAAAAAATGTTGTGCTCCCACAAACCGGACGGGGAGATATCCTTGCCATCTATTCCACCGGCGCCTACGGACAGGTTATGTCGTCAACGTATAATATGCGAAATCCGGCAGAAACAGTTTATAGTGATGAAATTAAGGTGGCTGTAAAAAAAGCGGGTTAATTATATTGTGGGCCTGGCAAGGGTGTAATTTCTGTACTCAAACATCCGGTAGCCAAACCTTTTTTCAACAAAGAACAGCAGTTTATCTTTCAGTTTCATTTTCGAACGGCCGGGATCGTAATTGAATTCCCAATCCTTCCTGGCGATAACCTCTGCCATGTATTTCGGATGTTCGCCTGTGAAAAGCTCCAGCTTGTCCACCTCGTTGAAATCGAACGGTTTATCGGGGACATGTTTTTCTATCCACTGATTGTTGTGCCAGAACCGGAAGAAAAAGTGCATTTTGTTGGCAAGCATGTCCGGATGCCTTGCATAAGAGTAATGAAATACAGTGATATCGGTCTTCAAAACGTCGAGTTTTACACCTTTCTCACCTGAAAGATAATTTTCGTGCGAAGTGTATTTTCTAAATCCCTGGGAATCGCGGTAAGCATAAACCCCGGGGACATTTTTAAAGGCTCTGATTTCGTAACGGTGTGTTCTTCGCGTATTGCGGATGTGCTGATAATCACCCCAGAAATGCAAAAAAGGCATCAAAAGGCCATCCACATCCTCACGCTGATCAGCTTGTTGAATGTATTCGCGAAGGCGGGCCGGAGCTGATTCGTGCAGCACTTCGTCCACCTGCAAATGAATAGCCCAATCGCCGGAAATCTCCGCCAGGCCGAGATTCGACTGTTGTGCAAAGACTTTTCCTCCTGTCCTCATATTTTGGTCCCACACGGAATCAATAATGCGGATCTTTTCTTCTTTGAGGGCTTCTATGGCTTCCCGCGTTCCATCGTCCGAATCACCAACGACTACCACCAGCTCATCAACGGCAGGCAGTAGCGACAAAATGGAAGGAATGAACGGATACCCCAGCTTAATTCCGTTCCTGACGTAAGTAAAGCCACTTATTTTCATTTATCTCTATTTGTTTCTGTAAAATGATTTTTGCAAAAATAGGAAAATGGTTGTTGTAAACGGGATGTTTTCCGCTTGATATTCCTGCTGATAGTAACTTTTCTGTTTTTGCCCTTTTAACGTAGTACAACATCTTTTCTTCGGTTTTGATTATCTTTGCCTGAAGAGATGGTAATTCTCTTGTTGTGAAATCATAAATAAGGCAACTCTTTTGAAAACACGAAATCTTGGTTTTCTAATTTTGTTTCTTTTGAGCCTGGCAGGAAATATACAGGCACAAAGAGCTGATTCCTTTACGATTAGCGGACAGATAAAGGACGTGAGCACCGGTGAGCTGCTACCCGGAGCCACCATTTATGTTAAGAAGTTGAAAACTGGTAGTATTTCAAACAGTTACGGATTTTATTCGCTGACGCTGCCCGGGGGAAATTATCAAATCGTTTACTCCTTTGTGGGCTACCAGAGCCGCTCTTTGGTGTTGAGCCTTACACACGATACGTTGATTAACATTGAAATGGCCGCCGTTTCCAGCCTCCTTCAGGAGGTGGAAATCAAATCGGCATCAGCACACGAGAATATTCGCTCGGCGCAAATGTCGGTTACTAAAATGAGCATGAGAAATATTGAGGAGATTCCTTCTTTTATGGGAGAGGTAGATTTGGTGAAGGCGCTGCAACTGCTGCCAGGGGTGAAGTTTGTGGCCGAAGGCTCCTCGGGCATGAGTGTCCGCGGCGGCGGTCCCGACCAAAACCTGATATTGCTTGATGGGGCTACTGTGTATAATGCCGGGCACCTGATGGGCTTTTTCTCCGTTTTCAATCCCGATGCCGTGCAGAGTGTCAAACTTTATAAAGGTGATATGCCGGCAGCATACGGTGGCAGACTCTCCTCTTTGGTGGAGGTGAGAATGAAAGAGGGAAATAATAAAGTATTTCACGGGCAGGGCGGAATCGGCTTGATTTCCAGCCGTTTACTGTTTGAAGGGCCCATCATTAAAAACAAAGCCTCTTTTATGGTGAGTGGCCGGCGAACCTATGCCGATTTGTTTCTGAAACTCTCGCACAACAAGAAACTAAGACAAAACAGACTTTACTTTTATGACCTTAATACCAAACTGAATTTTGCTTTCAATGCAAACAACCACTTCTATCTTTCCGGTTATTTTGGTAAGGATGTTTTTAAAAATGATTTCTTTCAAATGGATTGGGGTAATGCAACCGGCACATTTCGCTGGAACCATATTTATAATGAGAAACTTTTTTCCAACATCTCTTTTGTTGGTAGCCGCTTTAATTACAATCTGGGCCTCGCCGAAGATAATCCACGTGCGTTTTTGTGGCAGTCCGCTTTGACCGATTTCATGGTGAAGGACAATTTCGACTGGTTTATCAATCCGCAAAATAAACTGAACTTCGGGTTTTCGGTTATCTATCATGATTTCTTTCCCGGAAAGGTAGCCGGCACGGGAACGGAGGCAGTAATTGCTGAATATCACCTCCCCGATAATTATGCTTTGGAGAGTGCGATTTATATCAGTAACGAACAAAAAATCGGGAAGTTTACACTGAAATACGGATTGCGTCTCTCTGTTTTTAATAATCTGGGGCCAGCCACCATCTTTCATTACGACAAAGGATTTGTGGTAACCGATTCCACGGTTTACTCTTCTAAAAAAATTTTTAATACCTACCTGGGAATAGAACCCCGTGTGGGGATTGTCTTTCGTCTAAACGAAAGTTCTTCATTAAAAGTCAGTTATGCGCGTAATTTTCAGTATGTGCAGCAGGCGCAGAATTCTACTGCCGGCAATCCCATGGACATTTGGTTTCCGGCCAATCCCAACATCAAGCCTCAGATTGGCGATCAGGTGGCTGCCGGTTATTATAAAGATTTCAAAGAAGGAATGTTCTTCTTTTCGGTGGAGTCTTATTATAAATGGATACATAATGCCATCGACTTTAAGGATCATGCCGAATTATTGCTGAACAAATATCTCGATGGGCAGCTGCGGATAGGCAGAGGTTATAGCTATGGAGTTGAATTTCTGTTGAAGAAAAATTCGGGAAAACTCACTGGTTGGGCCAGCTACACCTACTCGCGAAGCATGCGTGTGATTCCGGAAATCAACAAAGGAGAGGCCTATCCTTCACCTTATGACCGCCCAAATGATTTCTCGCTGACTTTGAGTTACAAGATAAACACGGCACTCCGGGTGGGCATGAGCTGGATTTACCTCACCGGACAACCGGTAACCTTTCCTGTGAGCCGGTTTCAGTACAGTAACACCATCGTCCCTGTTTATTCGGGCAGAAATACTTACCGTTTGGCCGATTATCACCGGCTGGATTTGTCGCTTATCTGGGATATGCATTCCAAAAACCCGAAAAAATGTCATCATCAGCTCAACTTTTCCATTTACAATGTGTATAACCGAAAAAATCCGTGGGTTATAAATTTCAGAAACGATCCGGAGGTTCCCAATTCTACCTATGCCGAAATGACCTATTTGTTTGGAATTGTCCCCACAGTAACCTATAATTTTAAGTTCTGACATGAAAAAGTTACTCCGAAATATCGTTTTTGTCTTGCTGGCTGGCTGGTTGATGGTGTCATGTACCAAAAGGATTGATATTTCGTTAAAGCCGGGAGATGAAACTTTGGTGGTGGAAGGCTATTTGTTTGGAGGTGACTCTGTTTCCTGGGTACGCCTGACGAAAACCAGCGGATATTTTTCTGATGAGCCACCACCCGTGGTGAGCGGGGCAGAGGTGATGGTGAGCCACAAAGAACAACATTTCCGGTTAGAAGAGTCTGCCCGTGAACCCGGCACCTACTTTTTGAATGATACGGCTTTTCATTTGACGGTGGCCGATACTTTCAAGCTGGATATTCAGTTGAAAAACCCCGTTGGAAATCATACGCATTTTGAGAGTAGTACTGTGGTGCCTCCACTGCATATTCATGTTGATTCGCTGGAAATTGAGTATGCGCCGGATATTGAAAGATGGATGATTCATTTTTACGGACAGGATAGTCCCGATAAAGATTATTATCTGTTCAACAGCAGGGTGAATGGGAGAATTGTTACGGACAGTATTCTGAAAAAGGCGGTCAGGGAAGATAAGTTTTTCAATGGGCGATATATTTCCGGTGCTCTGGTGCAGGTGTTTAACAAAGATGTGCTGGAAATTGGCGATAATTACACGCTGATGGTTTCCAATATTACAAAGGAGTATTACGATTATATGGTCGCCTTGCAGGATGAAGTCGGTGAGAAAAATCCACTGTTCAGTGGTCCGCCGGCCAACGTGGGCTCCAACATTAGTAATGGTGCACAGGGCTTCTTTACCTCTTTTCTAACTACTTCTTATACCGTGAAGATACAGGAGAAAGTAAATGCACAAAAGGTTCGGGATATTAGATAGCCAATGAGAAAATATCAAAATGAAATATCCAGTGCAAAGTCGTAAATAATTGTAAAGTGCAAAGCGGTTTTGGAATTTTCACTTCTCCGTAGTGGCCTTACAGGCGTGACAAAACCAAACAACGAATTATCAGATATTTACAAAATTATAACAGATGAGAACCATTTTGTATTAATGCCAGTTGATATTTTTATTTATTGACTTTTGAACTAATGTTCATTATCTTTGCAATGAATTTTAAAAATTAAAAACGATGAGTATTTCTGGAAATGACAATATGCCCGGTCTGGGATTGGGTTACGGCGGTGGCCACGGAAGAAATAAAGGCGGTGCTTTTGGTGTTGGCGGGTACTGTGTCTGCGCCAAATGCGGTGCAAAAGTTCTCCACAAACAGGGGGTGAAATGCACCACGCTAAAATGTCCGAAATGCGGCCACACTATGATCAGAGAAGAACTGTTGAAAAAATCATGAATCAAGAAAAAGAACAGTATTTTTCCTGTTGAAAGCCAAATGCCCGGTTATTGCCGGCGATTTGGGAGTGAAGGAGGGCGATATTGTATTAAAGGGATAAATTTGTAAAACTTTAGGCACTTTAATTATTTTAGCCACTTCAAACTTTAGGCACTTATATATTATGTACAAATATCTTTTTGGTCCGGTACCTTCGCGTCGTCTTGGCATGTCGCTGGGCGTTGACTTGGTTCCACACAAAGTGTGTTCTCTTAACTGTGTTTATTGTGA
The DNA here is from genome assembly GCA_913009685.1 of uncultured Bacteroidota bacterium. GTDB lineage: Bacteria > Bacteroidota > Bacteroidia > Bacteroidales > F082 > Sulfidibacterium. Next base: position 25,140 of record CAJVXP010000006.1, read on the forward strand.
ATGCGGCCGGACCACGAATCTGACACTCGAAAGAAAAGAATATATTCCTTATGACGAGGTAGTGAAAGAAATTGCGCATTATCTTGAGCACAACCCTGCTCCTGATTACATCACTTTTTCAGGTTCTGGTGAGCCTACGCTGAATGTGCGTATCGGTGATGTGTTGCACTTTATCAAAACAAAAAGCAAAACTCCCGTGGCTGTGCTTACAAACGGCAGTCTGTTTTATGATAAATCGGTGCGTGCCGGGTTGTTAGAGTCCGATGTGGTGCTGCCTTCACTGGATGCGGCGGAAGATTCGGCTTTTCGCAAAATTAATCGGCCTTTTTATAAACTGGATATACCGGAATACATTCGGGGATTAATCGATTTCAGAAAAGAGTACAAGGGGCAGATTTGGTTAGAAGTGCTGATTATTCCCGGGCTGAACGACACCAAAGAGAATTTGCAGGCGCTGAAAGAGGCTTTCCTGCAAATACAACCCGAAGAAATACAGCTGAATACGCTGGATCGTCCGGGTGCTGTGGAAAATATCCGTGCAGCCACACGCAAAGAGTTGCAGGAAATAGTCGGTTTTTGGGATTTGCCACAGGTGAAAATCATCGCTGCCGCTCCCGACCGGAAAAAAATTGTCTCTTACCGCGATGACATGGAATCGGCCATTCTGGAAACCATCAGGCGTCGTCCCTGTACGCTTGAAGATATGCATGAAATTCTCGGACTGCATATCAACGAAATCAACAAGTATCTTGATGTGCTCGAAGACGAACAAAAAATTATTTCGGTACGTGAAAACCGCGGACTGTTTTACAGAGATGTTCTGTAGATGGTACCCTAAACTGTTTATCCTTATGCCACTTCCTGTGTTTTTAATGGATGTCCAATCCGTTCATCATATAAAGGGAGTGTTCCAGCGTGGGTAAAATTTCAGTAAGATATTCGTTTACTGCTTTCTGGCTTCCGGGCAGAGTGTAAATTAAGGTTTCATCAATGGTTCCTGCCACTGCCCGGCTAATGAGAGCATTGGGTTTCTTCATGCCGTATTTCACCCGGATGAGTTCCATTATGCCGGTAATTTCTTTTTGGAGCATGGGTTTTACCACATCCGGGGTGATATCCCTTTTCCCGATACCGGTTCCGCCGGTTGTGAAGACAATGTCAAAATGCTTTGCTATAGCGTCCTCCAAAGATTTCTGCAATAATATTGCTTCGTCGGGTATGATCAACTTATCAAATTCAAAATGCCGGTTACGGGACAAAAGAAATTCTCCGGTTATCTTTTCAGTCAGTGGTCCGCTTTTGTCTTCGTACACTCCGTTGCTGGCACGGTCGCTCAGGGTAATAATCTTAATTTTCAGGATACGGGGATGATATTTAAAAAATCTGCCTGGCTTGAGCTCTCCGCCTTTCAGTACCTTAACAAAGATACCTTCTTTGGGCATGACACAGTTTCCCACTTCACGGAAAATGGCGCAATTGTCACCATGACATTTTTTGCCAATTTGCGTAACCATGAGTTCGATGTCGCCGGAAACAAATTTGTCGAGAGGTGCGGTTTTATACAATTCCATTCCGCATGTTGAAATATTTTCTGCAAACTCACCGTATTTGATTTCGCGTTTGGCTTCTGCGGAAAATTTTTCGATGCTTTCCACCCCAAGAAGGCTTACCTGCCTGTGCCACGGACCGGAATGTGCATCTCCGGGGATTCCGATATCGGTTAATTGAATACTGTCAACAGGCTTTTTTATTGTCCCCTTTTTCTCTGAAATATTTACTGAAGTTACTTCAAACATTTTTTATCTGTTTATGTTTATTTTTTTATTTTTTCTATCAGGTGAACATTCTCCATGTGCATGACTTTGTCAACAGCTTTGCACATATCGTAAACCGTTAGCAGACCCACCTGTACTCCTGTCAGGGCTTCCATCTCCACCCCGGTTTGTCCGATACATTTTGCCATACACGAAACATGAACACCATTTTCCTTTAAAGTGGCTTTTACGGCTACTTTGGTTAGCATAATCGGGTGGCAGAGTGGTATTAGTTCGCTGGTTTTCTTGGCCGCTTGTATGCCTGCAATTTCAGAAACTGTCAGCACATCTCCTTTTTTCATTTGGTTTTCACGAATCAGGGCGACTGTTTCGGTTTGTAAATGGATAAAACCTTCGGCAACAGCCGTACGGGTCTGCTGTGGTTTCCCGGCAACATCCACCATATTGGCTTTTCCCTTTTCATCGATATGCGTTAGTTTCATGATTTTGGATTTTTATTTTTTCTTTCTTTTATTCCTAAAACACTATCCTCCAATGCCGTAGAACTTTCCGGATTTGTTTTTTGTTCCGACTCTGGGTTTATTCATCGCCGCCATGTCAAATGCCCGATTAACACTTGTCTCTTTAACATTAAATGCCATTTCATTAAACAGACAGGGTTTAATGTCACCGTTGGCAGTAAGCCGCAGTCTGTTACAATTTTTACAATCGCCACCTTTGCCGCCTTCAACAATAGAAAACTCACCGGTTTGCAGGTTCATTTGATGAATAAAGCGTATTTGTAAGTCATTTTCTTTACAAAAAGCGGCTACTTCCCGGGCATCGGGCTCGTTGCTGCTTTTAAAAATCACGCAATTTATCTTGACAGGTTGCAAACCGGCTTCTTTGGCGGCACGTATTCCATCAAAGGCCCTTCGGATATCTCCGCCACGGGTAATTTCTTTATAGTGTGATGGAGATATCGTATCCAGACTAATATTTACCCGATTCAGCCCTGCTTCCTTCAACGATTTTGCAAATTGAGCCAATAAGATTCCGTTGGTTGTCATAGATAAATCGGTTATCCCTTTGATAGAGGCAATCATTCCAACCAAATCAACAATTCCTCTCCTTACCAAAGGTTCTCCACCCGTAAGCCGTACTTTTGTAACCCCTTTGGCGGCTCCTTTTTTCACAACTGCAATAATCTCTTCAAAAGAAAGAATATCTTTGTGTTGCATGAGTTTAATCCCTTCTTCCGGCATACAATAAACGCACCTGAGGTTGCAACGGTCAGTAACCGAAATGCGAAGATAGTCCAGTTTCCTGTTATATTGGTCGTACATCTACAAAGTCTCCTTTATTTAATTCGGTAACACCGCGTTCCACCACCATAAGTCCATCGGCATAGGATAAAGCGTTGATGTGAGCAGAGCCATGATATTCAACGGGTTTTACAGTACCGTCGGCAGTGATTTCCACCGGTTCAAATGCTTTTCGTATTGCATTCTTTCGTTTAAAGTCCTGATCAAGAGGTAATTTATACAACTCAGGGAAATAATGGTTACCCATGATGCCATAAAGTAATGGTTTTATGAGCATATCGAACTGAACAAAGGCAGCAACCGGATTCCCGGGAACTCCGACAAACCATTTATCCTTTTTGGTTCCGAAAATGGTTTTTTTGCCCGGCTTGGTGGCTATCCCGTGAAAATGGACATAAAATCCGGCTTCTTCTAAAACTGCCGGAACAAAATCGTAATCGCCCATAGAAACGGCCCCCGACATAATTACAAGATCGGCTTTTTCCATAGCTTTGTCAAGTATGGTTTGTACGCTCTCTTTTGTGTCTTTTGCAATTCCGAGATAGTCAACTGGTAACCCCATTGCTTTTGCCTGTGTTACTATCTGGCAGGCATTGCTGTTTCTGATTTGCGAAAGCGCCGGTTTTATGTCCGGTTCTACCAATTCATTCCCGGTAGAGACTATCGCTACACGCGGTTGTTTGTAAACTTTGATGCTAACAGCACCTGCCGAGGCCAACACCGGAATATGCTTTTCTTTTATCAGTGTCCCCCTTTTGAGTAACACTTCGTTGGTTTTGATGTCTTCGCCGGTTAAACAAATGTTGGATTTGGTACTTTCTTTGGTAAAAACAATTTGGCTTTCTCCTACGTTTCTGGTCTGTTCCACCATAATGACGACATCTGCACCTTTTGGAACAGGAGCTCCGGTCATAATCTTTGCGCATTGGTTTTTCCCAATAGTTTTTTGGGGCCAGACACCGGCAGGAATCACTTCTACGACATTCAAAACGTTTTTAAGGTCTTCGTTACGGCAGGCATAACCGTCCATGGCTGACTTGTTAAAAGGTGGCATGGCCATGTCCGACCGGATATCCCCGGCCAAAACCCGGCGTACCGATTGTTCAAAGCCGACAGTCTCGGTGCCAAGAGTGTGGGCGTTTTCCGTAACGTATTGGTATGCTTCTTCGTAGGGTATCATTTCACAAATTGTTTAAAAAATGAATAATTTTACGCTGGCAACCAATAAAACACTTGCCAACAGGATTTTTACTCTATACTGACTAAATTTCACGCTGCTGAAATACGATCCCATGAAGCCACCTGCCAATCCTATGGCGGCCCACAGCAGGATTTGTGGAACGGGATGAAAGTCCTGATTAAAATAAAGTCCCGTAAGTCCTGCCGTAGAATTCAAAAAGATGAATAATGCTGAGATTCCGGCTGTTTCCTTAACGTTGGCCCAATGCATCAACAGCAGGATAGGACTCAGGATAATTCCGCCTCCAATGCCAATCATGCCGGAAAAGAAGCCCACAACAGCGCCAATGCCGACAGCGAGAAAAAAGGGTGGTGTCTTTGAAGTTTCGTATTCGCCTCTGGGACTAATGACTAACCGGCCAATAGCAATCAGCAAAAAGAGCCCCAGAATAATTTTATAGACATGGGGGTTGATGAGCATTCTTGCCCCGAGGAAGGCCATAGGGATAGAACCAAGGATAAACGGTAACAGAACACTGAATTTAAAGTATCCTTTTTTGACGAATGAGTAGAAGGAAATGCCTGCAACAAATAAATTGAGGGTCAAAGCCGATGATTTCATGGTGTACTGCTCAAAGCCGAACAAAGCCATTAATGCAAGGTACCCGCTTGCACCACCGTGTCCTACCGACGCATACAGCGCAGCAAGGGTAAAGATAGCTACGATAAAAATATAATCCATTCTGTGATATATAAAAAATAAAAGCCCCTTCCCATGATTATGAAAAGAGGCATCAAAGCCAATATCTTGTTGCTATTGCTTTTTCTGACTGTCTCCTTTCCAATTCATCCCGGTTTAACAGGATTCGGGAGGTACAAACATTTCTATTTGAACCCATCGGAGTACTTTTCGTAGCTTACGCTTTAGCAAAGTACTCTCGGAGTATTAAATACAGCTCAAAAGTAGTTAAATATTTATTCTAATACTTTTATTTGTAAATAAAATGATTCTAAATTATAGGCATTCCTAATTTGATTTAATAGAAGTTGTTCAAAGTTAAACCGGGAATCCCCTTTAACTTTAAACAATTCCATTGATAAGTTGCGGAAAGTTTCATAAAAAAGAAAATTATGCGAGATAAATAATAAATTTGCTTTTTGAAAGTTTTCTTTATACTAAATGGATAGATGCAAAAACCCGGCTTTCTTTTTTTTGTTTTATTGCTGATGCTGCTAACGGCTTTCCCTGCTGTTTTGCTTTCGCAGACGGCTGTTTTAAAGGGATTTGTGGAAAATGAAAAAGGCAAGCCCGCAGAATTGGTGAATGTGCAGCTTGTAGGGACAAAGCGGGGGATGACAACCAACCAAAAAGGGTTTTTTCAGTTGCAGGTTCCTGCCGGCCGCGATTTGCATATCGCCATTAGTTATATCGGCTATCGCCGGCAGGATACTGTGCTGCGGCTGAATCCGGGAGAAGTGAAAATATTGCATTTCCAGCTTCGGAGAATAACGACAAATCTGCCTGGTTTTGTGGTACGTGACCGGCAGCTGCGTACGGAAAGTATTGTACGGCTGAATCCGCGCGATGCTATGATTGCTCCGGCAGTAGCAGGCGGTGTGGAGAGTTTAATCAAAACCTTGCCTGGTGTTTCATCCAATAACGAGTTAAGCTCGCAGTATTCGGTGCGGGGCGGGAATTATGACGAGAACTTAGTGTATGTGGATGGCATTGAGATTTACCGGCCTTTCCTTGTGAACAACGGACAACAAGAAGGCCTTAGCTTTATTAATCCGGCTCTGGTGTCGAGTATCCTGTTCTCAGCAGGTGGTTTTGGTGTGCAGTATGGTGGTAAGATGTCGTCGGTGCTGGATATCCGCTATTGCCATCCCACGCAGTTTAGCGCCGGAATTTCGCTGAGCTTTCTCGGCGCCGACCTGAATATGGGCGGAACCGACAAAAGCAAACGGTTTACCTATCTTATAGGTGCGCGTTACAAAACCAACCGTTATTTGTTGGGAAGCCTGGAAACCAAAGGAAATTATCAACCTGATTTTACTGATTTTCAAGGGCTTTTTACTTATAAGCTGAACAAAAGGTGGGACGTTTCGCTGCTAACCTATTTTTCATTGAACAAGTATAAGGTGGTGCCTGCCGACCGGCAAACCGATTTCGGGACGGTACAGCAGAACCTGAGGTTCACGGTCTATTTTGATGGACAGGAAGTGGATAAATACAACATGTTTCAGTCGGGACTAACCTTCAACTATCATCCGAACAGCAATACCCAACTGCGGTTTATTGCATCTGCATTTCAGACGAATGAGTCGGAGACTTACGATGTACAGGGGCAGTACTGGATAGGACAGGTGGAGAAAAATCCTGGGCAGAAAAAAGATCATGGCGTGGCGGTGCAGACACTGGGCGTGGGTACCTATCTCGAACATGCCCGTAACTATTTCAACGCCCGTGTCTTTACATTTTCACATAAAGGCTCTTTGTTATATAATGGTAATCTGTTACGGTGGGGAGCACAGTATCAGTTTCAGCAGGTGGACGATGCGCTTCATGAATGGGAGCTGAACGATTCGGCCGGCTATTCGTTGCCCAATCCGGTGGATAAGCCCGGAAATCCTAATCCTTCACGCAGTAATTTGGATTTATACTATTTCGCTCATGCACACAATACACTAAATATTCATCGTGTTTCGGCTTATGTTTCCGACAGGTTGGATTTTCAACTGAAAAACAAAAGTCGGCTTTCGCTGACCGCCGGAGTGCGCCTTTATTGGTGGAGTTATGCCAACGAATTTCTAATGAGTCCCCGCGTGAGCCTTGCCTATAAGCCATTTGCCTATCCCAATCTTGTTTTTCGCTTTGCTTCGGGTATTTATTATCAGCCGCCTTTTTACCGTGAGATGCGCAACATGGACGGAAGTCTTAACCCCAATATCAAATCACAGCGTGCCATTCATTTTATTCTCGGAGGCGATTACCGTTTTCAGGTGTGGAACCGGCCGTATATTTTTACCACGGAAGCGTATTACAAAAAGCTGGACCATTTAATCCCTTATGAGGTGGATAATTTGCGAATTCGCTATTATGCTAATCTGACAGCCAAAGGCTATGCTGCGGGAATCGATTTTAAACTTTACGGCGAGTTTGTGAAAGGAATCGACAGCTGGATTACGCTGTCGTTTATGAAAACGGCTCAGGATGTTTTGGGCGATTATTACTACGATTATTACAACGCAGCAGGAGAAAAGCTTCCACCTGGGAAAACCGGTTCAGCAGCAGACAGTGTGAAAGTGGAGCCCGGTTACATTCCGCGGCCTACTGACCGGCGGGTAAATTTCACCATCTATTTTCAGGATTACATTCCGCATCATAAGCAGTTCAAAGTGCATTTACGCTTGCTGTTCGGAACCGGCCTGCCCTTCGGCCCGCCGCAGTCGCAGCCTTACCAACAGACGTTGCGCATGCCCCCTTACCGACGGGTAGACATCGGCTTTTCGTGGAATCCGTTAGACAAAAATGTGAAGCGCATATCGCATAAAACCGTCAAATCCATGTGGATTAGTCTGGAAGTATTCAACCTTTTCCAGACTTACAACACGGTTTCATACACCTGGATAAAGGATATTTATAACCATTCGTTTGCCATTCCCAATTACCTCACCACGAGGCGGGTGAATTTGAAGGTTACGTTTAAGTTTTAGGAGAAGGGTTCCTTTAGCGGGTACGGCAGTAGCGGTTTAAATGTTACGTCCTTATTCCCGAAATGCAAACATCTTATTATCAATGTAAATATTATACCGTGTGGGATAACCGGATAGGATAAATTGTATTTGCAAATGGATTACCTTAAAAAATATTAATTTTATTTAGATTGTATTAAAATAGTGTTTACCTTTGCAGTGTAATTTAAGTTTTAAAACAACTTAGAATACAGGTTAATTTTTTGGGTTTCCCTCATTCTGAGGGTATTAGGTTAATGTTGAAAAAGCTCCGGTCACCTGACCGGAGCTTTTTCGTTTTTGTGTTGGTACCATTTGTCGAACAAAAAGTCGGGCGTTATACTATGAATTATTAACCCCAATAATACCAAATGAATTTCAAAATACGCTGAAAAAAACAGGCTTATCTTATTCAAAAGTCAGAATAGACTTTTTAATGATTTCCAATGCATGCATAAGTTCCTCTTCAGTGATGACCAGCGGAGGTGCAAAACGAATAATATGATCGTGTGTGGGTTTTGCCAACAAGCCGTTTTCGGCCATCTTCACGCAGACATCCCATGCTGTTTTTCCACCTTTGGGACGAATAACCACTGCATTAAGTAATCCTTTTCCCCGGACAGTTTCAATCATATCAGACGGAATTTTTTTTATTTCATCACGGAAAAGCTTGCCGAGTTTTTCGGCCCTTTCTGCCAGCTTTTCTTCCTTAACGACTTCAAGAGCAGCGATAGCTACCCGTGCAGCGATGGGATTTCCGCCAAAAGTTGAACCGTGTTCGCCGGGTTTAATGGTTAACATTATCTCATCGTCAGCGAGAACTGCAGAAATTGGATAAACCCCGCCGGAGAGCGCTTTGCCGAGAATCAACACATCAGGGCGTACACCCTCGTGATCGCAGGCCAGAAGTTTTCCTGTACGGGCAATACCAGTTTGCACTTCATCGGCAATGAACAGAACATTTTTAGCTTTACACAGGTCATAAGCTTTTTTCAGGTAGCCTTCAGCGGGAACCATAACACCGGCTTCTCCCTGAATGGGCTCTACGAGAAAACCTGCCACATTAGGATCTTCCAGCGCTTTTTCCAATGCCGGAATATCGTTGTAAGGAATGGTGATAAATCCAGGCGTATAGGGGCCGAAATCATTTCTGGCGTCAGGATCAGTTGACATGGAAATAATCGTAATGGTGCGACCATGGAAATTATCGGCACAAACAATTATTTTTGCCTGATTCTCAGGAATTCCTTTTTTGGTATAAGCCCATTTGCGGCATAGTTTAAGAGCGGTTTCATCGCCTTCGGCTCCGGAGTTCATTGGTAAAATTTTATCGTAGCCGAAATAGTCAGTAACATATTTTTCATAAACTCCCAGCGAATCGTTATAAAAAGCTCTCGAAGTGAGGGTGAGCTTTTGAGCCTGGTCTGTAAGGGCTTTTACAATTTTAGGATGGCAATGACCCTGATTTATAGCTGAATATGCTGAGAGGAAGTCAAAATATTCCTTTCCTTCCACATCCCAGACACGGGCGCCTTTCCCTTCGGCTAAAACTACCGAAAGCGGATGGTAATTATGTGCACCATACTTGTCCTCCAGTTCCATGACCGTTTTTGAAGTGAGTTTTTCTGACATGTTCTAATTTTTTAAGTGATTAATTTTTGATACTCTTTGTGAGAATGTGTTTTCTCACTTTTTAAACCGACAAAGGTAGCTTAATAAAATGCAAATTTGCAAGGCGAAAAGAATAATTCAGGGTTTTACTTAGAAGGTTGCAAAGGTGTTTAATATCAGTATATTTGATATTCAGCTTGCGGCTTCTGACCATCGGCCTGAAGGTAACATTTACAAAAGATGCCGGAAGGGAAGGAGTAACCATTCAAAAAACTTCTCGATAGGAGGACGTTTTTTCCACTGTTTATAGACAAACGGGATGGATGACTTTTGGGTTTCCTTTACGTGCCGGACAACCTGTTCGGAGATTTCTTTCTGGTCCCCAAATAACATAATTTCAAACATATAACGGAAACTACGGTAATCGAAATTGGAAGACCCTATGCCAAAAATTTTTTTATCCACAAGAAACAGCTTGGCATGGAGGTTGTTAGGCTCAAAAAACAGGAAATTTATGCCTCTCTTTGCTAACGGTCCGAGATACTTGTTCCGGAGGATATCCACGAGGTTTACATCCGATTTTTTAGGTAAAAGAATATTAATTTTCACCCCTCTTTGGACAGCATCCGTCAGACTTTTGCGAAGCATGGAGCCCGGAAGAAAATATGGTGTTTCTATTTCGATGGTTTCCCTGGCCTGTTTTATGTAAAATATAAATTTATTGTTGATCTTTTTCTTAGTAATAAGGGGGACATCCCTGATAATCTCAAAGTTTTCATGCTTTACAGGACGTGTGTAATAAGCCTTACTGAAAATGTAACGATTATAAATCTTATAGTCCTGAAGAAAAAGTTTTTTAAAGACCGGAGTGATTTCACCTTCCATACGCAAAACTGATTCGCGCCAGTTTAAGTTGTAACCTGTAATGTTTGAGGAGCCTATGTAACTTATTTTGTCATCAATAAGTAATAGTTTCCTGTGGTTTCTCCGGTGGCTCCGGGTGAAAAAATCAAAATTGTATTTTATCTTTTTAAAAAACCTGACCTCTCCTCCGGCCTGAATAAACTTATCGAAAAAACCGGAGCGTGTATTTCCTGCTCCCCAGTAATCGATTAGTAGTTTTATCTCCACCCCCCTTTGGGCGGCGTTAGTAAGCTTATCCCTGAAACGTTCACCCATAACATCATTTCCTATACGAAAAGTCTCCAGACAGATATGTTCCTGCGCTGCATCGATATCATTAAGCATCTCTCCGTAGTAATGCCATGGGTCCGAAAATAACTGATATTTAATTGTTTTGCTCATTTCAAATGTTTCCTGCTTTCGCTGCATGAAAGTAAGAAGTTTTTTCGGATTGGCAAGCGCCACAAAAAAATAATGGTAAACAATTAAAAAGGTGTTATATCAATAATTCAGAGTCATTGTTGGTATTACTCTTTTACTTTATATTTTTTAACCTCAGCTTTTGCCCGCTTATATAGGATCAGTATTAGTATTAACAAAATAACTACAAGGACAAGAGTTATGGAAAGTACATGGTATCTTTTCAGTTTCAGCTCTTTGCTACGACTCTCTGCTTTCAAAGCCATGCTTCTCTTCAGCAGGCTGTCTATTTTGTAGTGTGCTTCCAACTCCGCTATTTGAGCTTTTCCCGGCTTTTCCGATAAAGTATCTCTGCTCTGCTCATACAGGTTATAATATTTATCAAAATTTTTGTACTGACCCAGCTCCGCATAACATTTAAAAATACCCCGGTAATTGTTTGTTGTATAATCTTTTAGCCCCACTTTTTTAGAGATGGCCAAACTTTTTTGAAATTCTTTGAGGGCTTTTTTGTAATAGCCGGCTTCTAACCAGGTGTTGCCCCTGTTTTGGTAAACCATGCTGAGGCCGGTTTTATCTCCAATCTCCTCAAAAAGTTTTCTGCTTTCATCAAAATATTTGAGTGCCAGCGAAAGATTTCCCATGTGTCCGTACAAGATGCCAATATTACTTTTAACCAATGCAACTCCTGTCTTGAGTCCCAGCCTTTCTTTTATTTTCAGCACCTTTTCGTATAGTATTTCAGCTTTTTTGTATTCCTTGAAATGGTCATTATAAATATCTGCCATGTTGTTTAACACTCTGGAGAGCCGAAGGTCGTTGCCGTCTGTGTTTGTGTAAATATTTTTGGCTTTTCTCAGGTAGTCAAGCGCAGTAGAAAAATCATTCAGCTGTTTATAAATGATAGAAAGGCTGTTATAAGCCATAGCCATGCCCAGACTGTTGCTTTTTATAGTGAAGTTTTTCAAAGCATGAAAATAATTATTTAAAGCTCCCTGATAATTATTCCGGTAGTAATCAATATTTCCCATGTTAATGAGTGATGTAGCCGCTCCCTCCACATTCTTCAGCTCTTCCTCAATGTTATATGATGCCTTATAATAATAAGCGGCACTGTCAAAGATTGCCCAGCTTTCATATACAAGCCCGATATCATTCAGACAGTTGGATTGTCCTTCTTTATCCCTGCCCTTTTTGTAATAATGTAGTCCGGCTTTAAAATGATCAAAAGCTTTTTTCATATCGCCCCAATAAAAATAGCTTACGCCCATTGATTTGCTGGCAAGCCCCATCATGTTGTCATAACCTTCTTTTTGGGATAATTGAAAAGCCTCTTTGTTGTATTTTTTGCTATCGTAAACAGATTTGTCCCGATTTTGCTCCGACAATTTGATAAGAAGGGAAATCTTTTCTTTGCCATGGGCGCTGTCCAAAGCACGCAGCAAACTATCAGACAATGATGGAGTGAACGCCTGCAACATGGCAGGGAGAAAAAGAAACAAACCAATGAAGCGTAGACCTTTCATCCTTAGCGGCAAAGGTAGGTTTTTTTTGAGAGATGAGATTTGTAATCTAATTAGAGTCTGCTGATTTTCTTTCAGGCAAAGACAGGCAAAAATTGCCGGCTTGGTTGATTGACTTGTGAATTTGGCTGTAAAGATTGTGTTGAAAATATTTTTACTACCAATATTAACCAAAAACACAGCCATTTGAAAAAAGGCACAAAAAAACCGCCGTATTTCTCGGCAACCTGTAACAATTTGGTTATGTTCATAACAAAGAAAATAGCATTTACCCATGATTCGGATGTCTCTGGTAACCGGGCTTTTATGTTGTTTAGCCCATATCCGCGTTTTCCTTGTCCGAACTTTGCTTCAATGTGGTTCCGCTCTGCTGCTTTCTTGCGTTTTTTATAGCGTTGCTGCGCTGTTTCTTTTGTCTGCTTTACCGGACGGCCCAAAGGCTTTCCGTAAGTTCTTATCCCTTTCTCTTTCAGGTATTTCCTGTTTTCACGGGTCAAATATATCTGGTCGACAAGTACGGTTTCAGGGTAACACCCGTAAATCCTGTAATAGTTTTCTACCTGTTTCTTCAAGTCAACGCTTTCATTGTAGGCTTCCCAGCTAAAAGTGTCTATCCTTGTGAAGCCGTTTACTTCGCTTACGTTTATCTTGGAACCAAATTCTGTTTTGTTCTTTTCTTTTCCGCGTACAATAGGACGAACATGGGGCTGAAAGATACTAACAATCCGTTGGGCTATCCGGTGTGTCTTGTTACGGTACATCCACAGCTGCTGTTCGTATACCTTTTTTATGGCTTCTAACAACTGATAGTCCCTCTTTGTGAGTTTTGCTGTTCTTGTTTGTTTGTCGGATAACTCCAAATAACGGGCAATGATTTTTAAATCTCTGGCAACATATTGTAATTGGGAACGAAGGCCACGGCGCATTTCCTTTTTGCCTTTTCGTTTCTTTTTGGCAATATTCAAATATTCTTTCCTGGCTTTCCTCCGGTAGGTCCTGGGCTTTACCTTGTCTGTCTTCGGATTGTACAACAGGTCTATTATCCGCTCAAGGTTTTCCCTGCTGACATTTAAAAGGTTTAGGTCGGTAGGGTATTTTATCTCCTGGTCGGCCACGGTGGCATCCAGCTTCAATGTTCCACGGTTGGTTTGACCGGTTTGATCAGAAGTGTTTTTTGAAGTATCGGTCTCCCGGTTTGTTTCCTGTTGTTGTTTTGCCTGGACTTTGTCCTTATGTTTGTTTTCACTTTTATTTCTGTTTCTGCTGTGATTTTTTCCGCTGTCGTTCTTTTTTATCCTGGCCCGGGATGGCTTGATGGTTTCGGATTTCTCTATGACCAACTCATTAAAAGCTTCAAACTCTTTTCCCCCAAGACGTTTGCGGATATCCACAAAAAGGCTGGCATCAAACACTGGCTTGGTCGTGAAGCTTTTCAGCCCGCAGAAGTATTGGAGGTAAACATTTTCCTGAACCATTTCTATGGTACCCTTATCAGAAAGCCTAAACTTATGTTTGATTATCAATGCAGCAATCACTGTCCTGACATCAACGGAGAACCTGCCTGTATTGGACTGAAGCTTCCTGCTGTAAACTGTTGCCAGTTCATCCCAAGGTATAACGGCGGCCAGTTTTATCCAGCGGTTTTCCTTGTCCAGCTCCCTCTCAAAAGGATGTTGGAACAGCTCTATGCTCAACTGGTTTTGTGGCGTGTATTTGATCATAAGTGCACGGGTTTTAATGTAAAATTATGCAAAACCGTGCATTTTGACAAGGTTTTTAAGGTTAAGTTATCAACATAATGTGGTGAATATCAGTTGATAAAATGATGTTTTTTAGAAAATCAGCAGACCCTAATTAATCTCCGGAAATCCCCCCGCAAAGTTGCCATTTTGAGTGCTATCTCCCCTTATCCCCGGTGAAATGGAGAGATGAGGTTTGTGATATTCGCTTATCTTTGCCAATAAAATTGTTACTATGATTAAATCCATGACCGGTTACGGCAAGTCCGTAATCGCGATTCAACATCAAAAGCTGACGGTGGAAATCCGAACGCTGAACAGTAAGCAGCTTGATATTAACCTGCGCATTCCTCAGATGTTCAGAGAAAAAGAAATTGAGCTTAGAACCTTTTTGAGAGAGCGGTTACATCGGGGTAAGGTTGATTTTTCCATTTTCGCGGAGCAATCCGAAAAAGCCGGCGGGCCTGTGTTAAATAAAACGCTTGCCTATCATTATTTTACCCAGCTGAAAGAGTTTGCCAGTGAAATCGGAAGAGAGGATAAGGAAGATTATCTCGCTATAATTACGCGTCTGCCCGATGTTTTTGCTGTTGCTGAGCAGACGGTTGACAAAAATGAATGGGATGTTTTGTTGCAGGCTGTTGCTGATGCTATAAATGAGGTGTCGCAGTTCAGAAGTCATGAAGGAAGCGTGCTTGAAGAAGATTTCCGGCGACGTATTGAAATTATTTTGCAGCTTTTGGGAGAGGTGGATAAGTACGAACTGTCGCGCATTGACCGTGTAAGAGAAAGAATTATAAAAAGTCTCAACGAAAATCTCTCCGATATGCAATATGATAAAAACCGCTTTGAACAGGAGTTGATTTATTATCTCGAAAAACTGGACGTTACAGAAGAAAAGATTCGTTTGAAAAAACACTGCGATTATTTTCTCGAAGTGCTTGGGTCGGAGGAGACCGCAGGCAAAAAGCTCGCTTTTGTTCTTCAGGAAATCGGGCGCGAAATCAATACGCTGGGTTCCAAAGCCAACGATGCCGATATGCAGAAAATAGTGGTGCTTATGAAGGATGAACTGGAAAAAATTAAGGAACAAATGCTGAATATTTTGTAATGGCATTAATGCAAAATCATAAAAAAGGGAAATTGATTATTTTTTCCGCTCCTTCGGGTTCGGGTAAAACAACGTTGGTACGTTATATCATGGCGCATTTGCCCCGCCTCTCCTTTTCGGTTTCGGCCACAAGCCGTTTGCCAAGACCCGGAGAAAAAAACGGTGTGGATTACTATTTTATTAGTGCTGATGAGTTTAAGCAAAAAATAAAAGAAGATGCTTTTGTGGAATGGGAAGAAGTTTATGAAGATCAGTTTTACGGTACCTTGCGTTCGGAAGTTGAGAAAATAAGGGCACGGGGTGATTCGGTGGCTTTTGATGTGGATGTGAAAGGTGGTTTAAACATAAAGAAAATTTATGGCGCTGACGCATTAGCGCTGTTTGTGAAACCACCCTCGCTCGCGGTTCTCGAAGAACGACTTCGCCATCGTTCTACCGAAAGTGAAGAGAGCCTGCGCAAACGGCTCGACAGGGCAGCTTATGAACTCTCTTTTGAGAAACTTTTTGATAAAGTGTTGGTTAATGATGATTTGGAAAAAGCCCGGAAGGATGCTCTTGAAACAGTACGGGATTTTATTGATAAGGACTAACTTTTCTATCTGTATATAACCAAAAGCCAAAAAAATGAAGAAAGTTGTTTTACCTGCCTATAATAAAAATATTGTCAGGGCATTGAGAAGTCTTCGCGTGGAGGAGTGCGGTTTGCCTCAACCTTCCGAAGATGAAGTCCTGATTAAAGTGCATGCTGCTCCCTGCAACCCTTCTGATATTGCTTTTTTGATGGGGGGCTACAATATTGTGAAATCACTTCCGACGATTCCCGGATTTGAGGGCTCCGGAATTGTTGTGGAAGCCGGTGAGGGAGCAGAAGACCTTATCGACCGTAAAGTAAGTTTTTTTATTCAGGAAGAAAATTGCGGCAGTTGGTCGGAATATGTCATCTCACACAAGAAAAAAGTTGTTGTTCTTAATGAGAAAATGGATATGGATCAGGCTGCTTGTTTTGCCATCAATCCTTTTACGGCACGGGGACTGTTAGACATTGCTGTTTTACGTGAAAACCATGCGGTTATTCAGAATGCAGCAGGGGGACAGGTTGCCGCTTTTGTACGGCAAATGGCGGGCGACATGGGAATTGAAGTTATTGATATCGTCAGGAAGCAGGAAAGCCTTGAACGGCTGAAAAAGGAGGGCGCAAAGCATGTTTTACTGGAAAATGATTCGCGTTTTGAGGAAAAACTGAAAGAACTTGTCCATAAACTGAATGCCCGGCTGGCATTTGATGCTGTTGGCGGAGCCCTTGCCGGCCAGATTTTTAGTGCCATGCCGCTCGATGCGGAATTGGTGTCCTACGGCGGTTTGTCAACAAAACATATTTCAGGCGTTGACTCCATGGACTTGATTTTTAATGATAAAATTATTTCAGGTTTTAATCTTCCGGAGTGGCGTGAGCAGATTGACGACGATTTCTTTGAGGAGATTTCCGTAGAGATGCAGTCCCTCTTTATCTCTGAAAAATACCAGACAAAAATTCAGGGAAGTATCGGCTTTGATGACATCGCCAGCGGGCTGACCGATTATCTGAGAAATATGAGCGAAGGAAAGATGCTGGTGAAGGCTAAAGTTAAAAGTTAAAAGTTAAAAGTTAAAAGTTAAAAGTTAAAAGTTAAAAGTGAAATAAGGATACCATTTTTTGATGAAACAGAAAAAGAAAACCGGATTGCTGTTTGGCTCTTTTAATCCAATACACTCGGGACATCTGATTTTGGCCAATTATATGGCTGAGTTTACTGAATTGGATGAAGTTTGGTTTGTTGTTTCGCCACAAAATCCGTTGAAAGAAAAAGCAAGTCTGCTTGCCGACATCCATCGCCTGACTTTGGTTCGTATTGCCGTGGAAGACCAGCCAAAGCTGAAAGTTACCAATATTGAGTTTAAAATGCCCAAACCGTCTTACACCATTGATACTCTGACTTGGTTAAGCGATAAATATCCTGACCGTGAGTTTGTTATGATTTGTGGTACGGATGTTTTCAGCCATTTTCATAAATGGAAAAATTATCGGGAGATTCTGCATCAATATCAGATGTTTGTTTATCCCCGTCCGAATTTCGCATTAGGCGATTACGCAAAATATTCGCAAATCCGGCTTTTCGATGCGCCTCTTCTGGAAATTTCCTCCAGCTTTATCCGCAAGGGAATCTTCGACAAAAAGAATATGTCTTTCTGGATGCCCGAAAATGTTTATCAATATATTTTGGAGATGCATTTCTATGAGAAATAGCCGGTAACCTGCCCTGCGTAAAAGCAACCACAGAAAAATGACATTAGTTCCGTCATTCACCCCCCCGAAACAAGAGGGCGTTTTTTGGTTACCGAAATATTGTAGCGCTGCTACTGATAAGGGTCGGTTACGGGAAGCACATAATATTCGCCTGTCCGCGGGTCTTTGTAAAATTTATTGTACCCGTTGATACTTTCAATGTTGGCATCCACCGAACCTTTAATAAAAACGGTATTATCCACATCTACCGATCCTGTTACCCTAATCGTAGTGTCTGCGATGATTCTTTGCGGGTTAGCCTGCGGAATGATGCCTGCATTTTGAAAAATGAGAACCCAGATTCCAACGGTGATAAGTGTCAGGGTCAATTTGATAAAGCGTGAATTTATTTCCATGGTCTTAATCTTTAATTTTCTATGTTCAAAAATATTCAAAATTTGCAAGGGTTTTCCGGTTTTGTGAAAAAATATAGATATACGGATATTCCGGAATTAACCACTGGAAATCAAAAGGCTTACAAATGATGTGTTCCGCTGTATCACCCGAAAAGTTTAATTTATAGTGAGTTTACGATTCTTTCGCTGTTAAAATACTTATATTTGCGTGTAACCAAAAGTACCAAACAACCATGAAGAAGTTTACATTTATTTTTGTTATCCTCGCACTTTTATGGTCGGGGAGAGCTATGAGCCAAAATGCCCGAAAAGCCAATGGTGTCAAACATCTGGAACAGCAAATTAGTAATCTGCAACATAATTTTAATCACCTCGAGAAGGGTATTCAGGACTTGTTGTGGTATCAAAAGGTAGGCGATGTTGCTTATATTGACAAGGTTTACATCACGGGACCGCCACGGGCTGTTGTGAAAAATCCTACTGCCATGGGCGCCAAAAATCCGGTAAAATTCTGGAGCTATGTTTTTATCCCGAAAAATATTGATCCTTCAAAAAAATATCCGCTGCTTGTTTTTCCGCATGGTGGCGTGCATGGCGATTTTACCACCTATTATACGCACATTATCCGTGAACTGATGACCCAGGGTTATGTGGTTGTGGCGCCGGAGTACCGCGGAAGCACCGGCTATGGCCGTTCGTTTTACCGCTTGATTGATTATGGCGGACTTGAGAACGGAGATGTGTTTGCCGCCCGCAACTGGATGCTGAAAAATTATTCCTTTCTTGACCCGAAGCGTGTTGGCATCAT
This sequence comes from uncultured Bacteroidota bacterium, assembly GCA_913009685.1. Classification (GTDB taxonomy): domain Bacteria; phylum Bacteroidota; class Bacteroidia; order Bacteroidales; family F082; genus Sulfidibacterium. The sequence continues at coordinate 43,927 of CAJVXP010000006.1, forward strand.
TGGCTGGAGCCATGGCGGAATGATTACCTTAATGAATATTTTCGCACATCCGAAAGCCTACAAAGTAGCATTTGCCGGAAATCCGGTGAGCGATTTGATTGCCCGGATGGGTTATATGACACAGAGTTACCGCAATTTGTATTCAGCCGGTTATCATATTGGCAAAACTGCCAATCAGGATGTGGAAGAGTATAAACGGCGTTCGCCGGCCTGGAATGCGGAGAAACTGGAAACACCTCTGTTGATTCATACCAATACTAACGATGCCGACGTCAACGTGCTGGAAGTGGAACATTTGATTCAGGCTTTAAAAGCTGCCCATAAAAAATTTGAATACCAGATTTATCAGAATATTCCGGGCGGGCACTCTTTCGATCGTATTGATACGCAAAAGGCACAGAGTATCCGGGTAAAAATTTATAAGTTTATTGCTCAATATCTGCATCCTGATAACCCCATTAAAACCGTTCGTCAGCTTAAAAAAGCCGCTTACCGGTTTTAAACCCCATATTTCTGATATTGGTTTTCCCGGCTCTTTTGACTCCGAAAATTTCCGGAGTATTTTGGAAAAAGGGTCAACGATTTGCCCGGTCCGGAAGAGAGGAAAGTAAAAAGGACTATCCGGATTCTGTGTTTTAAGCCATCAGCCTTTAAAGTGCTCCAGCCGGAATTCGCCATTGCTAAATACACCATAAGAAAAATGAGAAATCCAGTCGCCGAGAATGACCAGCCCGGTTTTCGGGTTTATTTCCGTTATCACGGGCATGTGGCGGTGTCCGAAGACAAAATAATCCACATCTGGAAATTGCCCTGCCATTTTCAAAGCATACAAGTACAACAGCTCTTTTTCTTTTTCAAAGGAGCCTTCTTCCTCGCCGACATTACTCATTTTTGCCAGCCTGCTTCTTTTTGAGAAATAGTTTCCCATCCAGGCACCAACATCCGGATGCAACCAGCGAAAAAGAAACTGATTTGGCTTGAACTCAAAAACGGCTTTCAGAAATTTATAATTTCTGTCGCCCGGGCCCAGCCCATCACCATGGGCAAGGTAAAAGGTCTTCCCCATCATTTCACGAATCACAGGTTTTCGGTAAATAGTGATGCCGGTTTCCTTTTCCAGATAATCGAAAGCCCAAAGGTCGTGGTTACCACGAAAGAGGTGAACCGGGATTCCAGCATCTACAATCTCCGCCAGCTTGCCAAGCAGGCGGACAAAACCTTTGGGTACTACAGTTTTGTATTCAAACCAGAAGTCGAATACATCGCCCATGAGGAAAATTCCCACAGCATCGTGGCGTACCGTTTCTAACCATCTCACCAGTAATTTTTCTCGTTCCAGACTACTGGCATGGTCAGGGATTCCGAGATGGAAATCGGAAACAAAATATATGCTTTTTCTTTTCAATAGTTTGTGTTACAAGTCTTTAATTACATCTTTAAAGATGGTAATCAGCTTGGGGGTAACCTGTTCTACTGCGGCAAGGACCTCCTGATGCGAAATCTCAATGATTTTTCCTTTCACCCCCAAATCGGAGATGACCGTTACGGCAAAAACAGGCATGTCCATGTGACGTGCTACAATAACTTCAGGAACGGTTGACATTCCCACGGCATCGGCACCGAGACTGCGGATGTAATAATATTCGGACGGAGTCTCGTAGGTTGGACCTGTTGTGCCGGCATAAACGCCGGTCTTGTAATGAATGCCGTGATGGCGAGCCGCACGGGTGGCCTTACTTAGCAACTTCTTATCGTAAGCTTCACTCATATCCACAAAACGGGGGCCAAGTTCCTCAAAGTTCTGACCGATTAACGGATTGGGTAACAAATTGATATGGTCAGTGATAAACATAATGTCTCCTACTTCAAAATCAGGATTTACACCACCACTGGCATTGGAAACAAAAAGGTATTGAATGCCCATATGTTTGAAAACCCTAACGGGGAAAGTAACTTCCGACATGGTATAGCCTTCATAATAATGGAAACGCCCCTGCATGGCTAATACTTCCACACCATTGAGTGTCCCAAAAATCAATTGTCCTTTGTGCCCTTTTATGGTTGAAACCGGGAAATTGGGTATGTCGGTGTACAATATTTTTTCGCTGACTTCGATATCGTTTGCCAGGTCTCCCAAACCGGAACCTAAAATAATGGCTATGCGCGGTTTAATACTTATCTTTGATTGAATGAACCGTGCTGTCTCTTTGATCTTCCCTAACATAATTGAAAATTTGATCGTTAAACTTCTTTTCATCCTGCCCGTGAAATTTTACCTCAATGGGGAGGTAAATTAGTGGCAGGTCTTCCAGGAAGCGAAGATAGGGAGAATTTATCAACCGCATGGCATCTTTTTCAGTTGTAACAATCAGCTTTTTTTTGGCAAATTGCCTGTCCCACGTTTTTCTGATGAGCCGGATGTCTTTTTTCTTGTATTTGTGGTGGTCGGGAAAATCGATAGTGATCAATTCGCGGCAACGATAACGAAGATAATCTTTTAAAGGATAAGGATTGGCAACGCCGGTAAACAAAATGATAACGCTGTAATTTTTATCAAGTTTGACTTTTTCAAATGAGGGGAAACTTACGGGGGCACCATATTTTACATAAGAAAAGTAAATTTTTTGATATGGCGCAGGATGCAATTTTTCTTCGATTAATCTTCTGACAAGGGGTGAAAGGATTTTTTCCGTTTTAGTAACAATAATTATATCAGCCCGTTTTGCAGATGCTTTCAGGTCGCGTAACATCCCTGTTGGGAGAAGATAATCGTCGGTGTATAGCCTGCGGTAGTCGGTGAGTAAAAGAGAAAGTCCGGGTTTTATGTATCTGTGTTGAAAAGCATCATCCAAAATAATGATTTCCGGGGGCTCTTCCATTTTCAAAAGCCTGCTGACACCGTGGCAGCGATCTTTGTCCACCGCAATACGAATTTTATCGCCGAAGTTTTGTAAATATTGCAATGGTTCATCTCCAATATCCTGAAATGAGCAGGAACTGTTTGCCAAAACAAAGCCTTTACTTTTCCTTGAGTAACCCCGGCTGAGAATAGCCACCCGAAAATCTTTGATAAGTAAGCGGGTAAGATACTCGGTATGCGGCGTTTTTCCTGTGCCGCCTATGGTAATATTTCCCACACTGATAATCGGCACATCAAAAGACTCTGATGGCAAAATACCTAAATTGAATAAAAGATGCCTAAAACTTATAACCAATCCGTACAAAAGCGCGAATGGAAACAACAATATTTTCAGCATGAAGAAGATAAAAATAAATGATCCTTACAATTCTTTAATTTTGTGTAAATTTATAAAAAATTTAAAATACAATTTACAAAAAAATAAATTTTTAAAAAAACTTTACATTAAGATGACGATAAATGAATTAAGCCGGTATCTTGAAAATTTTGCTCCGCTTGCCTTGCAGGAGTCTTACGATAACTCCGGCTTGCTTATAGGATCGCCGGAAAAAGAGGTGGAAAAAGCCCTCATCACATTGGATGTTACTCATGAGGTGATGGATGAGGCCATTGCTCTGGGTTTCGGATTGATTATCGCGCATCATCCGTTGATATTTAAAGGATTAAAGCGATTGAGAGGTGGAAACCTTGTGGAAGATTTGGTGATTAAAGCCGTAAAAAATGATGTGGCAATTTATGCTATACATACTAATCTCGATAACATCGCTGAAGGCGTAAACGCTCGTCTGGCGCTGCAACTCGGGCTGCAAAATACCAGAATACTGTCACCGGCAGGTAAGCTGAAGAAGCTCGTGGTTTTTTGTCCGGAAAGTCATGCGGAAGTGGTCAGAGAGGCTGTACTGAATGCCGGCGCCGGGCATATTGGCAATTACAGTCATTGTAGTTACACTACTGCCGGTGAAGGAAGTTTTAAGGCGCTGGAAGGAACACATCCGTTTGTAGGAAAGCAGGGCGAGATTCATTTTGAGAAAGAGGTGCGTCTCGAAGCTATTGTACCCGAAAGTCTTTTGGATGTCGTTTTACAAGCGATGCTTGTGGTTCATCCTTACGAGGAAGTGGCTTATGATATTTATACGCTTGAAAATACCGATGCTAACGCAGGTGCCGGTATGTTAGGAGAATTGCCGGAAGCCATGGCCCCTGCTGACTTTTTGCAACGGGTAAAAAACCGTCTTGGAACACAGGCTCTGCGCCACGGCCTGCTTATCGGCAGAAAAGTGAAAAAGGTCGCTATTTCGGGCGGTAGCGGTAGTTTTCTTATGGGAAAAGCTTTTGCTTCGGGCGCGGATGCTTTTGTAACAGCTGATTTAAAATATCACGATTTTTTTCACTACCAAAACCAAATGATACTAATAGATGCCGGACATTATGAAACAGAACAATTTACTAAAGATTTATTATTTGAATTATTAACCAAAAAATTTCCTAATTTTGCACTCCAAATTTCAAAATTTAATACAAATCCGGTTTCCTTTTTGTAGGTAGTTGAAACATAAGTTATTATGACAAAAAAAATAAAAAATAGCATGCGAGAACAAGAAGTGAGTGTTGAGCAGAAGCTTACAGCATTATATAGTCTTCAACAGATCGACTCTCAAATTGACAAAATTAAGATTGTAAGAGGCGAACTTCCGTTAGAAGTGGAAGACCTCGAGGACGAAATTGCCGGTTTGGAAACCAGAATTGCTAATTTCCAGGAAGAGAAAGACAAATTTGAGCAGTTTATCACGGAGAAAAATGAGTCCATCATAGAGAGTAATGCGCTGATAAAGAAATATACGGAGCAGCAGATGAATGTCCGAAATAACCGTGAATATGATTCCCTGACCAAAGAGATAGAGTTTCAGAACCTGGAGATTCAGCTTTCTGAGAAAAAAATTAAAGAAGCCAAATTTCGTATTGATGGTATTGTGGCGGATATGAAAGATGCCAGCGAAAAGCTGGAAATGCGTCAACAGGACCTTGCGGCAAAAAAGTCTGAGCTTACCGGTATCATTGCCGAGACTGAAAAAGAGGAGGATGATCTGGTTAAGAAATCACAGCAGAATGAAGAACTTATCGAAGAGAGATTGCTGACTGCTTATAAACGTATCCGTACAAATGCGCGCAACGGGCTGGCTGTTGTGCAGATAGAAAGGGATGCCTGTGGCGGATGTTTCAACAAAATTCCACCTCAGCACCAATTAGATATCAAACTGCACAAGAAAATCATTGTGTGTGAATATTGTGGCCGTATTTTGGTGGACGAAGATATTGCCAAAAAGTATGCACAGGAAAATGAAAAAGAGTAAAAACTAAAGTGTTGTAACATAAGTCGTTTGAAACTTTTGTAACAAAGAAAAAGCGCAAAAGAACGGGGGAAAAAAGCATAGGCTGTTTCGTTACAATTCCCTAATGTCCGGGGACTTACTCTTTTCCGAGGCGGCTTATAATGGCCTTGGCTATTAAAAAACTCTCTTCGTTTAATCTGAAAATCAGAGGTCTGTCGAGATTAAATTTGGCGATTATCACCTCAAGCTGATTTTCACGAACGGTGATTAAAACAGGAAAATTCTTCTTTATCAGATTGTGAAAAGCAGAATACCAGACTTTTTCTTCCAGTTCAAACCGTCCGATTTCATCTATCACTGCCAGTGTTCCCTTTCGCCTCATTCCTGATGCAATAATCTCTTTTCCCTGTTTTACGGTTCCGGAAGTGAAAATAAACCTTCCTCCGGCAGCATCTACCGACTGTTGCCGGTTGCAAAGCGTATAGTCTGTTCTTGTTTGAATATCGACGATACGGAAGCGACTCCGCCTTCCGTTTTGCCATTCGCCAATGGCATAAAAACCGAAAACGTCAGGTAATTCCTTTTTCAGATGCCGAACTACTTCCATTACTTTGGTGGTTTTTCCCGCTCCCTGACTGCCGGTGATGATAAATACGCTGGCCTTTTCCATTTTACAAAGCTATGAATTTGATGGGTTCTCCGATTGTTGGTAATAAAAACTTTAAACCTTTTAAATGCCTGGCATTAGGTTCCGAGTAGTTATATTTGCAACATGGTTTACGCAACAAACAGGTTGGCTGAAATAAAAAAGGTTCTGGTGGAAAGACTTTCCGGGATTTATGCCCGGAAGGAGGCGGAAAATTTGGTGAATATGCTCATCAGGCATTACTATGGGTTATCGCGGGCTATGCAGCAGGTTCAGATTGAAAGAAGGCTTTCCGGGTCGGAAATGCTGGCTATACAAGAGGCTGTCAAACGTTTGCTGAATTCGGAGCCGATACAATATGTACTGGGGAATGCCGAATTTTACGGCTTACAGATTGAGGTGGGCAGGGGAGTACTCATTCCGCGTCCCGAAACGGAAGAGCTTGTCGGAAAGATTCTTGAAGATAATTCGGGTGCCGATTTTGAGATTCTCGATATTGGAACCGGCAGCGGATGTATTGCCCTGGCGTTGAAAAATGTCCTGCCCGGGTGCAATGTAACGGCTATTGATGTTTCTGCCGGCGCTCTTTCTCTGGCCCGCAAAAATGCAAAGAAACTTAATTTGGATATTGATTTCCGGCAGTGTAATATTCTAAATACCGAAGCATGTTGGTCAACATTGGGCAAAAGCTTTCACATCATAGTGAGCAATCCGCCTTATGTATTGCAGAAAGAGAAAAAAGAAATGGCAGACAATGTTTTAAAATATGAGCCTCATTTGGCGCTTTTTGTGGAAGATGCCGACCCTTTGTTATTTTACAGGAAAATCATGGGCTTTGCCCGTAAAGCGTTGAAACCAGGTGGAAAACTTTATTTGGAAGTCAATGCAAATTATGCCGCTGAAACGGCCTCCTTGTTTGAAAGGGATATTTTTAATTTCCCTGAAATTTCTGCTGACATCCATGGAAAGTCACGTTTTCTAATCGTCAAAAAGCATTAGAAGTCCCCATTAATCATTTGCTGCTGGTGGCTACATTGAGCCGGGGAAAAAGCTCTTCAAGAAAAGCTTTTGTTTTGTTGTAGATGCCCGGGTTGTTCGATTCGCGTGGTCCTACAATGTTTATAACAGATATATCACTGTTTTCGAGAAGGCTTAAAATACCTGTCTCCTGATCTTCCACATTCATGGTGAGATAAATTATATAAGTGGGGATGTTCCGTTTTTCAGCCTGATCTATGGCAAGAACGGTACCTTTGTCCGGTTTACCGTCCACAAAAACCAGCAATCCCTGACTCTCCTCCACGTTTTTAATTGTACGTTCCCTGTAACGGGATTCTTTTGTTTCTCTTAAAGGATAGGAAAGGGGTATAATACCGTCTTCAGCTCTTCGTCCTTTGGGGCACCAACCAGAACAGGGTATGTTATTTTCCAATGCAAAATCCATGGCCGCCCTGTCCACGCCGGTTTGTCCTCCCGAAATGATTTTTAACGATTTGATCATAAACTACTTACTGTTATTAACAAAATCGCGCTGGGCTTTAAACAAATTGACGGCTTGCAATAAAAGATTCTTACTTTCATCCAACAAATTTAGAAATAAAATACTATTTCTGGTGCCAACTAGTTTCTTTTTAATTCGCTGAATTTGGTTTTTTCTGTTTACTTCAATGTGTCTCAGTGCTTTAGCTTGTTCTGCCAGTAATTCGTTTTGGGTTGAATAATCTTCTTTTATAATACTCTCAAGTGTGATCTTCAGCACGGTTTCCATGTGCTCGGACAAATGTCTCAGCTCTTCAATCTGCTCGGGAATCAGCGGCTTGTGATTATTATCCACATGTTCCAAAGCAGGGCCGGTAAGGAAAGATATACTGTGTATCATTTCGCGCATATAATCCATAGCCTGTACCAGGAATGAGCCCGAGTCGATGGACATTTCATCCAGCCGTTCAATGACAACATTGATGTGGTCTTTTACGTATTTGGTTCTAACGGCCATTTCATCGATGGCTTTTTTTGTTTTCTTTAGCTTTTTTACATCCTCGGTCTCCAGACCGTCTATAGTATGCCGGTATTCACGAATAACTTTTTTAAGATTTCCTGCTACCAGGGCCAGGAAACGTTCGGAAACATTTTCTTTTGTTACACCGTAAACATCTTCCCCGACTTGCTCATTTTCTTTAACTCTCTTATTATGTACTTTATGAGATCGGTAAACCAAATAAGCAATCAGCAATAAAAGGCCAAGGATGGCTATATCTCCACCATAATAGAAAAGATAGACCACAATAAAAGCAGCTGTAAAAGCAACAAAAGCAGTTAGAAACCAACCCCCAATGACGGAAAAAACACCTGAAATTCTATATACGGCGCTTTCACGATCCCAGGCCTTATCGGAAAGGGATGCCCCCATGGCTACCATAAAAGTAACGTAAGTTGTAGATAAGGGCAGAGTTAATGAAGTTCCAAGAGCTATTAACAAACTTGCAACCACGAGGGTGACAGATGCTCTGATTAGGTCGAATGCCGGGGCATCCTCCTGCCCTTCAACTTCATCCGAATAGGGCTCAAATTGGCGATTAATGGCAATCGAAAGTTTCGCGGGAACAATTCTTTTAAGACCTTTTGAAAAATTAATAGAAGACCGAACCAGGGTTTTGGAAATTGTTGTTGATTTAAACCGCTCATCTCCGGCGTCCTGACGACTTAGATCTACGGAAGTCTTGATTACACTTTTAGCCTTTTTAGAAAATGCCAAAGTAAGTACCATAACTAATCCTGCCAGCAAAAGAAATGAAATAGGAGTTGCTACTTTTCCTCCAAGAGCCAGCATAGGCAAGGTGTTGGGATTGGCACCCGCAGTATGGGCAAATACTTCATAAGCATTATAGCCTGCAATGGGGACCCCGATAAAATTCACCAGGTCGTTGCCTGCAAAAGCAAGGGCAAGCGAAAAAGTCCCTACCAACACGATTGTCTTTAGAATATTCACTTTAAACAACCAGTTGAGAAGTTGCAAAAACACGGTCCACAAAATAAAACTATAAACCATAATTTGCATCGTGTGGGTTTGCATCCAGAGTTTTACATCGGCAGACATAAAGGCAGCACTTTTGGCACCTTTGATAACGATGAAGTATGTAATGGCTGTAAAGGCAAGCCCTCCCCACAGACCTCCAAACCATCTCATCCGTTTTTTATAGTTAAAAGAGAAAATAAGTCTTGCAACATATTGAACTGCTGCTCCCACAATAAACGCCATCGCAACAGAAAATAAGATTCCCGAAATAATGGCGAGAGCCTTGGCAGAGTTAATAAAACTACCCAGATTTATTGTTTGGTTAATATTTTCAATAAGGTGATGTTCAAAAAGATACTGTTTAAAGGAAGCCATCGCCTCAGGAGTAGCCATAAGTTTTATTGAAGCCATTCCCACTGCTGCCCCCAGCAATTCAAACACAATGGAAACCGTGGTGGATGTTGGTAAGGCAAAGGTATTAAACGTATCCAGCATGATAATATCGGTTGTCATTACTGCCAGGAAGATGAGCATGATTTCAGAGAAGTAAAACATCTGAGGATGAAAAATACCCTTTCGGGCCACCTCCATCATTCCACTTGAAAAAACAGTCCCTACCAGTACACCCAAAGCGGCAACAATGATAATCACTTTAAAAGAAGCTACTTTTGAGCCGACAGCAGAATTCAGAAAGTTTACGGCATCATTGCTAACTCCTACAACCAAATCCGAAATGGCCAGCAGAAATAAAACACCAACCAAAATTAGATAGAAAGTTTCCATAGTTTAGAATGCTAATTCATTTTCAGGCAAAATTAATCTAACCATCTTCTGCTACCGTTGTTTACGATAATAAGTTATTAACCATTATTTTATCTAATAATGTAAAGTGCTTATAATCAGCGGGCTAATTGTTAATTAATATTCTTTCCTCACTTAATTTATGATTCTATTCTTACATCTAACGCATCGCGCAGGCTATTGCCAAGTGTCATAAATGCCAGTACGAGTATCACAATGGCTATTCCGGGGATAATGGCAAGGTAAGCGGAGTCAAGAACGATATAGCTGTAATACTCCTTAATCATGTTTCCCCAGGATGGGATGGGGGGCTGAACGCCAATACCCAAGAAACTAAGGCCTGCTTCTATCAGGATGGCTGCTGCAAAATTGGCAGCCGAAATGACGATAACCGGGCTGAGAATATTGGGCAGGATGTGGCGCATCATAATGCGGAAATTGGAGTAGCCTAATGCAAATCCTGCTTCCACGTATTCGGATTCCCGAACACTCATCATCTGTCCTCTGACCACACGGGCCACCTCAACCCACATGGTCAGCCCGACGGCCATAAAAATCTGCCAAAAGCCTTTGCCGAGAGCAAAAGTGATGGCAATCACCAGCAGCAGGGTGGGAATCGACCATACAACGTTAATGAACCACATGATAAGTTCATCGACTTTCCCTCGGTAAAAACCAGCCATGGAACCCAACAAAATGCCCACCAATAGCGAAATAGCAACGGAGATAAATCCTACCGAAAGGCTAATTCTTGTTCCCAGCAGCAGACGACTCAGCAGATCTCTGCCAAACTGGTCGGTACCCAGCCAATACGTTTTGCTTATCAGCTGATCATGTAAAATACGCTCTTTTAATTTTGCTATAGATATCAAATGTCTCTCTCCGTGCAATGTCCGGTATTCAATCTTATTCCCTACGATTTTTTGTTTCCCCTCCTTGATGGGAAAAACCACATCGGCAAGGGGGTACGATTTTGTCAGCCCACTACTGTCTTCGTCAAAGATCTTCACAGTAATCACTCCCTTCTCAAAGTGGTACGAAGTTATGGGTACATAGGTATAGCGATCTTTTCTACCAAGAAATATTTCATGAAAAAAGCTCGCAGGCAACGGGGCATCATTCTTCCGCACCTTCAATACGATTACCATAAAACCGGGTTTCTGAGTGGCAAGTTCCAGATTCTGCCGGTTAGCGTTGGGTGAGGCATCGGGGATGAGGAGATAAGCAAATATTCCAATGAGTAACGCCAGACCAATTACAAACAGCGCTGCCATACCCTGTATGTTTCTTCTGAATTTTTGCCAGGCAAGATGCGAAAGTGAGCCGGATGAATATTTTTTTTTCTTTTGTGGGAACATCGATTCAAAAGTAAAAAACAAAGTGATTGTACAAACTTTTCCTGCGATTTTTGCTGTATATTTTTCAGGAATTTTTTTTATTCGGAACTTTGGAAAGTTGAAAATAGTTGTATCTTTGCGCCCCTGAAATGGTGGATGTAGCTCAGTTGGTTAGAGCACTGGATTGTGGTTCCAGGGGTCGTGGGTTCAAGTCCCATCTTCCACCCATTTAAGTAAAAAAGCCGGATTTCTTCCGGCTTTTTTGTTTTTGCCAGGTTCCGTTTTGCAGGGTATACAAAATCCCCGAAGGTATAGCCTTCGGGGATTTTGTGCTTTTGAAAACAGGGGAAAGTTATTCCGTAACTTCGACAACTACTTCGTCGCTTTGCCACAGTCCGTGTTTGGTGCAAAAAGCCATGGCGGTGAGCCTCATGTTGCGCTTGGGGACGATAAAGAAATCGACTTCAACATGACCAGCCTGGTTGCCGAGGGCACCGGCAACAAAGGTTGCTTGTGCCAGGTTGTTTTCTCCATTCCACAATTGAACCCAGGCAATATAATGGTCAAAATCGTCAGGATGAGAATATTCGTCACCTAATTTGACGGTTACTTTAAGTTTCTCGCCATTTTTCGCGCTCTTCACACAGTGAATGAATGGAGAATGGCGATCTATATAATCTTTTTTTGCGTCGCGGTCGATGGTTGAAATATCGACATATCTGTTAATTTTCATAGTCTTATAATTTATATTGATTGTTAATTAAGCAAATGTATAAAATATTAAATAGCAAAAGTCCTCCCTTAATCTTTATTAACAGTTTGGGTGTTTTCTTCCGGTTCCCGGTCTAAACCTAAGTCCGAAGCCAGCTTTTGTTGTAAAGTGGCTGGTTCAATATTGTGCCGGATGTTTCCGTGTGTACTGTAGGAAATATTTCCGGTTTCTTCAGAAACAACAATAGCAATGGCGTCGGAAACTTCTGTCAGACCAATGGCGGCTCTATGACGAAGACCTGCATAGCGGGGAAGTTTCTTTTTGGATACGGGGAGAACGCAACCTGCAGCCTTTATCCTGTTCTGGGTAATAATCATGGCACCATCGTGCAGCGGGCTGTTTTTGAAGAAGATATTTTCGACCATCGGACTACTGATTTCTGCATCAATCACTATGCCGGTTTTGACAATCTGCGGAAGCTCATTTTGCCGCGTGATAACAATGAGTGCACCCTGCTTTAAATTGCTCATGTGCTGGCAGGCAACCACCACAGGGTCCGTGTCTGTTTCATAAGTAGTTTGAAACCAGTTTGTCAGGAAATTAAATCGCCCGCCATATTTGTTTAAAAAGGTTGGGGTTCCCAATGCCAGCAGGAATTGTCGTATTTCAGGTTGAAAGATGACAATCAGAGCAATGATTCCCACACTTATGAAAGCTCCTAAAATATCAGAGAGCAACTGCATCTTCAGCAAATCGGTAACTTTCCATAAAAGCAATATTGCCACAATCCCTAAAAAAATATTTATGGCTGCCGTTCCTTTCAGGAGTTTGTAAAGGGCGAAAAGCAGAATTGCGACAAAAAATATGTCAAGCAGGTCAAGGACGCGGATATGAATAAACAGTGTAAGCAAGTTGAATGATTTTTTTCAAAAGTAAAAATAAAATATTATTTGGAAAACATGCCAAAGTTACGGTAATAATGGATAATGTCAACGACTTCGCGCGCTTCTTTCACATCATGAACGCGCAACAGGTTGGCTCCGTTCAGCAGGGCCAGCGTGTTGACCACTGTTGTGCCGTTTAGTGCTTCGGAAGGTGTTGTGTTGATGACTTTGTTAATCATGGATTTACGTGAAGCTCCGGCGAGTATCGGCAGGTCATCAATGCGGGTGGAAGCTATATTATACAAAAGCCGGTAATTGCTTTTCAACGTTTTCCCAAATCCGAAACCCGGGTCAAGGATGATATCTTCCACACCGAGCAACCTCAATGCCGCCACTTTCTCTTTGAAAAATTGATAGATGATGTTCTCAATATCTTCTGAAATAGGATGTGTCTGCATGTTTTTAGGTGCGCCATGAATGTGCATCAGCACGTACGGGACTTTTAAATCGGCAATGGTACGGAACATTTTCCTGTCAAAACTTCCTCCGGAGATGTCGTTTATCATGTGTGCGCCTGTTTCCACACATTGCCGGGCTACACCGGCATGATACGTGTCGATGGAAAAAACAGCTTCCGGAAATTCTGCGAGCAGTATTTTTAATGGACCAAGTAGCCGGGACATCTCCACATCTTCACTAATTGGTTCGGCGCCGGGTCGGGTAGAAACAGCCCCCAAATCAATAATATCGGCTCCTTCATCCAGCATTTTGCGGGTGTGCCCGACCCAATACTCTTCCTGATTGTATTTTCCTCCGTCATAAAACGAATCAGGAGTCAGGTTTAGAACACCCATAATTTTAGGCTTTGAAAAATCAAATAATTTTTCTCCTATCCGAATGCTCCTGATTTTTGGAAAAGAAGTATCTTTATTGCCCATTAATTTTGTTTTTTTGCAGACCTATACAAAGGTACGAATAATTAGAACAGTAACACATGAGAGATAAAACATCCAGGCAATTTGAAACCATCATTGAGAAATGTAGTGCGATTTTTGAGAATAAATTGAAAGATTACGGCGTGGCCTGGCGAATTTTAAGAACGTCCAGCCTGACCGACCAAATCTATATTAAAGCCAACCGTATCCGGAGTATCCAGCAAAAGGGTGTACAGAAAGTGGATGAGGGCATTGCGCCAGAGTTTATTGCCATTGTTAATTATTCGTGTATGGCGCTCATCCAGTTGGAGTTGGGCGTGGCCGAAGAGCCCGATTTGGACAACGAAACTGCTATTGCGCTGTTTAAAAAATATATCGGAAAGTCCCACGATTTGATGATGAATAAAAACCATGATTATGGAGAAGCCTGGCGGAATATGCGTATCTCCTCGCTGACGGATATTATTCTTATGAAGCTGCTGCGGATTAAACAAATTGAAAATAATAAAGGAAAAACCCTTGTGTCCGAAGGCTTGGATGCTAATTACTACGACATTATTAATTACTCCGTGTTTGCCCTGATAAAAATATTACTCGAAGGTGAACATGCGTAAAACAAAGGACATATTTCTCCGCCTTGTGCCCTTTATCAGAATTTTCCTCGGGCTGGTTTTTATCTTTTCCTCGGTGGTGAAAGGAATTGACCCGCTGGGCACGTCGTATCGTGTTGAGGATTATCTGTTGGTTTACGGCTGGACGGCACTGGTGCCTTACGCTTTATGGTTGTCTTTTCTTGTCATCTTCTCGGAGTTCCTGATTGGGTTCGGCTTTCTGTTTAATGTTTTTATCAGGACAGCTGCCAGAGCCATGCTCATTATGTTGGTTTTTTTTACCGTGGTAACATTTTTGGATGCCTTGTATAATATGGTTCCGGACTGCGGCTGTTTCGGAGATGCTGTGAAACTAACCAACTGGCAGACTTTCTACAAAAATATTGTCCTGATAATTTTCAATGTCTTTTTTCTGTGGGGAAGCCGTTTGAAAAACGGAAAACACGCGAAGCCTTTGCTTCAGGCGGCGCTGCTTGTACTTTTCGGCAGTTTGTTTCTTGGGTTTATGTCTTTCAACCTGAACCACCTTCCGGTAGTGGATTTTCGTAACTGGAAAACCGGCCGCGATATGACATCGCCTGTGCAGCAGAAAGCCAAAACTTACATAACTTTTCAAAACAGGAAGTCCGGCGAGAAAAAAGAATTTCTGTTTCCCGATTATCCATGGAAAGATACTGCATGGGTTGCCCGCTGGGAGTTTGTTTCGCGGCGGGTAGTGAAACATCCTGAAGTGAAAAAGTATAATCTGATTATTGAGGACAGTCTTGGGAATGATGTAACCAAAGCTATTATTGAAAACCCGGGGTATCAGTTTGTTCTGGTTTCGTTTGATGTGAAGTTGGCGGATGCCAAAGGGATGCAAAAGGCGGCTCTGTTGGCTCGGTTTCTGAAGAAAAAAAGCATTTCGATGGTGCTTATTACAGCTACGGAAGGCAGCGCTATGGCGCAGTTTGAAAAACAATCTGACCTGAATATTCCGGTTTTCCGGGCAGACGAAACTGATCTGAAAGCCATGATTCGCTCCAATCCAGGATTGCTTTTGTTACACCACGGGGTTGTCCTTAAGAAATGGCATTATCATGATTTTCCTGTTGGAAAAGAAGTAGAAAAATATTTAATTTCACCGGCACAATAGCATTATGTTTTACTACATTTTAAAGCGGCTTTTTTATGGTATCCTTGTCCTTTGGGGTGTGGTAACACTGGTGTTTTTGCTTTTCAACATCCTGCCTGGCGATGCCTCGCGTATGATGTTAGGGCAAAGGGCAGACATATCTTCTGTGGAAGCTATAAAAAAAGACCTCGGACTGGATAAACCGCTCTATATCCAATATTTGAATTTCCTCAACGACCTCTCTCCGGTCTCTTTACATAATGCGGATAATCCAAAGAGTTACTGGTATTTAAACCGTCATAAATATCCCTCCGCCCATATTCTGATCCGGCTTAAACACGATGTGTTGGTGCTGAAACCACCGTATCTGCGGCGGTCGTACCAGAGTAAGCGCGATGTGTCAGCCATTATCGCCGAAGCTTTTCCTAAAACTTTACTTCTTGCTACCGCCGCCATACTGATGGCCGTTTTTTTTGGGGTTCTGCTGGGGATTCCGGCGGCGTTGTATAAGGACAGACTTTATGACCGGTTTATGATGGTTTTTTCCTCTTTGGGGATGTCGGTACCTTCGTTTTTTGCGGCTATTCTTATTGCCTGGCTTTTTGGTTTTGTTTGGGAAAAATATACCGGACTTCCCATGTTTGGCAGCCTTTATTCTGTGGACAGTTACACCGGAGAGGTTTACCTTAGTCTGAGAAATTTGATTTTGCCTGCCGTTACTCTTGGTATCCGTCCGCTGGCCATAGTGATTAGCCTCACGCGGAGTGCTTTGCTCGAAGAGCTTTCAAAAGATTATATCCGGACAGCTTATGCCAAAGGCCTCACCCCGGCAAGGGTTGTTTTTCGTCATGCCATGCGTAATGCCATGAATCCGGTCATAACTGCCATTACCGGTTGGTTTGCTTCTCTGCTGGCAGGCGCTGTTTTCGTGGAATACGTCTTCGACTGGAAAGGCATCGGCCTGGTGATTGTGGATGCACTGGAAAAATATGACCTGCCCGTCATTATGGGGACGGTTCTGTTTATTGCCGTTATTCTCATTCTGACCAATATCCTGGTCGATATTATTTATGCGCTTCTTGATCCGCGCGTGAGACTGGGATAAAGCCAAAGCGCCAACTTGTCTCGTTTCAAACGGGAGGAGAATGATTATGTAGCTCCGGCAGGAGCGAAATATAGTAGCCCGGTGCGATAGCGCCGGGTAAAAAAATAAAGAGAAGTTAGTTTTGACGCAGTTTTTGCCCGAAGGATGCAAAAATTGTGACAAAACCAAGTAACAGAAAATCAGATATTTAGGGTCTGCTGAAAAACACTCTGTTACATAATTATAAACAGATGAAAACCTTTGTCGGTTTTCATGGAGAAAGCCAGCTTTTTATCAAATGGTTGAATGGCAGGGCAGCAAAGCGGATGCGGACTTACAAAAATCTCCTCTTCATGACTTCCGTCATTTCTTATGCTTGAGATAGAAAATGTTTTGCCTCTAACCGAGACAAAAATAATCCGCCAACCATCGGAACTCCAGCAAATCCTTCCCCGAACATCATCTTTTACGGTTTTCAGTAACTCGCCGTACCAGTTGATGATTTTCAGTTTAGTCCGGTCGTCGTTGCTGACAAGGTAAGCAATCTTTTTCCCATCCGGTGAAAAAACCGGGAAGCTGCAATCATCGCTTTCGCTGGTAAGCCGGTTGAGGTTGTCGTAAACGAAGTCATAACTGAAGATTTGCCATTTTTGGCTGCGGTCATCGAACCCCGAAAAGACCACGAGATGCCGCGATGGGGTAAAAGAGGCTTCCCGGCAGGCAATTTCCCGGGGGATGAGGTTGTGTTCTTTTCCCGTTTTCAAACTCAGATAGCAGAGCCGGAAGCCATTGTTGCGGTCGGCATCATAAACAATGGCCTCTTTGCCCGGAACCCAAACCGGATGTTGCTCGTCCGATAAGTCTGTCGTCAGCGCAACAACCATGTCTTTTGCCGGATTATACAGGAAGATATTCTGTTTCCCTTTCTTTCCGGACTGAAACACCATCCTGCCATCTCCCGACCAGGAGGGAAACATTTGGCTGCCGGATAAAATCAGTTGCTGTAAACGATGCGCCTGCAAAAGCTGCTGAGACAAAAGAGATGCCGGTGAGAAAAGCAATGTAAAACCAAAAATGAAAAAAAACACTCTTCTTTTGCCTCTGCTCATGATCTATCTCGTATAAAACCGGTGTGCAAAAATAAAAAAGTCTTCCTTCCCCCGGGTTTTATGCTTTATTTAGTCCTTTTTTTCTCTTTATCAGACTTTTACTTTTATCTGGTATTGGCCTGTTTATAAGTTTTTTTGAAACAAGTAATCTTTATTTGTTAAAAACTGAACAATATTTTGTATGTTTGTTGAGAATCAAAAAAATGCTGCTGTAAGAAGGTAGCTATTCATTTAATTAATGAAAATAATTATACATGGGAAGACCGCCAACAAGACCTAAGAAATTAAGGGACGGATTTTATATAGAAGTGAGAAATAAAGGTTCCAAAACAGGGATTAAAATTGTCAGGAATAGCAAAGAAGAGATGCTGAAAGCCATAAAAGACTATTCTAAAACTAAAGATGTTATTGTCCTGGGTGAATCCAAAAACGGAAAATGGGTTGAACAACCCAAGTAATAATACCGTTATAGCCAAAATAATTTTTTACTCTGATACCCTCTTGTACAAGAGGTGTGGATAGATTTTAGCTGAACTTCTTTTTATGGTGGCTTTTGCCACCCGTCTGTGTTGAGTGGGGCTGGCAATAACGGGAGCCGGAGTATAATCTGTTTGTTCCGATGTGCGGATGTCTGCAGCAATCATCAAAACCTGGCGTTGTTGAAAGCGATAAATTTGACGCAAATGAAACATTCACGCATCTATATTGCCCTTCCGGTACTGAACGAATCATTGCAACTTCCCCGGTTCCAGCAGTCATTAGACAGACAGGATTTTACTGATTTTGAGCTGGTTGCGTGTGTTAACCAATATGATGACTGGTGGCAGGATCCGGACAAAAGAGTACAATGTGAGGATAATCTCAAAAGTTTGGCTTTTCTGAGGCAACCGCAAAAATTTCCTGTAAATATTATCGATAAAAGTTTGCCGGGCAGAGGCTGGCAACACAAAAAAGGTGGCGTGGGGCGTGCCCGAAAGACAATTATGGATACGATTGCCGCTGATGCCAACGACCACGATATTATTGTCAGCATGGATGCGGATACCGATTATCCACCAGATTATCTTGCCGTTATTGCAGAGTATTTCCGGACACATCCGGATCATCTCGGCCTCACCCTGCCCTATTTTCATGTACAAACCAAGAATGAAGAGAACAACCGGCTGATGATTCGTTATGAAATGTATATGCGTTATTATGCTTTGAACATGATACGTATCGGTAATCCCTATCGTTTTACTGCGCTGGGGTCGGCTATGGCTTTTCCGGTTTGGGCGTATCGCAGGGTAGGAGGGCTTACTCCCGTTTTAAGTGGCGAAGACTTCTATTTTCTGCAAAAGCTGGTGAAAAGCGGCATTATCGGTTATTTTGCTCCGACAACAGCATATCCTTCTTCCCGTCTTTCGGCCCGTGTGAACTTCGGTACCGGCCCGGCATTAATAAAAGGACGCACCGGCAATTGGGACTCTTATCCATTTTTTCCCTCCGGACTTTTTGACCTCGTTGCAGAGACCTTTCGCCTGTTCCCCATGCTTTTTGAACATGATATTTCCACACCCATGGACGGTTTCCTAAAAGAGACTTTCAAAACGACAAATGTTTGGGGTCCTTTGCGTGATAATTATAAAGACCGTCGGAATTTTGTCCGGGCTTGCATAAGTAAAGTCGATGGGTTGCGGATTCTTCAGTTTTTAAAAAAGAATTATTCCGGAGACGGTAAAAATCTTCTGCCTTTAACAGCATTTATTCAGGCGCATTCTCCTTTTCCTGTTTCTGATGAAGATTTGGCTGCGCTGCAGGAAAAAGGATTTGAGAAAGCTGAATTGAAAATCCTGGCCCGCCTGCGTGAGATGTTTTTTCTTTGGGAAAACCGGGCGCGCATGGAAAAAACATCCCCAAATTCAGGTTTTCCTGCGTAGTACATGCCCCAATACAATTTATCTCTTTCCGAAAGTTGCTTTGGAGCATGCCCCGTTTTTATAACTCATACAGCTGCCCTTTTCCAGGTTGAAGCGTACCGCGAAAAAAAAGTCCATTCCGGTAAGGTTACCAATACCGAGGAAAGTCCCCAGCTTTTCTGTCCCGACAGTTAGAGAATAAAATCGCAAAGTAGCTCCTATCCGGATTTTCTCATAATTGTAAACCGTAACGGGAAGGCTGGCTCCGAAGATTCTCGTTTCGTGGAATAACTGCCAAAATTGGCGGCAGCCTGGCCGACTTAAGCCGGAAGCGTAAAGGCTGCAAAAAGTAGGCTCCCAAATAGAAATTGCCTTCAAAGTGATAATCATACTGAATACTAAGGGTAGTGGGCAGACTCATATACAGGGTAGTATCCTTTAACGAAGTATTCGGATCTCCATAAAACACATCACTTAGCATTCTCATTGTGCTGTTGATACTTCTGCTTTGTACGGTGTCAAACCTCTGCCAGTTTGCCGTACGGTTATTAAATT
The DNA here is from genome assembly GCA_913009685.1 of uncultured Bacteroidota bacterium. Classification (GTDB taxonomy): domain Bacteria; phylum Bacteroidota; class Bacteroidia; order Bacteroidales; family F082; genus Sulfidibacterium. The sequence continues at coordinate 63,879 of CAJVXP010000006.1, forward strand.
GGTGAACTTGTGTGTGATGTTTAAACTTAATACCCCCAATATCCATAATGGAAACACCAAATTTGTAAACATAATCGGCATACGGTTTTGCACAAAGCCTCTTTTCTCCCGGTTTGGTGAAGGTTTTGAGACGGGTATATAAAAAGCCCGCATCAAGTCCCAGCCCGTGCCCTTTAAAAACAGGGTTAAAATTCGATTTGTCATAGTTGTTGTAATCTACGGGCAGTGCAAACCCAATGTCCCCATCATAATTTTTGATATCAAGTACTCTGGAATCCGGCACGGAAAATTTCAGATTTCTGCTGGTAATGTATGCTCCGGCCACACCGAACAGGTATTTCACTCCAACACCGAGAGAAAATTTTGTGTTCCCGCGGTCAATGAGGTCATAAGCATAGTTGAGGTTGATTTCTGCCCAGCTTAAAGAGGAGATACCAAAGTTGCTGTCATCGAAACTATTGTGCAGCAGTAAGGGGTCGGAAAGCCTGCCATGGGAAGCTGCAAGTTGATATGGGATGTTTATGCCGGTGCTGACAGACCGCATCGAAACACCCAATGCAAATGCCTGCCTGCCTGTCTGCACCATGACGGAAGGTCCCTGAACTCTGGAGATGACGGCAAAATTCTTTGTGTTGTGGTTTTCGTATGCGACTAAATATACATTCGAATTCCGGGAAGCACTGGTTCGGGCCATGCGTACCAAATCCCAAAAGCCGGTACTGTCTTTGCCAATATATCCTATGTTGTTTTCCGTAAAGATATCTGCAGTAATCAGATTGACATCAAGATAAACTTTTGAGTTGGTCAGAAAAGCAGGATTAAGCATGGCTCCGGCGGAACCGTTGTAATTATCAAAACCCAGACCCAACATTTGCTGTGAAAAGATATTTTGTCCCGAAAGGAAAAGAAGGCTAATCAAAATATATTTAAAAATACAGGTTGTTGCAATTTTCCTATACGGCAATATTATCCTTATCATAAACGGGTAAGTTTTGAATAAATGGAAAGTTCGTTCTATTTTCGTTTAACTAAAACAGCAAAAGTAAAAAATCATTGCTTTATCTGCCGGACGAATTGCTTTTTTTGCCGTAGTTGTCGCAGATATTAATCATTTGGATTGTTTACTTTCGCAAAATGATAGAAAAAAATGTGGACATGGTTACAATTCTGGGGAGTACGGCTACCGGAAAAACACGTCTTGCTGCCTTGCTGGCCGAAAAAACCGGAGGCGAGATTATCAGCGCCGACTCGCGCCAGGTCTATCGCGGCATGGATATCGGAACGGGAAAGGATTTGGAAGATTATTTCGTGAATGGCAAACAAATTCCTTTGCATCTGGTGAATATTGCCGACCCGGGAACGGAATATAATGTCTATGCCTTTCAGAACGATTTTCTTTCTGCTTATGCTGACATTAAAAAACGGGGATATCTGCCGATTTTGTGCGGAGGGTCAGGACTTTATCTTGATGCCGTTCTTAACGGTTACCGGTTTCAAAAGGTACCGGAGAACACGGCTTTACGTGAAAAGCTTAACGCATTATCTGATTTAGAACTGATAGAATTGCTGAAGCGTTACGGAGCGCTGCACAATACCACTGACATCACCGACCGCAAACGCACAATTCGCGCCATCGAAATAAATGAATTTGAAAAAGCGCATCCCGCTAAGGGGGAATCTCCAAAGATCGATTCAGTGAACTTCGGTATTGCTTTTCCCCGCGATGTTGTGCGGCAGCGAATTACCCAAAGGCTGAAAACCCGTCTCGAAAACGGAATGATTGAAGAGGTACAAGATTTGCTTGACAAAGGGCTGACCCCGCAGCAATTGATTTTTTATGGTTTGGAATATCGTTTTGTAACCCAGTACCTTACGGGAGAAATACCCTATGATGAAATGTTCTCAAAACTGAATACGGCTATCCACCAGTTTTCCAAACGGCAAATGACCTGGTTTCGGCGTATGGAGAAAAGGGGTGTTGTCATCCATTGGATTGATGGACAACTGGAGGAAGCGGAAAGACTCAATGTTTGCCTAACCATTCTAAATGATTATCCACACGTCGGATAATTTTTACAGAACCCGATGACTCCGTTTTCAGGGAACGCTTGTAACTAATTCTTCAATTTTAAGCAAAAGAAGTAGCTTATCAAGGTCGATAGTCTCTTCTCCGGAAAGTATAATGGTATTTTCATCCTCTTCCTGCAGCATGCCGCATTTAAAATGACTTTCCCAAATGTATTCCAAATACCAGTCGGGCTCTTTTCCCCATCGCAGGTCCTTGGATTTTCTTCGCCAGAAAGTCTCTTTGCTGATGGTCAGAAAGATTTTTTTATCATAATGGTTGTAAATATGTTTATCGCAAAAGGAGAACAGCCCTTCTGCAATCACAATGTCGTTTTCTTCGCGTCCTTTTAAAATGTGACGATAGTATCTTGCCAAATCGATGGATTCGGGTACTTCCCAGTCCACGTGACCGTTTATGCGGGGGATTTCAAATGTGGGGCGGGCAAAGTCATCCTGACACAAAACAGATATCCGGAGTGCACTCAGTTTCTCTTTCAGTCGGGTCGCAAGTGTGGTCTTACCGGCGTTGCTCACTCCTCCAATTCCAATGATCATATAGATGCTTGCTTGTAATGCTGAATTTTTGGCGAAAATAAAAATATTATTTTAACTTTTTACTTTGACCGGGAACAAATTGATAGGCGCCGAGGTCGGGAGCCTGTCCGCGGGGATTTCCAGGCAGGTCGTACGGCGCAGCCGCACTAATGGCCGGGTCGCCTTTGCCAATGGCCGGTGATAACGTGTCAAGGCGATAATCCCGGTTCTCAATATCCATAAATTTCGGATCCTCGTTTTTGATGATTTGGTTGAAATAAGCAGGATTGTTCATTTTTAAACGGGTTTTCACCAGACAATGGTCGAGAAAATAAGCAGAGTCGGCACCGGCAACCATGGCTGTACTAAATTCGTTGTCGTTGTATCCGTAAATAATACTGTTTCCCAGCGTGAAATGCATGGGGGCCGGGACAGGCTGGTTGTTGGTGTCGGGCAGAAAATTGGTAAGCATAACAGCCGGATTGTTCCGGATGGAATATGGCCAGTAATTGGCCAGCGTGCTCTGGATAAAATGGTAATTGCCGCCGCCGGTAAGCGCGAGACAATAACCACCGCAGTTGGCAACCACCAGATTTTTGGCATTAATATTATAATCTTTGCTGAGGATTCCTGCTCCGTTCATATTTTCAATCACAACATTTTCAAGCAAGAGCTTGTTTTCGGTTTTCTGAAAAAACGATTCGGCCTGAATACCGACAAATCCGTTTTTGATGACGGCATTTTTTATCACATCGTCGCTGCCGGCCGGACCTTCCATTATCCAGATACGATCCCACTGACCTGGAAGTTCGGCATAATCGGTTTCTAACCTGTCACCCTGAAAAATTACAGGTTGTTCTCTTGTCCCGGAAACGGTAAGCTTTCCGTTGGCATATACCCAGAGTCCCGAATTTTTATGAAAATATATTTTTGTCCCTGCGGTAATATTCAGGCTGCCGTAAGAATTGATAACGGCAAATCCGTAAATCACAATTGGCTTTTTATCAGTCCACTGCACATTTTCGAGGCTGTCGGCTACAATTTTGTACGAAGGGAATCCGGGCGTATGATGGTCAGCCAGTATGTAATGCGCATTTTTTCCCCAGGCTATTAATTTGATACTCTGCTCATGGCCGTTGGTATTAAAAAGCAACCGGTCTTCTACCACAAACGGGTTGGCTGCATTGTTGGGATCGATGGTTACGCGGGCAAAGATAAAAAGACTGTCGCCACCACGAATTTCCACATTCCGCTTGTCGAAAGTGGCCTCACCGTCCACATTGATACGGAAATCCGATACTGCTCCTTTTTCTAACCGGATATCGGAGATTCTTATCTTCGAACTCCCCCAATTATAAACTTTCAACCGGTGTGTGGCGGAACCCAGCGACGTGAATACCGTATCGAAAATGATGGAATCATTGGAAAAAGCCAGCTTGAAATCGGGGTTTGTGTTAAGAATGTCTTTCTTACATGCGGTCAACATCAGAATACCGGAAAGGAGAAGAAGAAGTCCTGACCGGACTGTTGTTGTAAAAGGATTTATTTTGAATAAAGGTTTCAATGAAAAATTTGCTTTAAGTTATTGCAAAGATAGAGAACAATTCTAATGACGACAACCTATATCGATGCCTGAAACAAGTTGACCCTTTTTAACAAAAAATAATTGACAATAAACGGTGTTTTGCCAGGGTAAAGAATAAACACTAAAAGTTCTGCAGAATAATTTCTATGCTACTTTTCCATCTACCACATCCTCTTCAAATCGCAGGTTGTTGATAATAAATTCCTGCCTTTGAGGCGTATTTTTACCCATATAAAAAGCCAGAGTTTCCGCCACGGAAGATTCCCTTTTTAGGATGACCGGGTCGAGACGCATGCTTTTGCCAATAAAGTATTTAAACTCTCCGGGTGAAATTTCTCCCAGCCCTTTGAAGCGGGTAATCTCCGGATGTGGTTTTAGCTTTGCGATGGCCTTAATGCGCTCTTCATCCGAGTAGCAGTAAAGAGTCTCTTTCTTGTTCCTGACACGAAATAATGGGGTTTGCAAGATATGCAGATGACCCGTTTTCACCAGATCCGGATAAAACTGCAGAAAAAAGGTTAGGAGCAACAGACGAATGTGCATGCCGTCAACATCCGCATCGGTTGCCACCACAATATTGTTATAACGCAGGTTCTCAAGACTTTCATCAATATTCAAAGCAGCCTGCAAAAGGTTAAACTCCTCATTTTGGTAAACAATCTTTTTGCTTAGCCCGTAACTGTTCAATGGTTTCCCTTTGAGGCTGAAAACAGCCTGGGTTTGTACATCGCGCGATTTGGTGATAGAGCCGCTGGCAGAATCACCCTCGGTGATAAACAATGTGGACTCTAATCTTTTTTCATGGTTTGAGTTAAGATGAACACGGCAGTCACGCAGCTTTTTGTTGTGCAAACTGGCTTTTTTCACACTTTCCCGAGCCAGCTTTTTAATGCCGGCCATATCTTTACGTTCTTTTTCCGATTGCAGGATTTTCCTGTAGAGCTCCTCGGCAGTTTTGGAATGAATGTGCAAATAGTTATCTAAGTTACGTTTGATAATATCGCTGACATAATTACGCACGGTTTGTCCGCCCGGCTCCAAATATTGCGAGCCCAGTTTGGTTTTGGTCTGCGATTCGAAAACAGGCTCCTGAACTTTTATGCTAAGGGTGGCAACCAACGAAGTACGTATGTCACTCGTTTCAAAATCTTTCTTGTAAAATTCACGGATGGTCTTTACAAGTGCTTCTCTGAAAGCGCTTTGGTGCGTTCCTCCCTGGGTGGTGTGCTGCCCGTTTACGAAAGAGTAGTACTCCTCGCTATAAGAACGTGAGCTGTGCGAAAAAGCACATTCAAAATCGTCTTCCCTGATGTGAATGATAGGATAGTGAAGTGGCCCGTTACCGTTAATATTGTGCTCAAGCAAATCAAGAAGCCCGTTTTTGGCTTGCAAACGCTGCCCGTTGAAAATGATAGTAAGCCCGTTGTTAAGAAAAACATAATTCCACAGTTTCTCCTCCACATATTCAAAGATATAACGAATGTTTCCGAAAATGTCCTCGTCAGGAATAAAACTTATAATGGTTCCCTGCTTTAAATCAGTAGGCTGAATCCCCCCATCTTTTACCAGCTTACCGCAATGGTATTCTACAATTTTCGTTTTCCCATCTCTGATGGATTGTGTCTCGAAAAAGCTGGACAAAGCATTTACTGCTTTGGCGCCGACACCGTTGAGTCCCACAGTTTTCTTAAAGATCTTGGAATCATATTTTGCGCCTGTATTTATCTGACTTACACAAGCTTTCACTTTCCCCAATGGCATGCCGCGACCATAGTCACGAACAGTAACCATCTTTTCATTGATAGTAACTTCAATTACTTTACCGTGTCCCATGACATACTCGTCAATGGAGTTGTCCATCACCTCTTTCAGTAAGACATAAATTCCATCATCCGGCGAACTGCCATCTCCCAGTTTACCGATATACATTCCCGGCCTGAGCCTGATGTGTTCTTTCCAGTCAAGAGATCTTATGCTGTCATCATTGTATTCTGCAGACATTTTTCTGAATTTGCTGCAAAAATAGAGGAATGACTAAAGAAAACAACGTCCGGACGAAATAGTTTTTAAACATCGTTTGTTGAAAACATTGAGATAATAAGGGATTAGGAAGGATTTCTCAAAAAAAAGCCACTGCTCAAACTGTCAGGGCTTTTATTTGAACGGGCGGTTCTCAAACCCTATTTTTCCTCTTTGGTGCTGATGCCAAATACCAGATATAAAGGGCAAAAACTTATAAATGCTGTCAGAAAAGGAACCAATGCAATGAGTCCCCACCAGCTTTTGTAGTAACCTGAGTTCGATATAAGATTTATCTCACAGAAAGCCAATAGCATATCAGATTTGTTGCTAAAAATCATGAAGTTATAGCGGGTTATATCAAGTGATTTTTAGTGCAAAGATGGTGTGCTATTGGCTTTTCCACTAGTAAATTTCGATAATTAGCCCATATACTTCCTCAAATTTACTCGAATTATCCCGATAGTACTTCATAAATTTGAGTTGTCTATGAACTAATTATCTGAAACTGTGAGCAAAGCTTATATCGAACTCAGGTTAGTAATAACCCGGTGCGGCAATCACAATACCCAAAATAATCCGGATAATTTTGTCTGTACTTCCAATATTCTGTTTCATAGTGATATGTTTATAAATTTAAGGCGAAAATATATTGGAAAACATAGAATATTGGTGATAAAAGTTACATTGGTGCCAAAATTTCAATTTTAGACCGGTAATTAATAATTTTGCCATCCCTCTCCAGCTGTTTTAATAACCGGGAAATCACTTCTCTCGCTGTTCCCAGCTCATCGGCCAGATGCTGATGGGTTGTGTGAATGGTATTCTCACCGGCTTTTTTCTGTTTTTGTTTTAAATGCTGAATTAGTCTGAAATCCATAGTTTTAAAAGCAATGGAGTCAATAAAAAGTATCAGCTCATTAAAACGGTTGTGAAAAAGCAGAAGAAGAAAATCGTTAAACTGGGGATAACGATAATGCAAATCTTTTATGATATCGACAGGTATAGCAAGCATTTTTGTTTCCATTTCTGTTTCGGCATAGGCCACACTTTTTGTCCGGTTAAGTCCCGCCGCAATAGAAAGTGCACAGCTTTCGCCCGGGTTGATGTAATAAAGCAAAATTTCTTTTCCCGATTCGTCCTGACGCATGACTCTTATCCTTCCTTCAAACACCAGCGGAACTACCTTGATGTACTTATCTTCCTCAAGGACTTTGGTGTGTGCCGGAACGGTAATGAATTGGCTTCTATCCATCAGTTCATCTACCAGACTCTTGTCATAAAAAATCTTTCTCAAAAAGCGATAAATTGTGTCCATATACTTCAGGTTTTTTTCAAAAGTAATTATAATTTCTATATTCCTTATTTAAGGTATTGAATACTTCATAGGAAGTATTCCGCAAAAATAGTCTGTTAGCCGGAGCAGCATGTTACACAATTGTGGCAAAAACTTATATAATTTTCGGTTCATCACAAATAATGAGGATACTTGCTGATGCAAGTTAAAAGATTTTCAGTTTAACTTTAGGGGACTTCTAATAATTCATTCGCTAATTCCTGCTATTTTTGCCGTAAATTGAAACGCAAATGGAACTGGAAAAGAGGATACGGGCTTTTGTACGGTTGGGGAGCGCACTGAGAGAGGTTTTCGGTGAGGAAGAGGCCTCCTTTACCCCGGCTGAAACGGCAAAAATGGAGCTGCTGCGTAAAGAAGCGGATGAAACTGCTTTTTATAATGCGTGGTTTACCAAAGATTTTGTTTACAGGGCTTTGCTGGCGCTGGGAGAAAGTATGCGGGAAGAGAAACTGCGAAAATGGTTGTCGGCTTACAATTTTGCCCCGGAGGCAATTTTTCAGCCGAAGACGGTGGGGGTAGTCATGGCGGGAAATGTGCCGGCAGTAGGTTTTCACGATTTTTTAAGTGTGCTTATAAGTGGCCATCGTATCCTGGCACGGCTCTCTTCGGATGACAAGAAACTGTTGCCGGCTATGGCAGAGGTGTTGATGGCCATTGCCCCTGAATTCAGTAATTACATCACATTTACCGAAGGGCAATTAAAAGCTTTTGATGCCATTATTGCCACCGGCAGTAACAATACTTCACGCTATTTTGAGTACTATTTCGGGAAATATCCAAATATCATCCGCAAAAACAGAAATGGTGTTGCTGTCCTTACGGGAAACGAAACGGAAGAGCAGCTGAAAGCTCTTGCTGCGGATGTTTTTCTTTATTTCGGGCTGGGTTGCCGGAATGTTGCCAAGTTGTTTGTTCCCGAAAACTATGTTTTTGAACCACTGTTGAAAGTTTTTGATGAATGGAAACAGGTAAACGAAAATCATAAGTATTTTAACAATTACGAATACAACAAAGCCATTTTTCTTGTGAATGGCCACACGCACTTTGATACGGGCAATCTGTTGATAGTGGAGGATGATAAATTTGCTTCGCCGGTGAGTGTTTTGCATTATGAATATTATTCCGGTCCGGTTGCTTTGCGAAACTATTTAATGGCGAATAATACGCTGATACAATGTGTTGTTTCTGAGGCTGATTTTTTTAAAGATACTGTGCCTGTGGGAGAAAGCCAGTCGCCGGAGCTATGGAATTATGCCGATGGTGTGGATACGATGGCTTTTTTGCAAAGACTTTAAACAACTTCATAGCATAGTTTGTTATACTTCGGAAACCGTTTTGGGAAAAAGCAGAAAAAATCTCTGTAAAAAATTTGGATATTAATGGGGAATAAGATATTTTTGCACCCCCAAAATTGATAGGAAAAAAACAAAGAAAAATGAAAAAAGATATTCATCCTAAGAATTACAGACTGGTTGTTTTTAAAGACATGTCTAACGACTACGCTTTTATCACCCGCTCAACTGTTAATACCAAAGACACCATTAAATGGGAAGATGGTAACGAATATCCTTTGGTGAAACTGGAAATTTCAAACAAGTCGCATCCCTTTTTCACCGGGAAAATGAAACTGGTGGATACAGCAGGCCGTGTGGATAAATTCCGCAACCGTTACAAAAAGTTTCAGGAAAAGAAACAATAATCAGGAAAAGGTTTAGCATTAAGCCCTTGTCGGTTCCGGCAGGGGTTTTTGGTTTGAAATTGCCTGAGAATAATATCGATTTTCTTTTGCCGGAATTTTTTTTCGCCGTATCTTAGCCCTTTTACAAAACCTTGGAGTTTTATGAATTATATCCTTTTTGATGGTGTGGTTCAGGACAATCTGCTGCCTTTCACCTTTACCCGGCCTGTAGCGGATATCAGGCTGGGAATTACCACTATTCGCGAAAAATGGGAATATTTTCTCAAACAAAAAACCTCTTCTTTCACGCGCGACTATCTTGCGGAAAAGTTTCCCATCGTAGCAAGGGGAGAGAATATTTTGATTAACGCTTCCGTTTTACCCGATAAAGATTTGGCTGAGCAGGTCATAAGCCTTAAGGAAGGAATGGCGCTGGTACATGGCGATTTGATGATTGCCATGTCAGTACATGCTGAAGATATTGAAAAAATGGATGACGTTGAGCATGAAGTTGTGGAGGTAAACCGGGAGATCAGGCAACTGCAGCACGTTTGGGAAATCTTCTCTATGAACAACAATACCATCAAGGATGATTTTTTACGGTTGACTGCCGGCCGGAAATCACGGCCTCTCAGCAAAACAAACTTCGTGCAGGGTGATGTGTCAGATATTTTTGTTGAAGATGGTGCGCAGGTAGAATTTGCTTTTTTGAATGCCAACGATGGACCAATTTATATCGGAAAAGATGCCGTTATCATGGAAGGTGCCAAAATTCGCGGGCCTTTCGCTCTGTGTGCTCACGCCACGGTGAAAATGGATGCCAAAATTTATGGAGGAACTACCATTGGCCCTTACTGTAAAGTGGGAGGGGAGATAAGTAATTCGGTTATTTTCGGATACTCCAACAAAGGACACGACGGTTTTCTTGGCAATTCCGTACTGGGCGAATGGTGTAATCTCGGGGCGGATACCAACGTTTCCAATCTGAAAAATACTTATGATTCGGTGAAACTCTGGTCGTATGTTTCGGGGCATTTTGAAAATACCGGGGAGCAATTTTGCGGACTGATGATGGGCGACCACTCCAAAACAGGTATTAACACCATGTTTAATACCGGAACTGTAGTGGGCGTAAATGCCAATATTTTTGGAGATGGCTACCAGCGTAATTTCATTCCTTCTTTTTCGTGGGGAGGTAAACCGGGCTTGACACATTACAACCTGCCAAAGGCTTTCAAAGTGGCCGAAGCTGTCTTTGCCCGCCGCGGCAAGCTTTTCGATGAAATGGAAAAGAAGATATTGACACATATTTACGAAATGACTTACGACAAGCGCCGGTAGCAAATGTTTTGTTCTGCCAAAATACGTTGGCTTTATCTGTGGTACGGTCATTGCCTTTTTTTGTAGTATTAGGGTGCACAAGACTTTTTTGGAATTATAAACCAGCGCGTTAAGGTGCTGTAAAAAATGTTTTTCGATGGGCTGCCCCATTAGACTGACAAATTGACTGAGAGGAAATTTTTATGAAAGATATATTTGCATTGCAGGATATTATGAATGGCGATACTGAATTTTTCCCGCTTTTATCTCCTGAGGATGAGAAAATAATGAATGAGGAGGAAATTCCTGCGGAGTTGCCTGTTTTGCCGGTGCGAAACACTGTTTTGTTTCCGGGCGTGGTCATTCCCATTACTGCCGGAAGAGATAAAAGCATTAAACTGATTCGGGATGCTTATCAGGGGAGTAAAATTATCGGCGTTGTGGCGCAGAAAGATGCTGAAACCGAAGATCCTAAAGAAGCTGATTTGCATAAGGTGGGAACCGTGGCGCGAATCATTAAAATCCTGCAAATGCCTGATGGGAACACCACGGCTATCATTCAGGGAAAGAGGAGATTTACCATTGAAGAAATGTTACGGGAAGAGCCTTACTTTGTTGCACGTGTAAGAAGCCTCGACACGGGTAAAAATCCTCCCCGGCACGAAATGTTTCATGCGCTGATTTCCTCGATCAGAGATCTTGCGGTTCAGATTATCGAAAAATCACCGGTTATTCCTTCAGAAGCCGCTTTTGCTATCAACAACATCGAAAGCTCTGTTTTTCTGGTGAATTTTGTTTCTTCCAACCTGAACGTGGAAAACAAACAGAAGCAGGAACTGCTGGAAATGACGAATCTTGAAGAACGTGCCAACAAAGTGCTGGAACTGCTTACCAAAGAGCTGCAGGTGTTGGAGCTGAAAAATCAAATTCAGACAAAGGTGAAAGTCGATTTGGACAAGCAGCAACGCGACTATCTTCTAAACCAGCAACTGAAAACCATTCAGGAAGAGCTGGGCGGCGGGCCTCATGACCAGGATATTCAGCGTTTGCAGGATAAGGCAGCCAAAAAAAACTGGCCGGAAGAGGTGGACGAAAGTTTTGAAGAAGAACTGTCGCGGCTGCAGCGTATGAATCCTAATGCTGCCGAGTACTCCATTCAAATGAACTACCTTGAGTTTCTAGTGGATCTGCCATGGAATTCGTTTACCAAAGATAATCTTGACCTGAAGCGGGCACAGCGGATTTTGGACAAAGATCATTATGGTCTGGAAAAAATTAAAGAACGTATCATTGAATATCTCGCTGTGCTGAAGCTGAAAAACGACATGAAAGCGCCTATTCTGTGCTTTGTAGGCCCTCCCGGCGTTGGGAAAACATCGCTGGGACGTTCTGTCGCCCGCGCTTTGGGAAGGAAATATATCCGTATGTCGCTGGGTGGACTACGTGATGAGTCGGAACTGCGGGGACACCGGAAGACGTACATTGGCGCCATGCCGGGAAGGATTCTGCAAAACCTGAAGAAAGCACAATCTTCTAATCCGGTATTTATGCTGGACGAAATTGACAAAGTTAGCGGCAACAATTACAGCGGTGATCCACAGGCGGCATTGCTCGAAGTTCTCGACCCGGAACAGAATAACACTTTCTACGATAATTATCTCGAACTGGATTACGACCTCTCGAAGGTGATGTTTATTGCTACGGCCAACAACTTGTCGGGTGTTCATCCTGCACTGATTGATCGTATGGAGATTATTGAGCTGAGCGGATATCTGCTGGAAGAGAAAGTGGAGATAGCCCGCAAACACCTTATTCACAAACAATTTGAAGAAAATGGTATTAAGAAGAGCCAGCTCAGCTTTCCTAAAAAAACACTCGAAACCATTATTGACAAATATACGCGTGAAGCCGGCGTGCGTTGGCTGGAAAAACAAATTGCCAAAGTCATTCGTAACCGTGCCAAATTCATTGCCATGGGCGAAGATTATGACCCCAAAGTGAAACCTGAAGCTTTAACGGAAATCCTTGGGAAGCCGCGTTTCTCACGCGATAAACTGGTTTCCAATGAGGTAGCCGGTGTAGTAACCGGATTGGCATGGACGCGGGTAGGCGGCGAGATATTATTTGTGGAAGTGAGTCTGAGCAAAGGCGATGGTCGCCATTTGAAGCTGACCGGAAACCTCGGTGATGTAATGAAAGAATCAGCTTCGCTGGCGTATGAATATCTCAGGGCACATGCTGCTTACGTGGATTTGGATCCGGATATTTTCAGCAAATGGAATGTGCATATTCATGTCCCGGAAGGGGCAACGCCAAAAGACGGACCTTCTGCCGGAGTAACCATGCTTACGGCGCTGGCTTCTGCTTTTACCCATCGCAGGGTGAAGCCGTATCTGGCTATGACAGGCGAAATTACCCTGCGCGGGAAAGTGCTGCCTGTGGGCGGAATTAAGGAAAAAATTCTGGCGGCCAAACGTGCAAAGATTAAAACTATCCTGCTTTCCCGTGAAAATGAGAATGACATTGCTGAAATCCCGGAGAAATATATCGAAGGGTTGCAGTTTGTTTACGTTGATAATATGCTGGAGGTGCTCAACTTTGCTTTGATGAAGGAAACGGTAGTTGACTCCTGGAAAGAAAGTGCTAAGCAATAGAATGTAAGCCTGATTTTTAAAGTAGAAAAGGCACTGTCTCTCATGCAGAAACAGTGCCTTTTCTAAAAGAAAAATATTTTCCTGATTACTTTACAGCTCTCCTGAAGATATAGCGTGTGATGAAGATTCCCCGGCCGTCATCTTTTCCTGCATCACTTTCCACACCACTGGTCACAAAAGCAAGCTCCCATCCTTCATCAATAACTTTGTTGATTGTGGAGGTAATCAGCGCATCGTTTGATGCGATGTTCTGGAAATTAATTCCGACGCCACTGTAAAAGTTCAACAATTTTGTTTCAGCAAAATTACTCACTTTCGCATTGCTGCGTTTCACCTCTTTTTGATGACTCTTTTTCCCATTAGTTCGCTGGGTGGTAAAGTTAGCAGCATTGGTTTCATCTTTTGTTTCAATAATACGCGATCTGCCCATTCCCATAGGCACAATAGATTCCACGCTGGTGATAACCTTGTACTCATACTTTTTTTGCGGGAAAACCATCAGGGCAATAAACATAAAGATAATGGTAAATGTAATCTTTTTCATAAGGCCCAGACTTTTAGTTGGTTAATAATAACCACCAAAAATAAGAATAATTTTCCGGCTTGTACACTCCGTTTTAAGCGTCCACGCTAAAGTGCTATTTTAGCATACCTTTTACCTCATTTAAACTGCCATCCGTTTTTACCGGTTTTAGCTGTAGGATTTTTACAATAAGCGGATAAATATCAACGTTTTTGAAGCTTTTTTGCTTATAGTCTTTTTTAAAAGCCGGGCCTGCGGCATAGAAGATAGCATGCATGGCTCTCCATCGGTTATCATAACCATGGGTTCCGTTTCCGTGTCCAATGTGCCACGACCAGTAAATACTCCAGTTGGAATCGGCAACAACAGTCAAATCATGTGTTCGGATGTTGGTTCCGTAATGGAGGCGGGCGGGCAGGCTGTCGTGTTTCCACACCCTGATGTGTTGCACTTTTTTAAGCTTTTCATAGACTGTTTTTAGTTTTCCGGGCTTCACCCCCAAATTATAAACCGGATTACCACCATCCATATATTGCAAATTGGCCGTGTCAATATAATGATCCAAAATGACTTCCCTGTCATTGGAAATAGGTCCCATGCCATGGTCAGAGGTAACAATAAAGTTTAATTTATTGTATATGGGGAGTTTACGCATGGCCGTAAAGAATTTCCCAAGCCATTGGTCAAGTTGTTCCACCATGGCTTTAATTTGCGGACTGCCGGGGCCGTAATGGTGTCCGTAACCATCCGGCTCGGGATAATACCATAGAATGAGGTGCGGGCGGACAGAATCGGGAAAAGAGAGCCAGCGAACAAGGCTGTCAATTCTTGAGGTAAAAGGGAGTGTATGATTGTAACGATACCAGATATCCGGACGAACACCTTCGATGGCAGCTTCGGAGCCAACCCAGAAGAGTGTGGCAGCACGCACTCCTTGTTTTTGGGCCGTAACCCAGATGGGCTCGCCACCATAGAAAATGCCGTTACCCACCGACGCACGGTCAGAAATACTGTATTTCTTACCTAAATCTGTTGCATAGAACGAGTTAAGTACAATGCCGTGGTGGTCGGGATACAAACCGGTGGCTATACTGTAATGGTTTGGAAATGTTTTCGTTGGAAAACTGGGAATCATTTCTGCAAACACACCTGCCTTTTTCAACGAATCCAACACGGGAGTATGGGCATTCTTTGTGTAATCCCATCGGAAACCATCGAGCGAAAGCATGACCAGGTAAGGTTTTCGGGAATCCTTATCGGTTTTTACCGTTTTCTTACAGGAAGACAGGATAATCAACCCAAAGATAAATAGTATCAGCAGGCCAAGGGGTAAACTTTTTCGCATGTCAGTTTTTGTTTAAAAAATTTGATTAAAGATACAAAAAAAAAGCCTCTTCCTGAGAAGAGGCTTTTTTGAGAGCAAAAGGAGTTCTTAAAATCTAACTTTTAGTGAGAAGTTCATGTTGCGACCCCAGCTCCAGAAGCCTTTTCTGAATACGTGCGAGCTGGTAGTACTGCTGTATTTGTCCTGAGCTTCAATCAGGGTAATGTTATTGGTAACGTTATAAACATTCCAGTTAAAGTAGGAATCCATTCCGGCAATTTTGAAACTCCATCCGAGACGCATATCCAACATTCCATAATTAGGAAGCTTGAAAGCTTGTGTTCTGTCATTGGGATTTTTACGTGTTTCAGGCGTAAATTGTGCGTAAAGGTTGGCGTAATAACGGTAATATGCACCAAGAGTAACTTTCCGGGTAATATGGAATGATCCGTTAGCACCATAAGAAGTCTGCGGCTGATTACCGATCTTCAGGTCTTTGGTATAAATAGTTCCTGTACCAATTTCCTGATGCGTCTGGTCATCGTAAAGAGTAGCAGAGGCATCGTCACCATATTTCCAGTTGCCGAGGTTAATCATCCCACCAAGACGCATCCAGCGGGAGGCATCCCAGTTACCTTCAATTTCAATACCTGTATGAATCTCTTTCAGGTCAGACATGAAAGCATTAACAGTCCGGCCGGTGGTTGCCCTGAAACTTGTCAGCTGAGAAATGCTAGACCAAACAGTGTAATAGCCATTAATTCTGGCAGTGAATTTGGGCGCCTTGTAAACATAGCCTGCCTCAGCAGCTGTAATTTTCTCATTCTTCAGATGAGTGTTTACGGTGTTCATGTAATTGAGGAACATAAACCGGAAGAAAGGTACGCGGGAGTAAAGTCCACCGTTAACGAAGAAGTTACTTCTTTCGGAAATATTAAAGTTGGCACCGGCCTTCAGGTCATAACCAGAATTGGAAAGAGTCTTACTGCGTTCACCAACACCGGGAGTATAATCGTAGTAATCAACACGGGTGTTCCACGTATTTGAGAAAGTACCGGCAACAAAAGCGTTGAAAATACCTTTGGTATATTCCAACTGTGCAAACATACCGGTATAAGTAACAATACCATCATTCCAGTAAGCAACTTTATCGCCTACTTTTCTTATGCCAAAAGCACGATCAGACCAGTAATCGCCACCAAGGAGATCTCTTACCTCACGGTAGTGCTCACCTTTGTAATGACGCATGTCAATACCGGCGGTCAGTGTCAGCATGTCGCTGAAGTTGTAATTCAATGTGGACAGTAAACCGTACCATTTATGGCTATTGACCGAGTTACGGATAATGTGCTGTGAACGTGCCATGAAAACGGTATCACCCCTTTTAATTGTATAGGCACCAAGAGAGCGTGCGTTAGCTTCATCGATATTGCTGGCATTGTAACTGGCCAAAGCATCCCAGTCGTATTGACCGCTGGCTGTCATCGGGGGCTCATATTTATAATAGTGGCCATTGGCATTATATCCTAAGGGGCCGGATCCGCCACCTCTTCCAAAGGAATAGTAAGCAGAAGTAGCAAGATGACCTTTTTCGTTGATCTTCCAGTACCAGTTCAAAGCTGCTTGCGGTTTGTGGTAATAGTTAACGCGTTCATTCAGCAGTTCGCCACCACGCCATCCCCAGTTTTCGTTGTATTTGGGGCCGTATTTATCAAACATCTTCTGTGTAAGCATGTAATAACCATTTCTCTGGCCGTGTTGCTGCGGAGCACCAATCAGGGTAAAAACCAACTGATTGTTTTTATTGATCTTCTGAGAAACGGACAGGAAGTAAGACCATGCTTTTACCCATGTAGCAGAGATATATCCGGGGCCTTGTGTGTGTGAACCCACAAAAGTAATAGAAGTTCCGGATTTCAGAAGCCCGGAGGAGAGTGACAGCATCTCTTTTGTACGACCATAATCTGTCATGGAAAACTGGAGAGATCCGCCTTTTTTCATGTCAGTGGTTTTGGTGATAATGTTGATAGTACCACCAACTGAATTAATGGCTAATTTGGAAGCCCCCAAACCACGCTGAATCTGAATGGTGCGTACAGCATCACCCAGACCTGCCCAGTTTGACCAGTAAACCCATCCGTTTTCCATGTCGTTAACGGGGATACCATTGATCAAAACAGCAACATTCCTTTGGTCAAAACCACGAACATTAATACGGGAATCACCATATCCACCACCGGTTGGGGTAGCATACACGTTCGGTGTATTACTCAGGACTTCAGGTAAATCCTGGCTGCCCAAATTATCGGCAATTGATTTGGCATTAAGGGTGGTAACAGCCACAGGCGTTTTCCTGTCAATGGCGACGGAAGCCAGCACGTTGACTTCCTGCAAGCCGATAGCAG
>CAJVXP010000007.1 GCA_913009685.1 uncultured Bacteroidota bacterium
TTCATTTCCGGCACAACGTCCGATATATTTTTTTGCAGGCAGTACGCTACATCTTTTTCAAATCCGTTGCGTTTAAGCAGATTCAAATGATAACAATCTTTCAAAAGTTTGTGGAGGTCACCGTTGTCCTTACGGAAAGCTTTCAGCAGCGTTATTGAAAAATCAGAAAGAGCAACCGCTTTCTTTTTCATAATTTCGTCAATGAACAAAGCAGCGCACATGGCATCGTCCATCGAAAAATTGTTGTTGGTTCCCGAGCAGACAAGTACAACATTGTCCAATGCCTGAAACTTCCTGACCAGGGCGCTCATATTCAGAAAAGAACCTATAAAAACTTCCGCAGCTTCCTGTAACCGATTTAGTGCCTGTGTTCCGTTGGAGGTGGTAAAAATCAGTGTTTTCCCCTGCACCTTGTTGCGTGTGTAATCCTGTGGCGAATTTCCCAAATGAAAACCGTCAATAATTTGAGTGTCGCGTTCGCCGCAAAGCAATACTTCTTCCCCGGGAAGATCGAGTGCTTTTTGGTGTGCTTCTTCCACTGTCCTGACCGGAATAAACGCTTTGGCGCCGTTGGCAAAAGCCGTTACCATCACCGAAGATGCCCGCAACACATCAATCACAATCACATGCCGGTTTTTAATCAAATCGGGACGTATGGCCGAAGCGTAAGGTATGACATCAATTTTCATGGGACAAAAATAATGGCTTTTTTATATGATGGCACCAAATACCATAAACGTCCGCTTATATCCCACATCCCCCCATCCTCACATCCCCACATCCTCACATCCCCACATCCCACATCCTCACATCCTCACATCCCCACATCCTCACATCCCCACATCCTCTCCCTGCTTTTTCATATCTTTGCCTCTCAAAACAGAAGCACATGAGTGAGCATGATATCCGGGTGCGTTTTGCGCCCAGCCCTACCGGTCCGTTGCACATTGGCGGCGTTAGGACAGCCTTGTACAATTATCTTTTTGCAAGAAAAAACGGTGGTAAGTTTATCCTTCGTATCGAAGATACCGACCAAACTCGTTTTGTCCCCGGAGCAGAAGATTATATTATCCGGGCTTTCGACTGGTGCGGAATTGAATTTGATGAAGGTGTTACCAAAGGTGGAGATTACGGGCCTTACAAACAATCGGAGCGGAAAGCCATGTATAAAGAATATGCCGATCGGCTAATGGTTTCCGGACATGCTTATTATGCTTTTGATACGGCGGAGGAGCTAACTGAACTGCGAAAAAAATTTGAAGCTAAGAAAGAAACATTTACTTATAATGCTGCCGAAAGGAAGCGTTTGAAGAATTCGCTGGCGCTTACCGAAGCCGAAACGCAAAAATTACTGGAAGCTAATACACCTTTTGTAATTCGTTTCAAAATGCCTGAAGACCAAACTGTCCGGATGGATGATTTGATTCGCGGCACAATAGAAGTTCAGGCTAATGTCTTGGACGATAAGGTTTTGTTTAAGTCGGACGGGATGCCAACATACCATTTGGCTAACGTGGTGGACGATCATTTGATGAAAATAAGCCATGTCATCCGCGGCGAAGAGTGGTTGCCTTCGCTGCCGCTTCATGTTTTGTTGTATGATGCTTTTGGCTGGGAAACTCCGCAGTTTGCTCATCTGCCACTGTTGCTCAAGCCAGATGGAAAAGGAAAACTCAGCAAGCGCGATGGCGATCGGTTGGGATTTCCGGTTTTTCCGTTGCAGTGGACCGACCCCAAAACAGGAGAGACCACGCGTGGTTACCGCGAAGATGGCTATTTCCCGGAAGCCTTTATCAATATGCTGGCATTGCTGGGATGGAATCCGGGTGACGAACGCGAAATTTTCAGTCTCGACGAAATGTCTGCCGCTTTCTCCATCGAAAGAGTCGGAAAATCAGGCTCTCGTTTTAATCCTGAAAAAGCCAAATGGTTTAACCATCAGTATATGCTGAAGAAAAGTAACAAAGAGCTGGCCGGGCAGTTTCTTCCCTTCATCAAAAAGGAAGGCGTTATAGCCGATATCGACTATATTGAGAAAGTGGTTGGACTTGTAAAAGAGCGGGCGCACTTTGTTCACGAATTATGGGATCAGGCGGACTTCTTTTTCAAAGCTCCTTCAGAATTTGACCCCAAAGCTGTGAAAAAACGATGGAAACAGGTTTCTTATGATCAAATGACGGAGCTGAAAACACTGTTGTCCGGCTTGGATAATTTCTCTTCGGGAAATGCTGAATCCGTCGTAAAAAAGTGGATAGAAGAAAAAGAATATAGCATGGGCGCCGTGCTGAATGCTTTCCGACTGCTGATTGTGGGTGCATTGAAGGGGCCGCATTTGTTTGATATCATTGCCCTTATCGGTCAGGAAGAGACATTACGCCGCATCGAAATCGGACTATATGAGTTGGGAAGAAAAGAATAATTCTGTAATATTGTTACCGAAACAAATCTTAGCATCAAAGAAAATAATATGTCAGTCATATCAATTGAAGGAATGGAATTTTTTGCCTATCACGGCTGTTTTAAAGAGGAGCAGGTCATTGGCACTAAATTCCGTTGCGATTTGTTTTTAGAGGTGGACACTACCAAAGCCGAACAAACCGATAATCTGCATGATACGGTCAACTATCAGGAAGTCTTTCAGGTGTTGAAGGCCGAGATGGAGGTTAAATCGAAGCTGTTGGAGCATGTGGGCCGCCGCATCTTGGAAAGTGTAAAGACCAATTTCCCACAGGTGAAACATGTACGTTTGAAAATCCGGAAACTCAATCCGCCTTTGGGTGGGAAGATGGATTTTGTCAGCATAGAGTTGGAAGGTTAAAGTTCCGTGTTTCATCGCCATTTCACATCTCTTTAAAAGCTGCCAAAAAGATGTGCTGTTCCCGCAGAATGTCTTTTGGCATTTGTTTTGATAACATAAGAACCTAACAAAAACAGAAATCTAAATATTTAATTATATGGAAACAACCAAATGTTTGATTATTGGTTCCGGCCCTGCCGGATATACTGCTGCAATTTATGCTTCCCGCGCTGATTTAAAGCCCATTGTTTACCAGGGTATGGAGCCCGGCGGACAGCTTACTACCACTACGGAGGTGGACAACTTCCCCGGTTATCCCGAAGGAATTGATGGCCCCAAAATGATGGAAGATATGCAGAAACAGGCTGAACGTTTCGGTGCAGATATCCGTTGGGGAATGGTCTCTGAAATTGATACAACCAAACGTCCTTTTAAAATAAAAATTGATGATGGCACTGAATTATTGGCAGAAACTGTCATTATCGCCACAGGTGCCACAGCAAAATATCTCGGACTGGAATCGGAAGAGAAATTCAAAGGCGGTGGCGTTTCAGCTTGCGCCACTTGTGACGGATTCTTTTATAAAGGCAAAGATGTTGCCGTTGTGGGTGGCGGTGATACGGCTGCCGAAGAAGCAACTTATCTCGCCAATATGTGCCGGAAAGTCTATTTGATTCATCGTCGTGATCAGTTGCGTGCCTCCAAAGCCATGCAGAACAAAGTACTCAGCACACCCAATATCGAAGTGTTGTGGAATCACGAAGTGAAAGAGATTGTCGGCGTGGAACAGGGATTTACCAAAGCACTGAATGGCGCTGTCTTGGTGAACAATAAAACCGGCGAAGAGAAAAAAATTGATATCGATGGTTTCTTTTTGGCTATCGGACACAAGCCCAATACCGACCTTTTTGTGGGGAAACTTGATATGGATGAAACGGGATACCTTATTACCAAACCCGACTCGACAGCTACCAACGTGCCCGGCATTTTTGCCGCCGGCGATGTGCAGGACAAACATTATCGCCAGGCTGTAACGGCTGCCGGAACCGGTGCCATGGCTGCCATTGAAGCGGAGAGATTTTTAGGCTAACACCCGAGCGGCCGACTTTTTTTGTAAGCTTTAAAGGCTTTCTGTTGTTGCTGTTGGAGCAGACAAGAGAAAGCCTTTTCTTTTACCTTTGCAGGAAAAAGATTGCCATGCCAATAAGAAATCCTGAGAAGCCTTTCCGTGAAAACAGACTGCAAAAAAAAAAGGGCTGTCATTTCTGACGGCCCTTTTTTAATAATAAGAAAGTTAAAGAATAAACATTAAATTACTTTAACATCTGTGGCGTTTAAACCTTTTCTACCTTCTTTTAATTCAAATTCCACATCGTCACCTTCGTGGATTTTGTCAATTAATCCTGAAATGTGTACGAAGTACTCATTTTTTGAATCTTCTTCAATAATAAATCCAAATCCTTTAGATTCATTGAAGAATTTTACTGTTCCTTTTTTCATTGTGTTGTAATAAAATAATAGATAATTAATAATGTGCAAAAGTACTCCTATTTCTTATTCGGAAAACATTTTAGTACATTTTTTTTATTATTCCACAATACTTTCTTATATTTTGGCCGGAATAGAAAAACATTCTCTTCGGCTAAGGCTGATTTTCAGGGCGTTGAGACTTTTGAGTGCTAATGAATTGCTCTTCACCGAAGATTTTAAAAAATTTGCCATAATTTCAGAAAAGACAAAGCATTTCCTATATTTGCAGGCAGTTTGCCCTAAGTCCACACTTATGATTTATTTTTATTCTTCTGACCAGCGTCGTTACATTGTAGTAAAAACTAATAATCAGCTTTTGGTAAAAGACCACCGGAAATTGATCTGGCTTTTTGGCGGGTCAAAGCTTTGTCCCAAAGAGCAGCAGGAAGGCTTTTTTGTCGGCCCGCGAAAGGAAATGATTACCCCCTGGAGTACCAACGCTGTCGAAATTACACAGAATATGGGTATTAAAGGGATCCTGCGGATGGAAGAGTTTAAGAAAGCAGATAATCCGGATACGGCTTTTGATCCCATGCTGCAACAGTTGTACAACGGTTTAGGCCAGCAATCGCTGAGTATTGACAAGAAGCCCGAACCAATAAAATATATCGATGACATTAAAGCTTACAACGAAAAAGAAAGCCTGGCGCTTAGTGAGGAGGAGGTGGCTTATCTCGAAGAAATCAGCAAAAAATTAAACCGGGAGCTTACCGATTCGGAGATTTATGGTTTTGCCCAAATCAACTCTGAGCATTGTCGTCATAAAATTTTTAACGGTAGTTTTGTGATCGATGGCAAAGAGATGCCTGAGAGTTTGTTTGCACTTATCAAAAAGACTTCCAAAGTTAGTCCGGACAGGCTGGTTTCGGCCTACAAAGACAATGTAGCCTTTGTGGCAGGCCCGAAGATTGAGCAATTTGCTCCTGCCTGTCAGGATAAAGCTGATTTTTTTGAGATTCGTGAGATTTCCTCTGTACTTTCGCTGAAAGCAGAAACGCATAATTTCCCTACAACGGTGGAACCTTTTAATGGCGCGGCTACCGGGAGTGGGGGCGAGATTCGCGACCGTATGGCCGGTGGCAAAGGCAGTATTCCGTTGGCCGGAACTGCCGTTTATATGACCTCCTATCCGCGGCTTGATAGTGTGCGGCCGTGGGAAAACAATATTCAGCCGCGACCCTGGCTCTACCATGCTCCGGATGAGATTCTTATTAAAGCTTCCAACGGAGCTTCTGATTTTGGTAATAAATTCGGTCAGCCGCTCATTAACGGCAGCCTCCTGACTTTTGAACATGAAGAGGAAGGCAAAACTTATGCCTATGACAAGGTGGTCATGCAGGCCGGAGGCGTCGGTTTTGCCAATAAAAAAGACAGCCAAAAAGAGATTCCCGAAGCGGGAGATATTATTGTGGTGCTCGGAGGTGATAATTACCGAATTGGTATGGGGGGCGGGGCGGTTTCATCGGTTGCCACCGGTCAGTACGGACAGGGTACGGAGTTGAATGCCGTACAACGTGCCAATCCCGAAATGCAAAAACGGGTGGCCAATGCTATCCGGGCGATGGTCGAATCCGAAAAAAATCCCATTGTTTCTATCCATGACCACGGAGCCGGCGGACATCTCAACAGCCTCTCGGAGCTGGTGGAGGAAACGGGCGCTGTTATTGAAGTGGGAAAACTGCCGCTCGGTGATCCTACCCTGTCTTTTAAAGAAATTCTCGGTAACGAATCGCAGGAGCGCATGGGGCTGGTTATCAAAGAAAAAGATATGCCTGTTCTTGAAAATATCGCTTTGCGTGAAAGAGCTCCGCTTTACAAGGTTGGCGAAGTGAAAGCTGACCACAGGCTGGTAGTAAAAGATGATGATGAAGATGCCTGTCCGGTGGATTTAAAATTAGAATATCTTTTTGGGAAGCCGCCCCGGACAGTGCTGAACGATACCACCCAAACCAACAAGTTTAAAAAAGTAATTTACGAAGCGGCATACTTTGAGGAATACCTTGTTAATGTGTTACATCTCGAGGCTGTTGCTTCCAAAGACTGGCTCACCAACAAAGTAGACAGGTCGGTTACGGGACGCGTGGCTTTGCAGCAGTGTGCCGGCCCTTTGCAGCTGCCGTTGAATAATCTAGGTGTTATGGCACTGGATTATCAGGGGAAGAAAGGAATTGCTACGGCGTTGGGGCATGCAGCGGCGGCAGCGTTAACGGATGCCGCAACAGGTTCGCGGCTGGCTATCAGTGAGGCGCTTACAAATTTGCTTTGGGCTCCTGTTGAGGGAGGATTAAACGGCGTATCGTTGAGTGCCAACTGGATGTGGCCTGCGCGAAATCCGGGAGAAAATGCCCGGCTCTACACGGCCGTGAAAGCAGTCAGTGATTTTGCCATTGAGCTCGGTATTCCGATTCCTACCGGAAAAGACTCCCTTTCCATGACACAAAAATATGGTAATGGCAAGGTGGTGTATGCTCCCGGAACGGTGATTATTTCTGCTGTGGGTGAAGTGAGCGATATCAGAAAAAGCCTGAGTCCGGTGGTGAAGACCAGCGTCGGGACAAAGCTTATTTATGTGGATTTCTCCCTTTTAGGTTTCGGCCTTGCCGGCAGTAGTTTTGCCCAAACATTGAACCGGGTGGGGCAGGAGTGCCCCGACGTGAAAGATGCTGCTTATTTTAAAAAGACTTTTAATGCTTTGCAACAACTGATTACTGAAGAGAAAATTCTGGCCGGCCACGATGTTTCCGCCGGAGGACTCATAACCACCTTGCTGGAGATGAATTTTGCCAATGTTGAATCAGGCATGGAAATTATTACAGATGCCTTTGGTGAAAAGGACTTCATCCGTTTGATGTTTAGTGAAAAACCAGCTGTTGTGATTCAGGTTGCCGATGAAAAAGCTGTGGAAAAAGTTTTGAATGAGGCTGGCGTTGTGCATTATGCTCTCGGTGAAATCATTCCCGATCGTAAGTTGAAGTTACATCATCAGGACAAACTTTTTGAACTGGACATTGTCCGTTTCCGGGATATCTGGTATCAGACATCTTATCTGTTTGACCAGAAGCAAACGGAAAGCTCGCGCGCACATGCCCGGTTTAAGAATTTTAAACGGCAGGATTTACAGTTTCATTTCAAGAGAAATTTCTCCGGAAAAATCAAAAATATTGTAGGGAAACAGGCTAACGTTCAGGCACCTGTTGCTGCTATTATTCGCGAAAAAGGCGTAAACGGCGACCGCGAAATGGCATATGCGTTGCATATCGCGGGTTTTCGCGTGAAAGATATTCACATGACCGACCTGGTATCGGGCAGAGAAGATTTGTCGGATGTGGGGCTTGTGGTTTTTGTGGGCGGCTTTTCCAACTCTGATGTGCTGGGCTCTGCCAAAGGCTGGGCCGGGGCTTTTCTCTATAATGCAAAAGCCCGGAAAGCATTGGATGATTTTTATGAAAGAAAAGACACGCTCAGTCTCGGCGTCTGCAACGGCTGCCAGCTGATGATGGAATTAGGTCTTGTTTATCCCGAGCACCCTGAAAAGCCGCGTATGTTACCCAATGACTCCGGTAAGTTTGAGTCCGGTTTTATTAATGTGAGTATTCATGAGAATAATTCTGTTATGTTGAAAAATCTGGCCGGACAGCGGCTGGGGGTATGGGTGGCTCACGGCGAAGGTAAGTTCAGTTTCCCTTACTACCGTGACAAGTATTGTATTTCGATTTCGTACAGTTACGAGCAATACCCGGGCAATCCCAATGGCTCCGACTGGGGAGCAGCAGCCGTATGCTCCAACAATGGTCGTCATTTGGCTATGATGCCTCACTTAGAGCGTTCTATTTTCCCATGGCAATGGGCTTTTTATGCTTCCGGACGGGAAAAAGATGAAGCAAGCCCATGGTTGAAAGCCTTTGTAAATGCCCGAAACTGGCTGAAAAATCAAAAAATATAAAAATATTTTCTTGTTTATTAAGACTATGAATAAGCTGCTTTATTTGCTGTATAACAGTGCATTACGCTCTGTGATTATTTAGCAGTTTTTTATTTCTTTCATAAATTGGATTTATTTTTTTTCTATAAGTTGCTTTTTTTGAACGAAATATCTCTATATTAGCCTCAAATAACATTAATAAATTAAACTCACAATCCTATGAAAAAATTTACTGTCTCTTTTTTCAGTTTGCTGTTGGTTGTTAATCTTGCATTTGCAGGAGGTTTGGTAACCAATACCAATCAAAGTACAGCATGGTCGCGTATGTTGGTACGCGATGCATCAACAAGTATTGATGCTGTGTATTACAATCCTGCCGGTCTTACAAAGCTCGCGGATGGTTTGTACATTTCCCTGAGTAATCAGTCAATTTTCCAAACGCAGACAATTGACAACAGTTTCAAGTATCTTAATCATTCTACTTTTACAGGAACGGTAAGTGCACCAATGTTCCCCAGCCTCTATGTTGCTTACAAGATGAATCGCTGGGCATTTTCGTTGGGTTTTAACATTGTCGGCGGCGGTGGTAGTGCCGATTTTTCCAAGGGCATCCCAATGGCTGAAATGCCCATTTCCTCTCTTGTGGGCGCATTTTCCGGTCTCGGTGTTACCGGTTATTCCGTTGACATGGCTATTAAAGGCACTTCTATTTATTTTGGTCTCCAGATGGGTGTCAGCTATGCTATTTCTGATCACGTTTCTGTTTTTGCAGGTGTCCGTTATGTTATGGCAAGAAATTCCTACAAAGGACACATCAGAGATATTAAGTTAAATACAGCCGCCGGCTCAGTTCGTGCCGATACCTTTATGAAGGGTGTTGGTGATCAGTTAACCGCCGGTGCCACTCAGGCTTCGGGGGCTTCACAGTTGTATAAAGGTGCCGGAGATGGTATCAATCCTTTGCTCGACGCCGGTTTGGGTGGAGCAACCATTTCACAGGCTCTGGCAGCCGGAGCTATTACACAAGATCAGGCTACTGCCATGACCTCTAGTTTGTTAGGTTTAGGTCTTACCCAGGCTCAGGTTGATGCCATGAACTTTAATACAATTCAGACAACTTATTATGGCGCTTCAACAAAGTATGCCACCATGGCCGATCAGTTCATTGTACAGGCAACACAAATGTATGGCGGCGCTAAACTGATGGGAGACCAGGATATAGATGTCAGCCAGTCCGGGAACGGTTATACTCCTATCCTTGGTGTTAACCTCTCTTTTATGGATGATAACCTGAACTTCGGTATTAAATATGAGTTTAAAACCAAAATGACCCTGACCAATACCACCCCTGCCGGTAAAGGTTTTGTGATTGGAATGAATGCTGATGGATCACCCATTGAAATGTATCCTAATGGTGGAAAAGTAAATGCTGATATGCCGGCAATGCTCTCCGTTGGCGCCAAAATTAATGTGAGCAAAATGATTTCTCTGCAGGCAGGCTATCACACCTACTGGGATTCTAAAACCGGTTGGAAAAATGTAAACGCAAATATCAAAAAGAACTCTCAGGAATTCGCTCTTGGCGCAGAATTTAATGTTTCCAAAAGTCTTCTGCTGAGCCTCGGTTATCTTCATACTACAACCGGTGTAAATCCTTCCTACCAAAGTGATTTAAGCTACAGTCTTAATACAAATACTGTTGGCGCCGGTGGTGCATGGAAATTAAGCGATGCTGTTACCCTTCAGTTTGGCGGGTATATTGTGAAATATCAAAGTCAGACTATTCCGGGATCTTATGATGTGGCCGGAACCGCAGTGCCTTATACTACTAAATATGCGAAGAAAACCTGGGCTGTGTCTGTAGGTCTTGATTTTGCTATTGGTAAAAAGAAAAAATAATCAGATTATTCTTTTAAGTGAGAAAAGCCACGGAGCACAGGTTTCGTGGCTTTTTTGCTTGTTTCGAAAAAGGGAAATATAATGAACACAAGATATCCGGGACTGTTAACTTTTATTTTACTCATTTGGCTGACACCGCTCTGGGGACAAACCATTAAAGTGCCAAATTTTGCTGTGGCTACCCATCCTTTTCTTGTTAATGAGGTGAGTTACCGGGAAAATGGTTTTATGATTGAACTGACCATCGAAAATCAGGCTCCTTCCGGTTACTTTTGTGCCAGCAAGCACATTTATCTTCAAAATATTCAAACTAAAAAAAAGATTTATCTCCTGCGGTCGGAGGGAATCCCTGTTTGCCCTGATGTTTACCGGTTTAAATGGAAAGGTGAAAAACTTACTTTTAAACTGTTCTTTCCAAAGCCCGACAAAAAGATTCGCTATGTGGATGTGATTGAAAATTGTAATGACCACTGTTTTTCCATTTTTGGTCTGATTCTCGACCCGGAGATGAACAAGGCCATCAACCAAGGATATGATGCTTTTGATAACGGCGATTTTCAGAAAGCCTACGAAGATTTTAAAAAGGCTATTGATAAAAATCCTGCTTATCCTTATGGCTTTTTATACGCCAATATCATAAAAGTATTGGCACAGCAAAAAAATTATACGGAGGCTAAAGTCTGGTATAAAAAATTGCAACAAAAAGATTTTATGGATGAGAAAGCCATACTGGAACAAATCTCGAAGGAAGATTATTTTGACAAACTAAAGTAAGGGGACTTCTAATAATTACTTCGCATCAAGATTTTCAGAGTTTTTTATAGACGATGAAAATTTTTGATGTACTATCGGGATAATGCAAGAAAATTTGAAGAAGTATATGAAAAACTCTGGAAACCCCATGGGAACAAATGTGATAAACAATCTGACAGCGTTAAAATTTTTATCAATAGCTACGGCTATTCAGAAAAATTTATGCCTTGCATGTTATACCAACAATGATCCTGAATTGGCGATATCAATTGTTCCTTTTTACCTTTCTTATTGTTAGAAAATCTTTCAATAGCTTAGGCTATTCAAAGATTTCCTGCCGCAATAAAGATAAAAATAATTCAATTTATTTATCGGCAATTTAGAATCATAATTGGTATTGTTCATCTCATTTGTTTCTTGAAAGAAAGGAATTATTAGAAGTCCCCTTAAAATTAAGAGCCTTAAAGCATTTTATTTCTCCTTTGGTTTTCCGTTCAGTATCTCCATTTGGTGGTTGATAGATTCCTGGTGGATAGCTTTGAAAGTGCGGTTGATAAACTCGCGGCTCAGCCCTTTTTTGGCTCCTTTTTCAATACTTTTGTAAATAATGTCTTCCCATCGTTTGTTTTGTAAAATACTGATATTGTTTCGTTTCTTGTACTCACCGATGGTTTCCACCACCTGCATGCGCTGTTCAATCAGTTCCAGAAACTGATCGTCAAGCCAGTCGATTTTCCCGCGCAGCTCTTCCAGTACATTCAGCTGTCGTTCGTCTTGGGGCCGGGGACTACGTAAAACCAGTTTATCAAGCAAAATTCCCAGCTCTGCCGGAGTAATTTGCTGTTTGGCATCACTCAGCGCCACTTTAGGGTTGATGTGCGATTCAATCATCAAACCATCAAAATTCAAATCCATGGCTTTTTGGGAAATATCCAAAAGTAAAGCGGCATCGCCACCGATATGGCTGGGATCATTCAGCATGGGGATTTCCGGCAGGCGGCTTTTCATCTCAATGGGAATCTGCCACTGGGGCAGGTTGCGATAGGTCGTTTTTTCGTAAGTTGAAAATCCGCGATGTATCAGTCCGATTTTCCGGATGCCGGCCTGGTAAATACGCTCGATGGCACCTACCCAAAGTTCCAGGTCGGGGTTCACCGGGTTTTTGATAAGGACGCCCACATCTGCGCCTTCCAGCGCATTGGCAATCTCCTGCACGGCAAAAGGATTAGCCGTGGTACGGGCGCCGAGCCACAAAACGTCTACACCGAATTTCAGGGCTTCGTAAACATGCGTGGCATTGGCTACTTCAATAGTCAACGGCAGGCCGGTTTCTTTTTTCGCTTTTTTCAGCCAGGATAAACCTTTTGACCCGACTCCTTCAAAGCTGTTGGGACGTGTCCGTGGTTTCCAGATACCGGCACGCAGCATGTCCGTTCTGCCGGCCTTTTTTAGTCCGAGTGCTGTTTCCATAACTTGTTTTTCCGATTCGGCGCTACACGGTCCGGCTACCACAAAAGGCCGCCCGTTGTATTCTTCCCATTCAGATAAAGGTTTGATTTGCAAATTCTTTGGCATGATATAACAGTTTTAAAGTATTTTTTGAATTTTATTGGATTCGTGAATCAGGGTTGCCAGTTGTTGATGGTCTTTTTTATCAATAGCCTCCCGGAAGCATTGTAATTTTTCAATGTAAGTGTTCAATACCTCCAGCACATAATCTGAATTCTGTTCAAAAACCGGTACCCACATTTCCGCCGAACTTTTTGCCAGCCGTACCGTGGAAGCGAAACCTCCGCTGGCGAGGTCGAGGATGCGTTTTTCATCTTTTTCCTTTTCCAGCACCGCCAGCGACAAGGCAAAAGCGGAAATGTGCGAAATATGCGACACATAAGCAGCGCTCACATCATGTTCATGCGGCTGCATGAAGATGACTTTCATGTGCAGGGTTTTGTACATTTGTTTTACCAGCGTCAGTGCTTGCGGTGCACTGTGCTCCTCGTCACAAATAATAGCCGTTTTGTAGTCGAACAACCTGCTCATGGCTGCCATTGGTCCCGAAAATTCCGTTCCTGCCATAGGATGTGAAGCCACATACTGAGCCCGGTTGGGATGACTTTGAATCTTTTGAAGAATCCCGGCTTTGGTGGAGCCCACATCGGTAATTACTTTTTCCGTGCCCTCGCAAAGTGTTAATATCTCCGGCAACAGCCTTTTAGTTACATCAATGGGAGTGGCAATGATAATCAAATCGGATTGAGATACAGCTTCTTTCAAGTCCGTGGTTTCATCCACCAACCTGCTGAGTTTGGCAATGTTTGCATGCTGCGGATTGATGTCCACGCCGACAACCTTTTGGGCAAACTCACGTTTTTTCAAATCCAGTGCCATGGAGCCGCCAATGAGCCCGATGCCTACAATACAAACGTTTATCATGAAAATATCTCCTGTTTGATGATTGATTTCTTTTTTATTCGTGAGGCTGCTTCCTGCAAACGGCTTTTTTCGGTGCAGAGCGAAAGACGAACGTAACGTGTTCCGCCCGAACCGAAAATAAACCCCGGACTTAGAAACACCTGATTCTTTTCCAGAATACTGTCCGAAAATTGCTCCGAACCCTGGCTTTCTCCGGGAATTTTTGCCCACACAAACATGCCCGTCTGGTTTTTATCGTAAGTGCATTGCAATGCATTTAGAATTTCAAAAGCAACATTTCTTCTCTCCCTGTAAATTTCATTCAGCTGCCGATACCAATTCCCCGGCTGCTGCAAAGCTTTCACTGCTGCCAGTTGCAACGGCTTAAACATCCCCGAATCCATGTTGCTTTTCACCTGCAAAACGGCGCTGACATATTCGGAATGACCGGCCAGCATACCCATCCGCCAGCCCGCCATGTTGTGCGATTTGCTCAACGAATTCAGCTCCAGCGCAATCTCTTTCGCTCCCGGAATGCTCAACAAACTCAGTTGCTCTTCATTTAAAATGAAACTATACGGATTATCGTTGACAATCAAAATGTTATGACGAAGGCCAAAGGCTGTAAGCGCTGTAAAAAGTTCTGCGGAAGCCCGGGTACCGGTGGGCATGTTGGGATAATTGACCCACATGATCTTCACGCCGGACAAATCGGTTTTTTCCAGGGCATCCAAATCGGGATACCATAGGTTCGCTTCCGTTAAATCAAAATAACGAATACGTGCTCCCAGTAATCGTGCCACAGCCGAATAAGCCGGATAGCCCGGGTTGGGAATCAATACTTCGTCACCAGGATTGAGAAAAGCCATGGAAACATGCATAATTCCCTCTTTGGAACCCATCAGCGGGAGAATTTCATTTTCGGGATTCAGCTGAACGCCGAAAAATTCCCGGTACCAGTTAGCGTAAGCTTCCCGCAGTGCCGGAATGCCGGAATAGCTTTGGTAAGCATGATTCTCCGGTTTGCGGCTTTCGCACACCACAGTTTCAATAACCTCTTCTGCCGGTGCCATATCCGGACTGCCAATACCGAGATTTATCACGTCGATTCCCTGCTGACGTAATGCAGCGATTTCTTTGAGTTTACGCGAAAAATAGTATTCGCTGACAACTTCCAGTCGGTGTGCCGTTTTAATTTTCATGAACTTTCCCTCCTTTCTCATACTCTCCCAAAATAGTTAATTCGCTGAGCAACGGCCTAATGGCATCCAGCGACTGGCGATATTTTTCGTAGCCGGAAAAATCAACATCCACATAAAAAAGATATTCCCACTCCTGTCCGACAATGGGTAACGACTGTATTTTGGTAATGTTGATTTTGTAAAACGACAATACGGAAAGCACATCCGAAAGCCGGCCCTGCTGATGCGGCAAAACAAAACAGAGCGACGCTTTGTTGATTTGCTGTCCGTTTAAGTGACTTTGGTAATTTTCTTCGTGCGAAACAATCAGAAAACGAGTGTAATTCATTTTATTGGTTTCGATATTTTCAGCCAGTATGTCGAGGTTGTACAGCTTTGCAGCCAGCCGGCTGGCGATGGCAGCTACCCCTTTCATGTTTCCTTCGCTAATCCATTTTGCGCTCAGCGCGGTATCTTCCGAATCGACCAGCTGAACACCTTTTCTGCGCATGGGCGTTAGAAACTCGCGGCATTGCTGCAAAGCCATTGGATGTGAATAGACTTTTTTGATGTCGTCCGGTGTTTGATCGGGAAGCGCCAGCAGGTGTTGTTTTATACGCAAATACACCTCACCGAGGATGCGTAACCCCGACTCACGCAATAGCGTATAGTTGGGCAGAATACTTCCAACTATGGAGTTTTCGATAGCCACCATGCCGTAATCGGCCTCTTGAAACCGCAAAGCATCAAATAGTTCGTTAAAAGATGCACACGGAACC
Organism: uncultured Bacteroidota bacterium; assembly: GCA_913009685.1. Lineage (GTDB taxonomy): Bacteria > Bacteroidota > Bacteroidia > Bacteroidales > F082 > Sulfidibacterium. Next base: position 15,274 of record CAJVXP010000007.1, read on the forward strand.
GTTTCATATGCTTCCCCTTTAAAATATTTCCGAATGGCTATTTCGTGAAAAGCTCCTCGTACACCCTGCATGGCTATTTTCATATTCCTTTTATTTTATTCAAAAAAAAAAGTCCCGAACAACATTCGGGACTTTTTATGATATTGTTTAATTATTTTATTGACGTCAAACCATATACAGCCCCTTAATACTTTTAAAATAAAAGTAATAAAAGCTGTAAAAAAAGATGTTTGACCTGTTAAGCATTCTTTTTGATTTGTTTTAATACGGCAAAAGTAGATAAATATTTTTTATATCAAAATATAAGCCGTGTTTTTTTAAAATTTATCAAAGTATTCCGGATGATTCCTCCTGTGTTATGGAATAAAATTCCATCCGGGAACCTTATAAGCTTTGTTTTTTAATGCTTTATTTATGACTATGTATGATTTTATGCTTCCTTTATAATAGCCGGTAACGGTTTTTCCGCCATAAGTTTTACAATCGAAAGTTATCTCATAATCGTTTCCGCTCTTTTTTACCGAAAAGGTTCCGGCATTCATTTCAACCTCTGTGCCTACTTCAGTTGCAGAGTTATAATCAAAAACAGCATCTGAATATTGAAATGTTCCCGGATTTTCCAAGGATAATGAATCAAATACATATTGACCTTCATCCAGTTTGTCCTGACTGGCAGAAAAAGCTTCAAATACAATTCCGGATCCGGTTCCGGATATGGAATCAACAATTCCACCAACTTCATGGAGTGTAAATCCTGATGAAATAAGTAAAAGGCTTATAGGGTATCCCTGAACCGTGCCGGTAAGATGTGCCTGCTTTGTTCCGAAATCGCCGGAGAAAATGCCTCCACTGGATAGGTCATATTCTTTGTTGTCATATTTTATGTAATTCTTTGTTGAATTATCAGCTTTTTTGGTGCAACCCATAAACAGAATACTCAGAAAGAATAAGCCGAAAGTAATTTTTAATAGATTTTTCATTTTTGGTAATTTAAGGTTTGATCAATAATTTGTCAGATGGTTGAAAATGTTTGCTTCTTTTTTTTTGTGAGAAGCAAAAAATTACAGTGTTTGTTTTCGCGGTTGCATCGGCGTGTTACACCTCTGTCAAAACTGATAGCCGGCTAACAAATCTGTAATTATATTTCTTTTTAATAATGTTAGGCCCCCTTTCTTTGTAAAAAACAGGTTAGAAATTATTTTTCGATAAGACAAAAGTCATATTCTTACGTCAAAGATAAGAAAAATAAGTGTAAAGGTTTCTTCTCCAAAAAAGTATGTGTCCGGTAAAACATTGGAGCATGTGGAACCAGCTTGCCGGGGTGGAAGATTCAGGGTGCAAAAATATCAGCCGGGAAAGTTTTGGGCGATTTCGGTGCGGGATTTGTAAATGGCTTTTGTTCGCCTATTTCCTGTTTATGTTAAACAGACTTTTCCCTGTTTTGTAATTTTTCAATCCTTTATCCAGAAACTTCACAAAATGATCCACATTCAGGTCGTAAGCTTTGGGCTGTACCAGCACATCTCCTTTGCTGTCCATCAGCACATAAAACGGCTGTGCGTTTACCCCGAATTTGGTAATCTGAAAATCGGCATCTTTCTTGCCGAGGGTTTTTTTCATTCTGCCATCGTAAGTAGAGCGAACCCATTCGTTTTCAGGAAGTTTGTACTTGTCATCTACATAAAGCGCCAGAATAATGTAGTCGTTGCGTAACCGTTTAAGCACTCGCGGGTCAGACCACACATTCGCTTCCATCTTACGGCAGTTCACACAAGCGTGACCGGTAAAATCGATGAAAATCGGTTTGTTTTGCTTTTTGGAGCAAGCCACTGCCTGTTTGTAATCGAAGTAGCCTTTCAGTCCGTGCGGCAAATCCAGAAATTCATGGTATTTGGGCGTTTCGCAAATTTCTTTGGGTTCGGTTGACATGCCGGAATTGCCATAAACCTGGAGATTGTCACGTACAATTTTATTCATATCGAAGTCCAGCGTGGTTTGTGGTGGCAAATATCCTGACAAGGCCTTCAACGGAGCGCCAAACATGCCGGGAATCATGTAAACTACAAAACTGAAAGTGATTATGGCCAACAGTAACCGCGGAACCGATACAAAAGAGACATCCGAATCGTAAACAAACTTGAGTTTCCCGAGAAAGTACAGCCCCATGAGGAAGAAAATCACAATCCAAAGGGCAAGATAAACTTCACGGTCGAGAATATGCCAATGATAGGCCTGGTCGGCAATACTTAGAAATTTCAAAGCTAACGCAAGCTCAAGGAAACCTAAGACGACTTTCACGGAGTTGAGCCAGCCACCCGATTTGGGCAGATTGGAGAGCCACGAAGGGAAGAAGGCAAACATAGTGAAAGGCAAGGCAAAAGCCAGCGAAAAGCCGAACATTCCTACAATGGGTTTGAGTATCTGACCCCCGGCCGATTCTACCAAAATGGTTCCAACAATAGGACCGGTACAGCTAAAAGAAACTAAAACCAGCGTTATGGCCATAAAAACAGGGCCAAGAAAACCGCCTTTATCCGCTCTTTGGTCCGTTTTGTTTACTGCCCAATGGGGCAAAGTGATTTCGAACATGCCAAAAAACGAAAACGCAAAAGCCATGAAAATAAGGAAAAATAAAATATTAGGCACCCAGTTTGTACTGAGCCAGTTGGCAATGTTGGGACCGGCTATTACCGCCAGCACTGAACCAATAAACGTATAAATCAGAATAATACTGAAACCATACAAGAGTGCCTGCATCTTGCCTTTGGCTTTGTTTTCGCCCTCTTTCATGAAAAAACTCACCGTCATGGGAATCATGGGAAAGACACAAGGCGTCAGAATACCAAGAAGGCCACCGAGAAAAGCCAGGATGAAGAAGCCCCACAGCCCTTTTTTGCGGCCACCAATGTCAATTCTGTCCTTTCCTGTAACCGCTTTTTCTGTACCGATAACTGCTGTTACGGCCGCAGGTTTCACCTTTCCCAAATCAAAAGAGAAATCCAAATCTTGTGGCGCCAGACACTGGGTGTCATTACAGCTCATATAATTGATATCTCCTTTAACGGTAGCGCCGGGAGTATTTAACTTAATATTTTGAACAAAGCGAACACTGTCGGAATAATACTTCAATACCATATTGAAATTCTTGTCGTATTCCTGAATGACATTGCCCAGCTCTCTCACTTTCCCCACAAGGGTATAACTGCTGTCTTTTTCAAATTTGAAAGTTGTAGCAGGAGGGGCCTGAGGAATATCCTGTGAATATAAATGCCAGGGATTGTCGATGGAAGCTTTGAAAATTAATTCGTATTCGGTAGCGGAAATTTTTTGAGAGGAATAAGACCATTTAACCGGCTGCAGAATTTGTGCTGACATGGAGGCTGCCAGCAAAAACAAGCCGATAAACAGGAAAGAGATGCGTTTCATATTGACTAATTGAAATTTTTCAATGTAAATGGATAGCAAAAATAGAGTAATATTTTGTTTCATATGCTAACCAGGTAAAGTTTTAACATATGTTGACTTCTAATAATTCTTTTCCTTCAGAAAACAAATGAGATGAACAATGTCAATCTACAAAAGGATACTACGCTGCTCTTTCAGGTTTGTAACCTGAAAGCCGAGGGGCTGAAAAGATTATCGCCGAAAGGTAATTTTAAGAATTCGTTTTGTTTTCCCTGTTACACGAAAGCGGTTAGAGGAACGATGGCCCACCACCCAGATAATCTCTTCTCCCGAAAGCAACAGCCAAAGGTTCTCCCGTTCAAACCGATTGATTTTTTCATCCGAGAAGAAATCGCTCAGCAGTTTGCTGCCACGCATGCCAAAAGGGACGAAACGGTCTCCCGTTTGCCAGTGACGGAGCTTTAAGGGAAGCGTGATCTTGTCCGCATCAAAGTAGGCAATGGTTTTGTCTGATGCAAACGAAAAGCCCGGATGATGCGGAAATTGTTCAAAAATCAAGTGCAGCGGTTCTTTCACAGCTCCGGTCAGGTCGTTTATGAAAAATTCTTTTCCGGAAGCAGGCACATTTTTTTTTATAATCAGTTTGTTGCTGTCGTTGAGAAGGGTGTAATTTTCCGCATGGAACATCTGGCCTGTTTGTGATGCTTCCAGCGTTTGGCAAAAGTCGTCGATGGTGCTGCGGTTGAAACCGAAATCTTCCAAAAGAAAAAAAAGCCAGGCCTCTTTGGGCTCCAAAGGCCGAATGGCTGATTTATCAATGCTGATTTCGTTATCTGTCCGGTGGAAAAGCTGGTTTTTCTTTTCTTCGAGCAGCTGGCGGAAAATGGCCTCCGTTGTTTTCAGTTTTTCCAGACTTTCGGCCAGCGCTTTTGTTCCGCCCGGGAATTCCGTTTCGTAAAAAGGGAGCAGGTGATGACGGATGCGGTTGCGGAGATAATCGTCTGAATCGTTTGAAGAGTCTTCGCGAAACGGCAGCTGATGTTCCTTTGCATAAGTCAGGATTTCTTCGCGGGAAGCAAACAGCAGTGGCCGGATAATATTTTCGCGTTTTGCCAGGATACCTTTTAGTCCATCTAGTCCCGAACCGCGCAACAATTTGATAAAAAAGGTCTCTGCGTCGTCGTCTTTGTTATGGCCGATAGCCAGTTTCTGAAATTGATGGGTTTCCAACAGCGCTGCGAACCAGTTGTAGCGCAACCGGCGGGCCGCCATTTCGATGCTGATTTTCTCTTTCTCAGCGTACGCCCGTGTGTCGCAGCTTTTTACAAAAATTGGAATTCCGTATCGCTCTGTCAGCTTTCTGACAAAGCGCTCATCACCATCTGATTCTTCGGCCCTCAGCTGAAAATTACAGTGTGCCACAGCAAGCCGGTAGCCGGAATGATGCAGTAAATGAAGCATAACTACAGAGTCCACGCCTCCGCTGACTGCCACAAGGATTCTTTCCTGCTTTTGGCAAAGCTCATGTCGCTCAATATGCTCCCGGAAAGCTTCAATCATAGTGCAAAGGTATGAAAAGCCACGGGTTTACAGCCTGTTTACGACTCTGCTTTGTTTGCAGGAAAAGCGCGTCTTATTTTTCAAAGCGTTTGAAAATCTTTTCCTTTGCGGCTTCGTCAAGCAACCTGACCATATTGGTGCTTCCCTTCACGCCGACATGCGAGCCCATAGTAACAATATACTGCCCTTCTTTATTGGCTTTTTGCAAAAACTGAAAAAAGATATGGCTTTCGCTAATGTCGCGTTTGATGGTAAAAATCTTTTCCACACCCCAGACAAGTGCCATACGGTGGCTGACTTTTTCGTCGAAGGTAACAGCATACAGCGGTTTGTGAGGTCTGAATTTGGCAATCTGCCGGACGGTATATCCGGAGGTGGTGAAAGGAACAATGGCTTTACATGGTACGTTTCCGGATATTTCCGCAGCAGCATGGGCAAAGCCTTCTGTTTTGTCAGGCTTAATCTTTTTTATTTTCGGCAAATAATGTTGTGTATCTGACAATGTTTTAACCATTACTTCCACTGCTTCCACGGGGAAAGAGCCCACGGCAGTTTCGTCTGAAAGCATAACGGCATCGCTACCATCGTAAACGGCGTTGGCAATGTCGGATATTTCGGCACGCGTCGGAGACGAGGCGTGCAGCATCGAAGTCAGCATCTGTGTTGCCGTAATGACAGGTAAAGCATGTTCGTTAGCTTTTTTAATCATCGTTTTTTGAAGTCCGGGAACAGAAAAAATACCGGCTTCCACACCCAAATCACCACGTGCAACCATCAGACCATCGGCAACATCCAGAATTTCATCTAAGTTTTTCATGGCTGATTTCCGTTCAATCTTGGCAACAACCCACGCATCGGAATGGTTCTCGGTGAGAATTTTTCTGGCTTCGAGAATATCCTTTGCAGTCTCCACAAAAGAAACGGCTACAATATCAATACCGATTTCAGCAGCAAATTTCAAATCTGCTTTGTCTTTTTCGGTTAACGCCGACATTTTTATGCCCGCCCTGGGAATATTAACACCTTTTCCTTCCCGCAATTGCCCGTGGGACAGCGCTTGAAGTACCAGCGTGTCACCTGTTTTTTCCTCTACTTTCGATTTTACGATTCCATCGGCAAAAAAGACCTCATCTCCTACTTCAAGCTGATCGATAATATGTGGATAAGTGATGGAAAATGCTTCTCCTACCGCCTTTTTCGACATGATAATCTTATCCCCTTTGTTTATCTCACGGCTCTCTTTCATCCCTTTGATACGGATTTTCGGACCGCAGATATCCTGCATTATTGCTACTTCTCTTCCCTGTTTTGCCGCACATTGCCTGATGCGGAGAAAACTTTCCAAATGGCTTTCGTGAGTGCCATAAGAGAAGTTTAGCCGGAAAACGTCTACTCCGGCTTTTACCAGCTGGCAAATGCTTTCCAGACTATTGCTCGCAGGGCCAAGCGTAGCGACAATTTTTACTTTTCGTCCCATAGTTTATTTTTTTTGCAAAATAAATCATTAATTTCACGCAAAATACTTTATTTTTATTTTGAAGTCATTATGTTGATAACCGAGAATAATTTACAGGAAATCAGTAAAATAGGCCGCGTAAACAGCGTGGTTTCACTGGTCCCCTCCCTCACGGAAACGATTGCATCACTCGGAGCAAAAAGCACTTTAGCAGGGATAACCCGCTTTTGTAAATATCCTGAAGACATTCGAAAGGAAGTTGCAATAGTGGGAGGGACCAAAGATTTCGATAACGAAAAGATTATCAACCTGCTACCGGATGTGGTGGTTGCCGTCAAAGAAGAAAATAAGGAAACGCGTATTTTGCGCCTTGCCGAATATTTGCCGGTTGTTTTGTTTGATATTGTGCACGTAGAAGATGCTTTTGGCATGATAATTATGCTGGGAAGGTTGTTGTATAAGGAGAAAGAAGCCCGGCGGTTGGCTGAGAAAATTAAAAAAGTGTTCGCTCAACTGCCGGAAGTTTTACCCAAAAGAAAATGTCTTTATCTCATTTGGAAGAAGCCGTGGATGGCGGCAGGAAAAGAGACTTTTATTAACGAAATGCTAAACAAATGCGGTTTTAAAAATATGGTGAGAGGCCGTTATCCGGAAATTACGAAAGAGAATTTCGAGCAGGCAGAATTTATTTTACTTTCTTCGGAACCTTATCCGTTCAGAGAGAAACACCGGCAGGAATTACAACAACAATTTCCAGGCAAAAAAGTGTTGCTCGTGGATGGCGAGATGTTCAGCTGGTACGGCAGCCGTATGCTGAGCGCGGGAGAATATTTCGAAAAGTTACGTCATTGTTTGTAACGGAATGAGTGTGGCCGATAACAACTGCGGTAAATAAAACCGCTTGCAAACAAATATCATCCTCATTGAAAGAAAAGAAAAAATAAATTATAAACAAACCAAACATAACCATGACCAGAAGATTCATCAGCATTGCAGGCTTGCTTTTTTTTATCGTTATTATACCGACATCCTGTCGGGAAGTTGCCCCTTATCAAGTGGAAAAGGGTGTATCCAAAAGCCTGAACGATTACCGCAAACAAATCATCAGTGCAATCAGCTATCAGCTCTCTTTTAATATACCGGCTGAAAAATCAGCGCCCGTTACCGGGGAAGAAACCTTGTCTTTCTATCTGTCGGAAAACAAAAAACCGTTGGTTATTGATTTTAAAGAAACGGCAGATAAAATAAAAGCAATGGCTGTCAATGGGAAAGAGGTAAAATACCGTTTTGAAAACGGTCATATCATCATCCCCGAAAAATATTTGGAGAGAGGAAAAAATGACATTACTCTCGATTTCATTGCGGGAAACCTTTCCCTGAACCGAAATGATGATTACCTCTATACGCTGTTTGTTCCCGACAGGGCATCTACTGCCTTTCCCTGTTTTGACCAGCCCGACCTGAAAGCCGTTTACCTGCTGACGCTGGATGTGCCTGCCGGGTGGACAGCTGTGGCAAACGGGGCGCTGAAAACCATCAAAGAACAAAATGACCGGGCTGTTTATTCCTTTTCGGAAACCAAACCCCTCAGCACTTATCTTTTTGCTTTTGTGGCCGGAAAGTTCAAATATTCAACCCGGGAAAAAAACGGAAGAGAAATCACCTTTTATTACCGGGAAACCGATCAAAAAAAGATCAAAAAAAACATTGACCGGATTTTTTATTTACAGTTTGATGCCCTGTCGTGGATGGAAAATTATACCGGCATTAAATATTCTTTCAATAAATTTGCCTTTGTGGCCATACCATCTTTTCAGTACAGCGGTATGGAGCATCCGGGGGTGGTACTTTACCGTGCCGGGAAACTTTTTCTCGATGCCACGGCCACACAGAATCAGATGCTCGACCGGGCCAGCCTCATCTCGCACGAAACGGCTCATCAGTGGTTTGGCGATCTGGTAACCATGGATTGGTTTGACGATGTGTGGCTCAAAGAAGTATTTGCTAACTTTATGGCCGCCAAAATTGTAAACCCTGCCTTTCCGCAAATTGACCATCGACAGGTCTTTTTGATTGATCATTACCCAAAAGCCTATGCCGTTGACCGGACAGCCGGTGCCAACGCCATCAGGCAAAAGCTGGATAATCTGAAACAGGCCGGTTCTCTGTATGGGGCAATCATTTACAATAAAGCACCGATCGTGATGTTGCAACTTGAAACCTTGCTGGGCCCCGATAAGTTGCAAAAAGGCCTGCGCCAATATCTTCATACTTATGCTTATAGCAATGCTGACTGGGACGACCTGATCGGCATACTTGACCCGATGACGGGTAAAGACCTGAAGAGCTGGAGTAACATTTGGGTAAAACAACCGGGGATGCCCTTTTACAAATACAGTGTTAAAAACGACAGTATGTTCATTGTCCAGACGGATCCAAATAAACAGGGAAGGTTGTGGCCACAGGCCATGAACATCACAATGTTTTATGGGGATTCCGGTAAGGTTTTCCCTGTCTTCGCCGACAGCAAACAAATCAAATTGCCGTTGCCGGCAGGTTCCCCCGACATGATCTTGCTGAATGGCAGCGGACAGGCTTACGGCTATTTTCAATTCACCGGAGCTGACCTGAATTTCCTGGGTTCCAAAAAAATCTTTTCACTCACTGCCCGGCAACGGGCCATCGCTTATATTTCAGTTTGGGAAAATTTTCAGAACAGACAGATCAATCCGCAAAAAACAGCTGCTGACATCGAACTATATCTTTCGAATGAAAGGAATGAACAAAATATTAACCTGCTCTTAAAATATTATCGAACTCTTTTCTGGAGATTTTCAGGCAATGTTCAGCGGGAAACCATTTCCAAACGAGTGGAAAAGTTTCTTTGGGAAAAGATGAAAAATACCCAAAGCAGGTCTCTGAAGTCGGCTTATTACAAAACATTTATGAAAACGGCATACAACTCCGAGACAACAGCGTTGTTGCTTAAACTGTGGAATGGCACATTAAAAGTGAAAGGGCTGGACCTGTCTGAGGACGACATGACCACACTGGCTTATGAACTGGCCGTACGGCGGGGGATGAAAGGAAACAGTTTTATTCCCGATTCAATTCTCGACATGCAACTTGCCCGGTTATCCAATCCTGACAAACGAAAGAAGATGGAATTTATCATCCCGGCACTGAGCACCGACGACAGCATCAGGGATGCCTTTTTTGAAAGTTTGAAAAATCCCGCCAACCGTGAACACGAACCATGGGTGTTAACAGCTTTAACTTATTTGAATCATCCGCTTCGGGCCGTTTATTCCCAAAAGTATATTCTTCCTTCGCTGAACATGCTTGAAGAAATACAGGCAACCGGGGATATTTTCTTCCCGAAAGGCTGGCTGGACGCCACTTTAAGCGGGCATAATTCCATTCAGGCTGCCGGTTATGTTACATTGTTCCTGAACAACCACCCAAAACTGGACCCTATGCTGAAGCAGAAAGTCCTCCAGTCGGCTGACCCGGTTTTCAGGGCCGCAGGAATGATAAAAAATTAAATAGGGTCTGCTGAAAAAGTCCGTAGTGCATCAGATACAAGGCCGCAAGGCGAAGCTGTATACTAATACTGCGAGCCATAGCAACGAAGTAGATGATGTGCTACGGGCTACTAAACAAAAAATGCAGGGAAATTAACGCCTTTCAGTCAAAAACTTTGCATTTGAAGTTGCTGAGTTTAATATATCTTATTGATTATTATCTAATAGAGTGTTTTTCAGCAGACCCTAAATGACCATTGCCAAGGCTCAAGTCGGCCACGTGTAAAACCGGTACACAAGTCCTGAGCTGTTTTGGGGTTGTTTAGTCTCAGCCCAAAACCAAAAAAAGCTGCCCGAAAGCAGCTTTTTTCTTTTACGAACGGGTAAAGCCCGCTATTCTATTTTCCATGTATTCCCGCTGGTGAGCAGGTCATCAACATTTTTATACGGGGAAACTTCTTTTTCATGTTCAACCGAATTCCAAATGGCATCTTCCAGCGTTTCGGCTTTCACCGAGCGGATAACGCCGAGGGCTGCCGGAAGTTCCGGAGGCGCCATGCTGGCCAGCATCATGTGGATGCCGGAATCTTCGGTAGTAGGATCGTGAACAAGAATATCATCTTCGGTGATGCCGTTTTCGCCGAGGACAACTGCTTTCAACCGGGTTCCTTCAAGAATAATTCCTTTGTTTTTCTCTTTTCCAAAAAGCATGGGCTTACCGGTTTCCAGAATTAACTGGTTATCGTTTTTGGTGTCTCTTCCTGTAATCAGTGCATGAATATTATTGTTAAAAATGACACAGTTTTGCAGAATTTCGACAATGGAAGTGCCGTGATGCAAAGCAGCTTCGAGGAAGACCTGTTGCATCAGTTTGGGGTTGGTATCTACTACCCTGGCAAAGAATTTTCCGCGGGCACCTATCACCAGTTCTCCCGGATTGAAAGGCGTTTCAAAAGATCCCTGCGGAGAGGTTTTGGTTTTTTGTCCTTTGGGAGTAGTGGGTGAATACTGTCCTTTGGTTAATCCGTAGATTTCATTGTTAAACATCAAATAGTTGATGTCGGGATTCCGCCGGGCAACGTGAATGAAATGGTTCCCGCCAATAGCCATAGAGTCGCCATCACCACTAATCATCCAAACACTCAGTTTGGGGTTGGTGAGTTTGATGCCCATAGCGAGGGCTGCGGCACGTCCGTGAATTCCATGAATTCCATAAGTATTCATGTAATAAGGAAACCGTGAGGAGCATCCGATACCGGAAACAACGACAAAATCTTCCTTTTTATAACCCATTTTCTGTCCCACCAAAGGGAAAACATTTTCCACTGACTTTAAAATGGCATGGTCGCCACAACCCGGGCACCATTTTACCATTTGATCGCTTTTAAAATCTATTTTAGTAAGCTGTATTTCCTGAGGTTCTATTTTTTGTTCCATGATTTATTCGTTTAAAAGCGTGTCAAATTTTGTTTTCAATTCAGACACCATGAAGGGTAATCCCTGAACTTTGTTGTATTGCTCATATTTAAATTCAGGATGTGTCATCCGCAGGTAATTGACGAACTGCCCCATATTATTTTCACAAACGATAATTTTCTTAAATCCGGAAAATACTTCATGAACGTTTTTGGGCAATGGCATGATGTATTTAAACTGCGTCATACTAATGGATTTTCCTTCTGCTCTCATCTCTTCTACCGCTGTCAGGAGTACGCCGTAAGTGCTGCCCCATCCTACAACCAGCAAGTCGCTTTCAGCATCGCCTTCAACTTCTAATTCGGGAATATAATTGACAACCATGTCCACTTTAGCCTGACGCAGGTCGGTCATTTTTTGGTGATTCACGGGATCGTGCGATACGTTACCGGTAACATCCTCTTTTTCCAGGCCGCCCAATCTGTGGCGTAAACCGGGAGTTCCGGCGATGGCCCATTTGCGGGCAAGTGTCTTCGGGTCTCTTTTATAAGGTTTATAATCAGGGTCGTCAGCTTTGGCAATGGGAGGATTGATATCAGGTAAATCAGCCACTTTCGGTATCCTGAAAACTTCTGAACCATTACCAATAGAACCATCTGTAAGTAAAATTACCGGAGTCATATGCTCCATGGCCAGTTTGGCAGCTTCATAGGCAGCATAAAAAGCATCGGCAGCACCGGTAGCAGCCATGACAATACACGGGGCTTCGCCGTTACGGCCAAAAAGTGCCTGCATCAAATCCGATTGCTCAGATTTGGTAGGTAAACCGGTGGAAGGACCGCCACGCTGAACATTAACAACAACCATGGGAAGTTCGGTCATTACCGCCAATCCTATTGCTTCACTTTTCAGCGATAAACCAGGGCCTGAGGTAGTAGTAACCGCCATAGCTCCGGCAAAGCTTGCCCCGATAGTGGAAACAACACCGGCAATCTCATCTTCGGCTTGTTGAGTGATACAGGTAAACTGTTTGTGTTTGGCTAACTCCTGCAAAATATCGGTTGCGGGAGTTATAGGATAAGAACCGAGGTATATTTTTCGCCCGGAACGCTCGGAAGCTGCCAGCAATCCCCAGGCAGTGGCCAGGTTTCCGGTAACATTACGATAATGTCCCTTGTTTAGACTTGCTTTCTCAATCCGGTAAGTGTTGCTAAAAACCTCCAGTGTTTCTGCATAGTTATAACCCGCTTCTAACACCCTCTTATTGGCTTCAACAACCAGTGGGTTTTTCTTAAACTTGTTTTCAAAGAAAGTAAATGTGTTGGTGAAATCCCTGTTAAATAAATAATAGATAATTCCCAGGGCAAACATGTTTTTTGACTTTAAAACGGATTTATTGTCCAAGTCTAAGTCCTTGACAGCCTCTTTGGTAAGCATGCTTAAAGGCGCCTGAACCACGAGATGTCCTGTTAAAGAATTATCCTCAAGCGGATTGGTGTCAAAGCCGGCTTTTTCAAGATTTTTCCCCGTAAATTCATCGTTATTCAAAATAATGATGGCATCTTTTTTCACCCACCTCATGTTAGCTTTCAGTGAAGCCGGGTTCATGGCTACCAACACATCAGCCAGGTCTCCGGTGGTATGAATGTTCTTATGCCCAAAATGAATCTGAAATCCGGAAACACCGGAAACCGTTCCCTGAGGGGCCCTGATTTCGGAGGGATAGTCCGGAAAAGTGGCAAAATCGTTGCCTGCAAAGGCAGTTGAATCAGAGAACAGACTTCCGGTAAGTTGCATGCCATCACCTGAGTCACCGGCAAACCTTACAACGGCCTCTTCTATTTCAACTATTTTATCTTTTTTCGCTGTCATAAAAATACTTTTTATTAATCAGGGCAAAATTAAATCAATTATTTTCCCGGCCATCATACAAATCAGTTTTTTTTAAAACGTTTGATGTTTTAATATGTAACCATGCAGTATCCATGTAAATAACTGAAAAACAGAGAAATGTGCTCGATTATTGTGATAATAAAACAGCTGAGCGGTCTAAATTATAAAGAGTCTAAATTCAAAAGAGCTCCCTTTAGCTTAAGGGGACTTCTAATAATTCCTTATCTTTCAGGAAACAAATGTGATGAACAATACCAATTATGATTCTAAATTGCCGTAGCTATTGAGAAAAATTTTAACGCTGTCAGATTGTTTATCACATTTGTTCCCGTAGGGTTTTCAGAGTTTTTCATATACTTCTTCAAATTTTCTTGCATTATCCCGATAGTTCATCAAAAATTTTCATCGTCTATAAAAAACTCTGAAAATCTTGATGCGAAGTAATTATTAGAAGTCCCCTTAATTTAGATTTTCTAAAAATTGATTTTTCTTTGGGGTTGCTGTCTTTTGTATAATCATTCGTCCTATATTTGCCGCGTTAATTTTAAAATTATTGAGTTATGGCATACAAAATTGAACCTGATCTGTGTACCGCTTGTGGAAGCTGTATTGATGAATGTCCTGTTGAGGCAATTTCCGAAGGTGATGTTTATGTAATTGATCCTGATTTGTGCACCGATTGTGGTGCCTGTGCTGATGTTTGTCCTGTTGAGGCCATTCATCCGGAATAAGAAAAACAGAAAATTTAAAAAAACCCCGCCTCTTGGACGGGGTTTTTTGTTGTGTGGAATTTTATTTTGACCTTTTGTGGTAATTGTCCCCAACGACATCATAGAATCACAGCCGCCAGATCTCCGGAACGAATTCAATTTTAATGAAAAGCATCCAAAATCCGTGTCAGAAACTTATTGTAATTAAATTCGCCATGATCATTTAGTCCCATACGGACTACGACCAAATCTTTGGACGGAATGATATAGACCCGCTGGCCGTGAAAACCGTCGCAGTAGTAAATACCGGGATATCCTTTAATTTCATGGGTTCCTTTGTTTAACCAGAATTGTGCGCCATACTTATCATGCGATTTGCGTGCCGGCGTGGTGGAATATTTTACCCAGCCTTTCGGCAAAATTCGTTTTCCCTGCCATATACCATCTTCGAGATAAAACAATCCGAAACGTGCCCAGTCGCGGGGCGTGGCAAAAGTGTAAGACGATCCCACAAAATTGCCACTGGCATCGGTTTCGAGTACAGCCGAGCGTGTACCGATTTTATTAAACAATGCTTTCCGCGGGAAGTTCCAGTATTGTTGGTTGTTGCCAATGGTCCGGCGGATAATTTCGGAAACAATATTCGTATTTCCCGAAGAGTAATACCACACCGAGTCGGGCGGGAAGATGGCCGGTTTGCTCATGGCATAGGCCGCCATGTTGCCTTTTTGGTAAAGCATAATGGTAACATCGGATATATCGCCATAATTTTCATCCCACTGCAAACCACTGCTTTGGTGCAAAAGGTCGGTAAGCCGGATGTTTTTGCGGTTATCGTTTTGCCATTCTTTGAGCGGAACCGGAGCGGTTACATCTAATTTCTCTTCTTTCACTAAGATGCCGATGAGTGCGCTGGTGATGCTTTTGCTCATCGACCAACCGAGAATGCGGGTGTTTTTATCAAAACCCGGAGCGTATTTTTCGCGCATAAAAAGTGTGTCGTAAGCCACAACCACGGCACGGGTATTTCCCGGATTAAAAGCCGAGTCGATGGCTGCCTGTAGCTTTTTTATGTCAACGTTCGGCGGAATGGTATCGCGCATTTTATCGCCCATGGGCCAGTAAATGTTTTCGGGGTTTTTCGGCAGAACTTCTTCGGTCATTTTTTGTTTTTTCACCTTATCAATATCGGCATCAGCCAAAAGGGTACATCCCAGCCCCTGGCGGTAAATGGCAATTTGTTTGGCCATACCGAGAAAAGTTCCGGTAACGGTTTTGTTTTTGTAATCGATAACATTGTGCGATAAGCCAACCGGGAAAAAGCTTAAATCGTGTTTTTCGATGTCTTGTTTTGTCCGATGGGTGAGGAAAGTCCACGAAGCCAAATCTTTGGCTGCATAGCCGGTGAAAATAGGCGCCCGTTCAAAGAAATAGTTTGCTCCATAAGCAATGGCGGCCACGAGAATAATGATAATAAGGTATTTAATCCTTTTCATAGTGCTGATGTTTAGTGATTTTCAAATATAGAAAATAATCAGAACTTTACACTTCCTGAAAATAAAATTCTCATGTTAATATTTCACAGGCGTCTTTTACACTCTTGTTTTGCTTTACCTTTGCGAAAAATATTCAATCCATGAAGCGTAAAATTGATTTTTTAGTTATTGGTTCCGGAAGTGCAGGGCTTATCTTTGCCTTGAAAGTGGCTGCACACGGAAAAGTAATCATCTTATCCAAGTCGAACATGGAAGATACGGCCACATCCTATGCCCAGGGGGGGATAGCTGCTGTTACCTATTCGCCTGATAATTATGAAAAACATATTGAAGATACCCTTAAGGCCGGAGCAGGCATTAACGACAAGGAAATTGTCCGTATTACCATTACCGAATCCACTGAACGGGTGAAAGAGCTTATCGAATGGGGAACCCATTTTGACAAGGAGGAGTCGGGGAAGTATGCACTGGCACGTGAGGGCGGACATTCTGAATTCAGAATTCTCCATCACAAAGATAACACGGGATTTGAGATTCAGCGTGCACTCAGCGAAAAGGTAAAAGCACATCCGAACATTGAGGTGTTTGAAAACTATTTTGCTATCGACCTGATTACCCAGCACCATTTCAACGAGGTGGTAAACCGTTACAGAAAAGATATACGGTGCTTTGGTGCCTATGCTATGAACGAAAAGACAGGCAAAGTAGAGACATTTCTTGCTAAGGTAACGGTGATAGCTACCGGTGGTTTGGGAAATATTTATCAGACCACTACCAACCCTTTGTTTGCCACTGGCGATGGCATAGCCATGGCTTACCGCGCCAAAGCGCATCTCGAAAATCTGGAGTTTGTTCAGTTTCATCCCACCTCGTTATATAATCCGGGTGAAAAACCTTCTTTTTTGATTACCGAGGCTTTGCGTGGTTCGGGTGCCATCTTAAAGACAAAAAAAGGAAATGTATTTATGAAGAAATATCACGAACTGGGATCATTGGCCCCGCGGGATATTGTTGCACGTGCTATCGACAACGAGATGAAACTTTCCGGGGACGATTTTGTGTTTCTGGATGCCCGTCATATCAGTAAAAATGAAATCTTAAATCATTTTCCAACCATTTATGCTAAATGTCTGAGCATTGGTATTGACATTACCAAAGACATGATTCCCGTGGTGCCGGCAGCGCATTATTCCTGCGGTGGGGTTAATTCAGATAAAGATGGGAGAACGACTATCGAAAATCTGTATGCTGTAGGTGAAGTGGCCCGTACCGGGCTTCACGGCGCTAACAGGCTTGCCTCCAACTCTTTGCTTGAGTCGGCAGTCTTTTCTCACAGGGCGGCTATGCATGCTATTGGTGGTTTTCGGCAGATAGATTTTCGCGAGAATGTTCCCGATTGGGATGCCGAAGGCAGGGTGATGAATGAAGAGATGATTCTGATTACCCAATCGAAAAAGGAGCTTCAGGCTATTATGAGCAGCTATGTGGGCATTGTCCGCTCAAACCTGCGCCTGAAACGGGCTTTTGACCGGCTGGAAATTTTATATAAAGAGACGGAAGATTTGTATGATAAATCAATTCTTTCAAAAGATATTTGTGAACTGCGCAACATGATCAACGTGGCTTATCTGGTGATAAAAATGGCCATGAACCGCAAAGAGAGCGTGGGGTTGCACTATTCCATTGATTATCCCGAAAAAAAGGAAAACTGATATGGCGCTAATAAAAAAAGTCAGAGAAAAGACCCCGCAGTGGGGCGAAGGATGCTATTTTGCTGAAACCGCCACCCTTTTGGGGGATATTATTTTAGGGAAAGGATGCAGTGTGTGGTTCAATGCCGTGCTTCGCGGCGATGTGCACTATATCCGTATCGGTGATAATGTGAACATTCAGGATGGTGTAATCATCCATTGTACCTATCAAAAATGGCCGGTGAACATTGGCAATAATGTGTCTATTGCCCATGGTGCTATTATTCACGGATGCACCATTCAGGATAATGTGTTAATAGGTATGGGCGCCATTGTCATGGATAATGCAGTTGTTGAAAGCAACTCTGTCGTTGCTGCCGGAGCTGTAGTGGCTAAAAACACCGTAGTAAAGTCGGGAAGTGTGTATGCAGGTATTCCGGCCAAAAAAATCAAGGAAACTGATAAACGGATACTGGAAGAAGATGTGCTGCGGATAGCAAAAAATTATGCTATGTATGCCGGGTGGTACAAAGAGAATGATGAATGATGAATGATGAATGATGAATGATGAATGATGAATGATGAATGATGAATGATGAATGATGAATGATGAATGATGAATGATGAATGATGAATGATGAATGATGAATGATGAATGATGAGAAGACATAAAAAAAACCTGCTGTTGTTCAGCAGGTTTTTTTTATGAGAAGTTTTCTCAGTTTAGCATCTTACTTCAAATGTAATTTCTTTTTCACCAACGGAGTAATATCGTTCTCTTTGGCATAATAAAGAACAACTCCCTGCGAAACGTCAAGAATATAGGTATAATGATATTCTTTTCCAACTGCATCGATAGCTGCTTTCACTTTAGAGATGATGGGCTGGAACAGTTCCTGTTGTTTTTTCTGAACATCCTTGTCAGCAGAGGCCTGGAAAGCCTGGATACGCTGTTGGAGGTCAGAAATTTCTTTTTCTTTGGTTTGCCTGATTAAATCGGACATAGTGCCGACGTTGCTTTGGTAGTCACGAACTTTACTTTGGTATTCTTGTGCCATAGATTGCATTTGCTTTTGCAATCCGGTAGCATAAGCTTTAACCTGAGCCTGGGCAGAGTCGGCTTCCGGCATCGTGCTCATAAGTTTGTTAGAATTAATATAGCCGATTTTTAATGTGCTTTGGGCAAAGCCAAATCCGGAGATAAAAAGAGCGACTGCTAAAAGTAAAAATCCTTTCTTAATTGTTTTCATTGAATGAATATTGTGATGAGTAAATATTTAACTTAAATGTTGAGGGGCAAATGTAAAAAATTTTAGGCAACGCAGGTCATAAAATTCGTTAAATGCAAAAATAATTCTAAGGTATATCTTTTTGCGTTTGATTATTTACGTGTTCCGGGGCTGCTAGTTTGCATAACTTTACCCAATTCGTCAAGTACGGCATCGCTAATATCATATTTTGGGTTGCCGTATAAAAGGGTAGGGCTTCCTGCTTTGTCAAAGACGAGAGCAATATGTTCGGTTGTTGCAATGGTTTCGATAGCATTGTAAACTTTTTCCTGAATGGGTTTTATCAATTCTTCCCGTTTTTTAAATAATTCGCCCCCCGGGCCGAAATATTTCTTCTGAAGTGCTTTTACTTCATTGTCTTTTTCTACAATTTCATCTTCCCGTTTCTTTTTCACATCCGCAGGTAGTAAAACAGCTTCCGCCTGATATTTTTTATACATTACACTAACTTCTTTGTGCTTTTCGGTAATTTCTTTTTGCCATTTCTCCGACAGGCTGTTTAAAACATCTTGGGCATCCGTGTATTCCGGAATATTGTTTAGGATGTACTGTGTATTTACAAAAGCATTTTTCTGTGCATGAAGCTGTGGGATAAAAGCCATCATAAGCAGTGTGAAAAGAGCTACCGGAAGGATTTGGGATTTTGTCTTTTTCATAATGCAATAATTTTATTTTTAATAAAAAACCACAATAAGCTGCCAAAATTAGTCTAAAGAACCATTCATGGAGAAGTGGAAGTGACTTCCGGAAGCCGAGGGCAGGCCCGGAATAGGATCGAACCCATAGCCCCAGTCAAGACCAAGTAAACCGAACATAGGAAGATAAATTCTTGCTCCGATACCGGCAGAACGCTTCAGGTTGAAGGGGTCAAAATTTCTTTGCCCCAGCCATGAATTTCCGGCTTCAAAGAAAGCTTCAATATAGATGGTAGAGGTTGGCGCCAACGAAACAGGATAGCGCAATTCCAGGGTGTAACGAGAGTAAATGGTACCTCCAAGGTTTCGGTTTTTATAATAATCGGGGGTAATGGTTTCGTTGCCGTATCCTCGCATGCCAATTATTTCACGCCCATCATAGTTGTTATAACCCGACAGGCCATCACCACCAAGATAGAATCTTTCAAACGGGGTAATGCCCAAATTCTTATTGTAGGCTCCAAGATACCCAAATCTTGCTTTGGTTACCAGCACCAATTTGTCCATAAGCTCGAAATACAGGTAGGATTTAAATTTCCATTTATAGTATTCAATCCATTTATATTTCTCGGCATCGCTGAGTTTTGCATAGTCTTTATTGGAAAACAGAGAGTAGGGCGGAGTGAGTGTCAGCGACAGGGAGATGTTAGAACCCGAACGGGGATAAATAGGTTGGTCAACGGAGTTCCTTCCAAAAACCATATTGTAATTCATATTATTATAATTTCCGTTTCCGTTTCCAACGGAGAAAATGGCAGCATAGTTTTCCAAACTGTAAAGTTGAACGTTCAAAGCCTGGTAAAGCGTAAAATAGTCGTCAGGCCAGTTAAGACGTTTCCCCATACCGATGGTAATGGCATGGCTCATAAACTTTCTGTTTCCAGGAGAATACAAAGCGGAGTTGTAAGGGCTGTTCGTGGTCGGAGATTTTATGGAATAGATGGAGTAATAATAAGAAACAGTAAGTGCATTAGGCTTTTTGCCACCGA
Source organism: uncultured Bacteroidota bacterium (assembly GCA_913009685.1). Lineage (GTDB taxonomy): Bacteria > Bacteroidota > Bacteroidia > Bacteroidales > F082 > Sulfidibacterium. The sequence continues at coordinate 35,398 of CAJVXP010000007.1, forward strand.
GCCAGGGTTCGGTAAAAGAAATCCCCCAGCTCATATATCCCGATCCATAAGTCTGGAAACGTAGTGAAAGCTTTTGGCCATCACCCGAAGGAACAGGTCTCCACGCTTTTTTCTTAAAGAAATTTCTTAACGAGAAATTGTTAAAACTCAACGCTACAGTTCCGATAATTCTTCCATAACCCCAGCCTCCGGAAAGTTCAATCTGGTCGGCAGAGGTTTCTTCCACCTTGTAGTTTATGTCCACCGTCCCGTTGGCCGGATTGGGCTTGATATCCGGTTTGAGGTTTTGTGCATTAAAATATTTCAGGTTAGCCAGTTCGCGAACACTTCTTATAACATCAGACCGGCTGAAAAGCTGTCCTGGTTTTGTACGTAGTTCCCGGATAACCACATGGTCGTTTGTTTTGGTATTCCCACTTACAGTTACCTTGTTAATACGCGCCTGTTTCCCCTCACGTACCCTGATTTCAAGGTCAATGGAGTCGTTGCTTACGTATGTCTCTACAGGTGTCGCCGAGAAAAACAGATATCCATTGTTCATGTACAGACTGCTGACATCGAAACCTTTATCGTTGTAATTAAGGTTGGTTTCCAGTAGCTTTTTATTATATACGTCTCCGGGATGTATGCCCAGTACTGCGCTCAGGAATTTTGAAGTATAGATAGTGTTTCCAACCCAGGTGATTTTTCTATAATAATATTTGTCTCCTTCTTTCAGGTAGATGTTGATACCGATATTTGACTTATCAATTTTAAAAATAGAGTCTTTAACCACTTGTGCATCACGGTAACCGGCGCTATTGTATTCTTCTACAATTTTATGTAAATCATCCTGAAATTTAGGACTGATAAACTTGGAACTTTTAAAGATTTGCACGTGATAATTTTTTAAAGCATAACCAACAAGGTCATCTCTGAATTTCTTAAAACGCAGGGTGGCAGCATCGGCAGTGAGGTCAACTACGAGAGCGCCCAGCGGATTTAAAGGGTTAAAATATCCTTTTTCCCTGGTGTCTTTCATGGCGCTTTTCACTTTTTCTGCCGAGAAAGCATGATTTCCGTAGATGTTAATGACACCAATTTTTACCTTTTTGTTTTTCTTTACATTGATAATAAGGTCCACAAATTCTTTATGACTTTTTCGTGGTCCGGCTTCTTTCTCGGTAATGTTTACCTGTGCATTCAAATACCCTTTATCGCGAAAATAATTTTTTATAATGTTTTCTGTTCGAATAATCAAATGTCTGCTTACGACATCGTCACTGGTTATGTTTATCTTGTCTTTCAGGTCATCTTGTGCGCTTTTTTTAATCCCTGTATAAGTGTATTTGTTCAGCTTGGGCTTCTCATGGAGATAAATGTTGAGATAGATTGTGTCGCCTGTAACTTTTGTAGCAATGATACGGACATCATCAAAAAGCCCCTGGTTCCACAGGTTTCGGATGGCAGAGGTTATCTCGTCGCCGGGTACTTTTATTTTTTCTCCCTCTTCAAGGTCCGACAGCATAACAACTACCGATTTATCTAAATAATTTTTCCCTGAAACATCAATTCCTCCGATAATAAATTTCTGGGGATGGTCGTAGCTAATTTCGGAAAGAAGTTGTCCCTCTTTCGACTGAGCATTTGCCAAAAAGGGCACAAAAATTAAACTAACAAAAACCAATAAAAGCCAAAACAAGCCGTTCTTATATATCTTCATTCTGTTCTCCAAATTTTAATTGCTCTCTTGTTAAACCAAACCTTCTTTCTCTGCTTTGATATTCATGGATGGCTTCATAAAAATCTTCTTTTCCAAAGTCGGGCCATAATTTAGGTGAAAAGTACAACTCAGAATAGGCTACCTGCCACAAAAGAAAATTACTGATACGCTGCTCTCCACTGGTTCGAATAAGTAATTCCGGGTCAGGCATTTGAGAGGTGTTCAGATATCCTGATACGGTTTTCTCACTTATTGTTTCCATACGAAGCTTTCCGCTTTGCTGATCTTTTATCATTTTTTTTACAGCCTCTAATATTTCCCATCGCCCACTATAATTCATGGCCAGGGTAAGTACCATTTTCCGGTTCTTTCCGGTTTGTTCCATGGTGCTTTTCAATTTCTCCCTGTTTATCTTCGGAAGACCTTCCAAATTACCAATGGCATTGAGCCGGATATCATTTTTGTTGAGCGTTGGAATTTCCTTCTCAATGGTTTCAACAAACAGATGCATCAAAGCTTCCACTTCTCCTTTGGGACGGCTCCAGTTTTCTGTAGAGAAAGTGTAGAGTGTCAGAAACCGGATGCCTATTTCTGCAGCAGCTTCCGCAATCTCTCGCACAGCATCTACTCCTTTGTGATGCCCAAAAGCCCGATCCTGGCCCTGTTTTCTGGCCCACCTTCCGTTTCCATCCATAATGATGGCCACATGTACCGGAAGTTTCTTTAGGTCTATGCGTTCTAAAATATCCATATCCTCTACCACCGCTGGTTTTTACAACCACAGTTATTGTTAAACTCTATTTTATATGTCAAACTGATGTTGGCCACGCCGAACCAATCCTTTGTTCCGCTATTTCCTTCCCGATCATCCAGCTTATCTGTAAATGTCTTGTGCATCCGCCACTCTGCCGAGAGCCCGACTTTCTTGCTTATACTGTATTTAAAACCCAGTCCGAAAATTGCGGCAAAGTTATGGTTTTTGGTAAGACTATCATTAATTTCTGTACTGAAAGAGAAAAAACCTGCTCCGGCAGTGATATAGGGCGTGAAATTATATTTTTTACTGCCGGTTGAATATTCCATAAAATTAAACTCGCCCATAGCCGATATATCGTTAATGGTGGTAGTAAAATTCTGTAACCCCTGGACCACAGGCTCTGATTTTGTGGTATCACCAGCCACTTTTGCGTGGGTATAGGTAATTTTTGCTGTCCACCGGTCGCCAAAGTTATATCTGACCACTGCACCATAAGCCGGCTTGGGCATAACAAACGGAACCCAGGGGACAATATCGCCATTGTAATACGCCACACCCCCGGACAGGCCTGCTTCCAATGAATGCTGGGCATGCAAGACCGTCGGAAACATCATCCCAGCCAAAAAGAGGAAAAGAATCTGTTTATAAGTTATGGGTATCGGTTCTCTCATTTGCATGTTTGTTCCTGATATTGAGCGGCAAATTTATCATTTTTTTACAATTGCCGGCAGCTTAATTCCGACTGTCAACACCCCAAAGCAATTTCTCTCGTATGGTGGAAAAAAAGTTTTGCCCCGGCATCTGAACCAGGTTGATTCTAAAATTACATTTTTTTATAATTATCTCTTCTGATTTGTTAATCTGCTTCTGGCGCGAGTCCAACGATAATAAATATTTTTCTTCTCTCCCCTCTATTTTTATACGCACTTCGCTGCTATCCTGGATAACGATGGGGCGTACGGTTAAATTGTGCGAGGCAATGGGTGCAATGACAAAATTCTCCGACCCGGGTGTTAAAATGGGTCCGCCCACACTCATCGAATAGGCTGTGGAACCTGTAGGCGTGGCAATAATCAGTCCATCGCCCCAGTATGTGTTTAGAAAAAGGTCGTTAACGTAAACATGGATAGTTACCAGCGAAGTGTTGTTGTTACGATAAATAGTCAGATCATTTAAGGCAAAGTTTAATTTACCAAAAAGTTCTCCGGGTTTTTCAAGCTTTAAAAGTGTTCGCTGGTTGAGGCTGTAATTTCCGGTGTAGATATGTTCGATGGCTTTTTTCATCTCAAGCCTGGAAACACTCGACAGAAAGCCCATTCGCCCAAGGTTGATGCCGAGAATAGGGACGCCCAAATCGTGTACATAAGGGATGGCATCAAGTAGCGTTCCATCGCCACCGATGGAAAACAGGAAATCCACGTTTTCAATGTCTTTCGATTGGCTGAAAACCCCAGGTTTCGTTACAAACTTTAGATGTCCTTTTATTCGGTCGTAATAGCTTTTATACACGCAAAGCTGTGCTCCTTTATGATGCAATTCATCAAAGAGCTGCTGAACATAGGGAGCCTCCTTCGGGTCAAACTGTTTACCAAAAATGACTATTTTCATGCAAAATGGACTTGTTTAGATGCAAATGTAGGTTAAAAAACAATATTTTAGCGCAAGTTTGTTTTGACTGTTATAGCCGAAATTGCTGCAGATAATTCTGTGAACATCTGTAATAACGGTATTGCAGGCTTTTGCGCCGGTTTTGTGCAAAAATTACAAAAAGAAGCAACACTTGTTTTTTAACTTTTTTTTGCTTTTTGCAGTTGGCTGATGCTGAAATGTTAAACCATGAAAAAGATATTTTTTCTCGTTTTGTTTGTTTTTTTTGTTCAGCTTCTGGTTGCACAGCAGGTAAGGGTCGACCGTCTCTGCCGGCAAGCTTACGGGCAGATTTTGTCGCTCAGATTTGCTCCTGCCCGGAAACTGCTGAAAGCAGAAAAACAAATCTGTCCGGAAAACGTTTACGTGGATTATCTTGAAAATTATATTGATTTCCTGCGCGTTTTTATTGGCGAAAACCCGGTAGTGTTCCGGGATGTGGACAAAAGCTTTGGAATCCGCTACAACCGCGTAAAACAACTGCCTGACACCAGCCGCTATAAAAACTTGTTACTCGCCAATATGAACGTGCAATGGGCTTTTGCCCGACTGAAATTCGGGCAGTATTTCTCTGCCGCCTGGGAGCTAAACCGTGCCTACCGTATGCTGACCGATAATGTGGATCGTTTCCCCGGCTTTGTTCCTAATTACATTGCCATGGGCGTTTTGCACGTAATGATTGGTCTGGTACCGGATAAATACGGGTGGATGCTGAAAATTATCTCCATGAAAGGCAGTGTGGAGCAGGGAAAAGCTGAAATTTACAGGGCGCTTGACAATACTTTAAAAAATCCTGCAAATGCTTATCTGCGCGATGAAGCCTTGTTTTATCTCGGATTTATCGAACTCAACCTCTCACCCGACCAAAAGGCCCTTGACAGGCTTCTGGTTTATCTGAACCAAACGAAAAAAGAGAATCTATTGATGGATTTTTTGAAAGTGGACATTCACATGCGTTACGGGCAAAACAATGTAGCGCTGCAACAGTTGAACAACCTTCCGCAGAGTCCGGATTATTTTCCGTTTTACTACCTCGATTATTTAAAAGGAGCATGCTATTTGAGAAAACTGGAGCCGGATTCTGCGACAGTATCCTATCGCTATTTTTTAAAGCATTTCAAAGGAATGAACTATGTAAAGGATGCCTGGCGCAAGCGGGCATGGGCGGCTTTGTTACAAAACAAACCGAAAGAGTATCAGCAGCTTATGGATTCCGTAACCGTTTTTGGTGCTGCCGGAGTCGGTGCCGATAAAGAGGCGCTGACAGAGGCTGCGTCCGGCATTATTCCAAATACCAGTTTAATACGGGCACGACTACTGTTTGATGGCGGTTATTATGCCCGCGCCCAAACTATTCTTGATACCATGAACGTCAGCCGGCTGACTAAAGACGAACAAACAGAACGTCTCTATCGTTATGCCCGAATTGCACACCGGCAGAAAAAGATTCCTTTGGCAAAAAAGGAGTATCGCAAAACGATAGCTCTCGGAAGCCTTTCTTTAAGATATTTTGCAGCCAATGCCGCGTTAAAATTGGGTGAGATTTATGAATCGGAAGACAGCCTTACGCTTGCGAAATCTTTTTATGAAGAATGCCTCAACATGAATTTCGATGAGTATAAAAACAGCATTCTCGGTAAAGCCAAAGAGGCTCTATCGGGAATGCGGGAGAAATAAAAATGTTTTACAGCCGGTAGTTAAAGCTGAGAACAATGGACTGGCTCTGGTAAACATTTTTAACCGGGCTGACCCCAATATCTTTTGTTCCGTAAAAGTAATAATCCTTATTCATTTTGGAATAGACATAAGCCAAATCGATGGAAAGGTTATTAAAATGAAATCCCAGACCTCCCGAATAAGACTGCCGCATACCATCATTCAAATTACGGGCATACGGGCTGCCATAAACAGCATAGCCGGCACGGACATCTGTAATACCAAAACGCCATTCGGTTCCTACCCGGATGTTGTTTGTCGAACGGAGATAATTTTTAATATTCGCATTCTCGGTATTATAGTTGTAATTGGTTGAGTTGAATTTTGCATTTGCATAATTGAGATGTTCGTATTCAAAGGAGATGCTTCCCCTGTCGCCAATAAGAATGCCCGCATCAGCAAGAAATTTCATTGGCGTGTTCAGCCGATACTTGTAGGTTCCCGTAGGAGAGGAAACCGAGGCGGGATCTGTCCATCCCAAATTGGCAAAAGTGGTGGTGTACCATGTATCACGCAGGTCGAAATACCAGATGGGAGAATGATAAGCCACCCCTACGCGCAACCATTTTACAGGCTGAACGATAAGACCGATTTTAATGTTTAAGCCTGTTCCTTTTGTTTCTAAGGTCTGGTCAAATTCCCAGCTGTTGAAGTAAGGAATTGTATCCGCCACATCACGTTCGGAGTAGTATGAGGTACTGGAGTAATGTAAAGCATCGATGCCGATGGTGGCGCCGAGGTAAAGAAAATTGTTATAATTGGCAGAGAAAGAAAAAAACCATTCATTCACCGATCCTCTTGTTTGCAGTTGCTCGCGCTGGTAGGTTCCTCCGAAAGGAACAGGGCTGTAATACCAGTCAGGATAGCCGGGGATGGTATCAATAAGATAAAGCTGCCAGGCCGGGTTTAAATCAAATGAATAGTCATTATTTTTATCATTTGAAATGTCATCGTAATTTACACCATCAGCATTTTCAAGATAAACATCCAGTCTGGAGTTTTTCGTGTTGGGGCCTTGCATATTCAAGTTTGCGTTGAAATTATTCAGCCGGTTCATCCCAAAAGAAAACTGCATGAATTTCCATCCTTTTCCATTTTCCGGTCCTAACCGGATAGCGCTTACATACCCCACGTTGTTGAGGTTAAAAATGGTACTGTTATCCGACGATGAGGTAAAATTATACTCGGAGCTGATATCACGGGTGTTCATTTCAGGGCTAATGGAGTAATAACTTGCTCTGAAAAGGCCCATTCCGGCGGGATTGGTGGACGCCGTGGAGAAGTCGGCACCCAAAGCGCCAAACGCACCTCCCATGGCCATGCTGCGGGCTGTACCTTCATAAAAATTCTGTGAAAAAAGCAACGCATCGTCTGCCGTTTGAGCATAAAGCGAAAATGCGAATAATACGAAAACGGTTATGGCAAATATTTTTTTCATAATTATAATGTGTTTGTTACCTATTTTTTAAAAATATTTCAGGATTTTATCGTCTTATTCCTCCCGAACCGGAACTTCTTCTGATGCCACCGCCTCCCGAACCCGACGAAGAGCCAGTCCTGACTGGTGCTGAAAGAGTTCGTGTGGGCGCTCTGAAAGTCGGTGTGGATCTTGAACCGGAAGAGTTTCTTCTGGCCGGTGCACGAAAAATGTTGGGCGAAGAAAAAGAGCGGGAAGGAGCATTGTAAATTTTAATGCCTGAACGCTGTCTGCTATTACCCCGGTAAATCGAATTCCTGGTGCCGGCAGGACGACGATAAACATTTTGTCTGCGCACGGTTTGTGGACGCTGTCTGCTGTTTCTTGGAGTAAATTCCCGGGCATTTCGATTTCCGGGACGTGTCGGGGCACGGTAAAATTCCTTACTGCTGCGTGGGGAACGTGATTCCAGACTTTGGTATTGTTTTGGCTTTTGAAATCTTGGTCTGGGCATGTTTTCCCGCTGCCTGTAAGCAGGAGGTCTGCGGTATCCCGATTCCCTGTTATTTCTTGATTCGGAAATGCCAAAATTAGATTTTCTGTTTCCAACGGTTTTTCCGGAGGGTTTGTTTAGTTTTCCCTGAGTACGCATCTCTTCCGAACGTTTTTTGGCCAGTTCAGGATTGAAACGCATGGAGCCTGCCGGACGGACATTGGTGCTGCCGGGTTTAATCAGCTTACCATTAGGGTTTATTGGAACCCGTTTCCCGGAAGTTGTACCGGAAACACGGGCAGACTTGGTGCCATGGTTGAGATAAACACCTGAACCACCGGCAGCAGTACTCCGGGGGATAAAAGATCCGCCACCCCGGCGCATCCTTGGCTGGTAAACAGCACCCCTGTATCCGTAATCAGCATACCCTGAATAATAAGGAGAGTAATAACCTACGCCCCAGCCGGGATAACCCCAACCCCAGTAGGAAGGGTAATAACCGTAATAGGGTGGGTAATATCCCCAACCATAATAGCTACTGCCCCATCCGTAATAAGGGTAACCCCAACCGTAATAAGGGTAACCCCAACCGAAACCTGTGTCCCAGCCATAATAGGAACCAAACCCAAATGACCAGCTGGAACCGAAATAGGGGCTTCCAAAGCCAAGACTTAAGGAAAAACCTGGTATAACTATTGTGGTGGAGGTACTCTGCTGGTTGTTACTTTGGGCAGTCGTGTCTGAATAATTATTGTTGTCTAAGGAGGTGTCGTTGGACTGGTGAAGATTTTTCAGCCGGGCTGAATAATTCACATCGTATTGGCCACCGGAAGTTGTTTGTCCTGCCGGCTGACTGATGTTTTCAACTTTTCCCTGCCGGTAAGCTGCTTTGTCTGTCTGCTTTACTTCCTGCTGATGTGTGGCGGAGGAAGAAGCTGTTGTAGTGGTTACGTTGTTGTGCGGAGTTGTAGAGTAGTAAACATCATCCTGAGGAACACTTTGAGTAGTGCTGCAAGCTGTAATAAAAAAGAAGCTGAGAATTACAGCGGTAAATAATATGTATTTTATCTTCTTCATGGTGATTAATATTGTGCTTCAATAAACATTGTTTATTTTTGCCGTTCATTAAAAAGTTGCAAAGACTATACCAAAATATCAAAATGGCAAAAGAACTTACAAGCAGAAGTGAAAATTATTCTCAGTGGTACAATGATCTGGTAGTGAAAGCAGGTCTTGCCGAAAATTCGGCGGTTCGGGGTTCTATGGTGATAAAACCTTATGGCTACGCCATTTGGGAAAAAATGCAAAGGATTTTGGATGAAAAATTCAAAGAAACAGGCCACGAAAATGCCTATTTCCCGCTTTTTATTCCCAAATCATTTTTTAGCAAAGAAGCTTCCCATGTGGAAGGTTTTGCCAAGGAGTGCGCTGTGGTTACCCACTATCGTCTGAAAAGTGATGGAAAAGGGGGCGTAATGGTTGACCCAGATGCTAAATTAGAGGAGGAACTTATTGTAAGGCCAACATCTGAAACTATCATTTGGGATACTTATCGTAAATGGGTACAATCGTATCGCGATTTGCCGCTGCTCATCAATCAATGGGCTAATGTGGTACGCTGGGAAATGCGAACCCGTTTGTTTTTGCGTACGTCTGAGTTCCTGTGGCAGGAAGGCCATACGGCACACGCTAACCGCGAAGAAGCCGTGCAGGAAGCGGAGACAATTTTGAAAATCTATGCCGATTTTGTGGAGAATTATATGGGCGTTCCGGTTCTGCAGGGTATGAAATCGGCCGGCGAACGGTTTGCAGGCGCGGTGGAAACTTATTGCATCGAAACACTGATGCAGGATGGAAAAGCCTTACAGGCCGGGACATCTCATTTCCTCGGACAGAATTTTGCCAAAGCTTTTGATGTTAAATATCTTACCAAAGACAATCGGCAGGAGTTTGTCTGGGCAACCTCGTGGGGCGTTTCCACCCGGCTGATTGGTGCGCTTATCATGGCACATTCCGATGATAACGGTCTGGTTCTGCCGCCTAAGCTGGCGCCCATTCAGGTGGTGATTGTCCCTATTTTCAGAAAAGCCCACCAGCTGGAAGCTATTTCCGGGAAAGCAGCGGAAATAATGAAAGCGCTGAAAGCAAAAGGTATTTCGGTGAAATTTGATGATCGTGACACACAAAAACCCGGCTTTAAATTTGCCGAATGGGAGTTGAAAGGAGTTCCCGTCCGTCTCGCTATCGGCCCGCGTGACCTGGAAAACGGAACCGTGGAAATAGCCCGTCGCGACACCATGGAAAAGGAAATCCTGCGCATGGAAAATATTGCAGATAAAATAGAAAACCTGCTGGAGCTGATTCAGCGGAATATCTACCAAAAAGCGCTTGATTTCAGAACGGAGAACACATTTACGGTGGATACCTGGGATGATTTTAAAGCACAAATTGAAAAAGGTGGCTTTGTGTGGGCACATTGGGATGGAACTACCGAGACTGAACAAAAAATCAAAGAAGAAACTAAAGCCACCATCCGCCTGATTCCGTTGGATGCGAAAAAAGAACCCGGAAGTTGTATCTATTCGGGAAATCCTTCGGAAAGACGTGTGGTCTTCGCGCGAGCGTATTAACTTCAAACGCGTCCCAATTGCGAGCCTGGTGCGGAGGATTAAGCCCTGAAGGTTTCGGGAGCGAAGAATCTCAATCAGAATAAAATTGTTTCAGTCGTGCCTCCCTCGCAATGACGCCTTGGTGTATTTTCGGAGTGAACTCAAAAGTTTGAAAAAATAATCAGGAGTCTGAAAACAGGCTCTTTTTTGTTGCTGTCCGGCTTTTCTGCAAAATCGGATTTAGTCAGTATTTTTACCCAAAATTTATGAACGTGGAAAAACAAAACTTTGGCGCTGCCAAACAGGAAAAGCTGAAAGCCTTCGAGCGGCTGTTGGACATTATGGATGACTTGCGCGCAGGTTGTCCGTGGGATAAAAAACAAACGCTGGAGAGTCTCCGGCATCTGACCTTAGAAGAGGTGTACGAACTTTCGGATGCTATTTTGGATAAAAACATGCAGGAAATCAGGGAAGAGCTGGGCGATTTGATGATGCATCTGGTGTTTTATGTTAAAATTGGTGAAGAAAAACAGGCGTTTGATATGCGGGACGTATTAGAAGGTATTTCCGAAAAGCTGATTTACCGCCATCCGCATATTTATGGCGGAGTAGAGGTGGCCGATGCTGACGAGGTGGCGGATAACTGGGAAAAGCTGAAACTGAAAGAAGGTAAAGAATCAGTACTATCTGGTGTGCCCAAATCGTTGCCGCCATTGTTGAAAGCCTATCGCATGCAGGAAAAGGTAAAAGGTGTCGGCTTCGAGTGGAAAGAACGTGCACAGGTGTGGGAAAAAGTGGAAGAGGAGATGAACGAACTGAAAACCGAAGTGGAACAAAACACCTCAAAAGATAAAATTGAAGAGGAATTCGGTGACCTGCTCTTTGCCCTTGTTAATTATGCCCGTTATGCAGGCATCAACCCGGATGATGCGCTGGAACGTACCAACCGTAAATTTATCCGCCGGTTTCAGTTTATCGAAACCCAATCGGCCAAAGAAGGACACAACCTTACCGACATGAGCCTTGAGGAGATGGATGCATACTGGAACAGGGCGAAAGAAGAGGAATAAAGCCTGGATTTGCCGGATTTGCTTATGTTTGAAGTTTCAAAAACAAAAGATAAAATACCTCTTTATGAAAATCAATAAATCTATTATTGCCATTTCCTTTATCTTGATTTTTTCTGTTCAGTTGTTTGGACAGGGACGAAACACAACGGTGGCTTTTTCGCAATATTCTTACAAACCGGATAAGAATTATTTTACATCGTATTGGACGGCCATAAAGAAAACAGCTACCGGACCTGCCCGTTGGGGGAAAAAGGAGTGGATTACTTTCGGCGGAGTGGCTGTGGGAGGAACGGTACTTTATATTTATGATGCACAAATCAGGAATTTTTTCCAGTCACATCGTTCTTCCGGTCTTGATGAGGTGTCAAAATACGGTTTCGAACCATGGGGAAGAGGCCTTTATACCCTTCCTTTGCTTGGTGGTTTTTATCTTTATGGCCTTTCTGCCAATAATATAAAAGCGAGGCAGGTTGCCATGGCCGGAACACAGGCTTTTATTTTGGGAGGTATTAGCGTGGAGGTATTGAAAGTTTTTTTTGGCAGACACCGGCCCTATCAGGATGTTCTACCCAATCCCAGAGTTTGGACAGGTCCCTTCGGGTCGTTGAGTTATAACTCCATGCCTTCCGGACATACCACGGTGGCTTTTTCGGTGGCTACCGTCTTTGCTTCTGTTTATAAAGATAAGCCCTGGGTAGGAGTACTTTCTTACGGATTAGCTACCGGCGTGGCTCTTTCGCGCCTCAATGATGACAAACACTGGGCTTCCGATGTTTTTATCGGGGCAGCCCTGGGCTTTGCTGTGGGGAAAACGGTTTACCATATCATGGAAGGACATACAAAACTGACATTGGGTATTTCCGATACGGGAGGCATTGCTCTGGCGTATCATTTGTAGAAGTATTCTGCCAGGCAAAAACTATTTGCTAAGAAAATCAAAGTATTCCCGGAAATAGCGCTTTTCCGGCATCATCTGTCAAAGATATTGCTGTTTTTTAAACCATTCGAGCGTGTCGGCAACACTCTCTTCAAGTGGACGGGGAGAAAAATCCAATACTTTCCGGGCTTTGTTATTAAGAATATGCTGGTTAGCTGATTGCAATATGTTGAGGCTGGTTTTTGTGTATAAAGGTTCTTGTTTTTTCCATTGGGCATACAGCACCAAGAAAGGCACCCCGATGTGTGCCAGCCAAAAGGGGAAAACCGGCAGCCTGCATTTTTTGTTCCGGTGCGCGCAAACCATTCCGGTAAGCGATTTCAGACTTTGCCATTTGCCTGAAAGCAGATAACGTTCGCCGGGTTCTCCTTTTTCAATTGCATTGATTGCTGCCTGTGCCACATCGCGCACATCCACCCAGTTGTAGCCTCCTGGAACCAGTCCGGGCAAGGTACCTTTATAAATCTTTTGTATCACCTGCCCGAGATAGGAGGGTTTGAAATCGAAAGGACCGATGATGGCTGTAGGATTTAAAACAACCACCTGAAAATCGTTGCTGTTTTGTTTCAAAATCCATTGCTCGGCAAGGGCTTTGGTTTTTTCATAAACCATTTCGGAATGCAGTGCAAGCGAACGGGTTTCATCCACGGGTGTGTCTTGCGGATACTGCACCAGCGTATGAATAGAACTGAAATGGATAAACTGTTTTACACCGGCTTCCCGGGCAGCAACGGCCAGATTTTTGGTTCCTTCCACATTGACCTTATAAACTTCGTCGTAACTTTCGCTGCCGATGGCAATTTTCGCCGCCAAATGGAAAACTACTTCCCGGTTGTGGCAAAGACGTTTCAGCGATGCTGAATCATCGAGGTCGCCTTTTACTGTTTCCACATTCAAACCCTGTAACGCCCTGCTGCTGGTATGTACCAGTACCCGCACTTCATGCTTTTGCCCAAGCAACATCCGCACAAGGTTTGCCCCGACATGTCCGCCAGCGCCACTGACCGCTATTTTCATAGATAAAATTTTGGAAAAGATATAAAATTTTTATCTACACTCTCTTTTTATACCCCTTTTCCACCACCGACCGTATAATGAACAGAAACCACCTGACCGGGATAATCTTTCTTATGAACAGCAGCATTTTCCCCTGAGCACTTGACGGGTAACGCATTTTTTTACAGCTACTTGTGGCTGCTCTCCAAATGGTTTTGGCTACCACTTCCGGGCCGGGGGCGTCTTTGCCGAATTTATCTGTGTTGGCAATGGTAACTTTCTCATAAGTATCATAATCTGAAAACCCTTCTTTTTGAAAAACATCTTTTGAGCGGGAATAGAAGTCAGTTTTTATAGCTGCCGGCTCCACCAGTTTCACCTCTATGTTGAAGGGGCGTAATTCAAATTGCAGTGATTCGGAAAAGCCTTCCACCGCCCACTTGGTAGCATGATAAACGCTGTAAACAGGGAATGTAATCCGGCCTCCTACAGATGAAATGTTGATAATTCGTCCTGCTTTCCGTTTCCTGAAATGGGGCAGAAAAGCACGGGTTACGTTCATCAATCCGAACACATTGGTGTCAAACTGTTTTTGAATCTGCGCGGGTTCGGATTTTTCAAATATTCCCACTGTGCCATAGCCGGCATTGTTGACCAACACATCGATGTCGCCAAAAGCCTTCAAAGCGCTTTCTAATGCTTTGGCAATGGTTTCGGGTTGGGTAACATCCAGCCGGAAAAGCCGGACATTGTCATGTTTTTGTAAGGATTGCTCCTTTTCGGGGGAGCGCATGGTGGCAGCCACCTGCCAACCCTTTTCGGCAAAAAGTTCAACGGCAGCCCGACCGATACCGGAAGAAGCGCCGGTGATAAAGATTGTTTTTTTCATCTGTTTATAATTTTGCAATATACTGAATATCATTGTGTTTACCTTAGGGTTTGTTACGAAATAAAGTGACGGGTCTCGTTTTAAACGAGATTGCGGGTTTTCAAGGCGTAAAAGTTGCGAATAGCCACTGTTTACCCCGTGAAATAGCAAAGCTAATATTTCACAGGGTGAATTTAAAACTTTTGCAACGAAGAAAAAGCGTAAAAGAACAAGCCGAAACCGTTAGGTTATTTCGTAGCAATCCCTTTATGATTGTTGTTGCGTAAATTAATGTTTTTTCGGGAATAAAACGGTCTCTCAGTAACGGCATTTCTCTCTTTCCGGTGCTACCGGCACAAGCAGAATTACTATGGCTTTATTTTAAGAGCTTTACACTACAAATTCGGAATGTTTTTATCCAGAATTGGAAAGTTTGCATATTTGGGAACTGTTCTCATAATGGGAAAACCCTATTTGTTTTTCCTTCCATTGCCTTAATAACTGAAATATAAGCCGTTAGCAAAACGGGCATATAACTTGTTAAACTTTTTTATCGAAATACAATATTTGCACAAGGGAAAAAGAAGAAAAGCTATTCTCGTTTTGGGAAATTTCCATATTTTGGAAACTTTTACTAAAAAAATGAGTAAACCTTTAAAGGGAAACTAAATATGCTTAAAATGAAACGGCCTTTAAGAATTTTTGTAGTCGAAGACGATCTTTTTTACGGAGAGCTCTTAAAGCGTCATTTATCACTTAATCACGACAATGAGGTTCATCTTTTTAAAACGGGAAAGGAGTGTCTCGAAAAACTTTACCTGAAACCGGATGTGATTTCGCTTGATTATGGTTTACCGGATATCCCCGGCGATACGGTATTGAAGAAAATTAAAGTGGATTATCCTGAGCTTCCGGTAATTATCGTTTCGGGGCAGGAGGATATTAAAACGGCTGTAAGCTTGCTCAGGGGTGGTGCTTACGACTATTTTGTGAAAGATGGTGATACCAAAGACCGGCTTTGGAATGCGGTGAACAAGATCAGGCAACATAAAAACCTGCGTGTGGAACTGGAAGAGCTGAAGGATGAAATTGAGCAAAAATATGCTTTCAGGAATATTATAAAAGGGAGCAGCCCCTCGCTGAAAAAAGTATTTGCTTTAATGGATAAGGCCATTCGTTCCAATATTACGGTTTCTATTTCCGGGGAAACGGGAACAGGTAAAGAACTGGTGGCCAAAGCTATTCATTATAACTCTCCGCGTGCAAAAAAACCTTTTATACCCATTAATGTTTCAGCGATACCTAATGAATTGATAGAGAGTGAATTGTTTGGGTATGAGAAAGGTGCTTTTACCGGAGCCAATACCCGGAAGATCGGGAAATTTGAACTGGCTGGTGGTGGCACATTATTCCTGGATGAGGTGGCCGAAATGGATGCCAATATGCAAACCAAACTCTTGCGGGTTATTCAGGAAAAAGAACTTACCCGGATTGGTGGTCATGACGTGGTGAAAACAGATGCCAGGCTTATTGTGGCGACCCATCGTAATCTGGCCGAAGAGGTTCAAAAAGGAAATTTCCGACAAGACCTCTATTACAGACTGCTGGGATTGCCCATTGAATTACCTCCTCTCCGGCAAAGAGGAGTTGATGTTCTGTTGCTGTCCAAATATTTTGTGAAATTATACTGTAAAGAAAACGGGTTGGAACAAAAAACGTTTACCAAAGCCGCCAGAGATAAACTGATGAGTTACAGCTATCCGGGTAATGTCCGTGAACTGTCTGCCGTGGTTGAGCTGGCTGCAGTTATGTCTGACGGAAAATATATTGACGAGCAACATATTAGCTTTAATTCGGCCGGTGTTCCTTCTGACTTTTTAGCTGAAGAGACTACGCTGGCAGGCTATAATAAAAAGATTATCCGCTATTTCCTTGAGAAGTTTGATAATAATGTATTTCTTACGGCAGAAAAACTGGGTATTGGTAAGTCAACCATCTACCGGATGCTGAAAAATAAAAATATTTAAAATGTCCGGACAAGAAGATAAATATGCTCTGCTTCGGGCTTATCTCGACAACGACATGCAGCAAGTCAAAGAGATGCTGGTACTATTCCTTGACAACATCCCCGCTGACCTGACAGAATTAACAACATTTTGCCGGGAACATGATTTTGCAAATATCCAAAAGTCGGCACACCGTATGAAATCATCCGTGAAATTTTTTGGCTTGAACGAGGTGTCCGAAATGCTGCAGCAAATGGAGAAAATGGCTGAAAATAATGCAAAACCCGATGATATTGACGCAATGTCTTCCCTGCTGAATCGGAAAATGGAAAATGAACTTGAAATACTCCGGAAAGAACTGACGCTGCTTTAACCTCTTTTTTCTTTTTTAACGATTAATTTATAGGTCTGTGTTGTTTATTGTGGGTATCATCATGGATCTGTGTGTGGTAAAAAAGTCAAAAAATCCCAAATAACAATCCACAAATAACAAATAAATCTCAATATTCAATCTCAAATTATTAGAAGTCCCCTTAAATTTTAGCATGAATAAAAATACATATAACTGTAATTCAAAGCGTAAAGAAAGTTTATGATACATACATTTATGATTCTCATCTTTATACGGTTTCGGTTATTGATTTTTGATGCATTGGTGATTATTTGGTTTTTGTGGATTGTTATTTGTTATTTCATTAAAATGCACCCCACACAAAACGACATAGAACCAATTTATAGATGGTTTATCATCTGAGCGCACATTATTTTTGTAATTTTGCGCATTAATTTAAATTTAATCTAAATAGATAGACCATGCGTGACGAAAAGAAAAACAAGGATGTTTTGGAGGAGGTCACCACCGGCGAATATAAATACGGCTTTGTTACGGATATCGAATCGGATCAGGCTGCGAAAGGTCTTACTGAAGATACCGTTCGTTTTATTTCAAAAAAGAAAAACGAGCCTGAATGGCTGTTGGAGTTCCGTCTGAAAGCTTACCGGCACTGGCTTACACTGGAAGAACCTGACTGGGCTCTATTGCATCATCCCCCCATCGATTATCAGGATATTATTTATTATTCGGCTCCCAGGCCCAAAAAGGAGCTTGAGAACCTGGATGAGATTGACCCGGAGCTTCTCGATACTTTCAATAAACTGGGTATTTCGCTGGAAGAACAAAAACGCCTGAGCGGGGTGGCCGTGGATGCAGTCATCGACAGTGTTTCGGTGAAAACCACTTTCCAGGATACGCTGGCCAAACACGACATTATCTTTTGCTCCATCAGCGATGCTGTTAAAAACCATCCGGATCTGGTTAAGAAATATCTCGGAACCGTGGTGCCGTACACCGACAACTATTTTGCGGCATTAAATTCTGCCGTTTTCAGTGACGGTTCCTTTTGTTATATTCCCAAAGGCGTTCGTTGTCCCATCGAGCTTTCCACCTATTTCAG
This sequence comes from uncultured Bacteroidota bacterium, assembly GCA_913009685.1. Lineage (GTDB taxonomy): Bacteria > Bacteroidota > Bacteroidia > Bacteroidales > F082 > Sulfidibacterium. Next base: position 53,070 of record CAJVXP010000007.1, read on the forward strand.
AATTAATGCAGCCAACACCGGGCAGTTTGAGCGCACACTGCTTATTGCCGACGAGGGTGCTTATGTGAGTTATCTCGAAGGTTGTACAGCTCCCATGCGCGACGAAAACCAGCTGCATGCAGCTATCGTTGAGATTGTTACCTACGATGATGCCGAAGTGAAATATTCCACGGTTCAAAACTGGTATCCCGGCAGTAAAGAAGGTAAAGGCGGTATTTATAATTTTGTTACCAAACGCGGTCTGTGCAAAGGCCGGAACTCCAAAATCAGCTGGACACAGGTGGAAACCGGCTCAGCTATCACCTGGAAATACCCGAGCTGTATCTTGCTGGGCGACAATTCGGTAGGAGAGTTTTATTCTGTTGCCGTAACCAATAATTATCAGCAGGCAGATACCGGTACCAAAATGATACACATCGGGAAAAATACAAAAAGCACTATTATTTCCAAAGGTATTTCTGCCGGGAGAAGCAACAACAGCTACCGTGGTTTGGTAAGGGTTTCGAAAAATGCCGACAATGCCCGCAACTATTCGCAATGCGACTCGCTGTTGCTCGGCGACAAATGCGGAGCACACACTTTTCCCTACATAAAAACGGGAAATGATACGGCTATTGTAGAACATGAAGCCACCACTTCCAAAATCTCCGACGACCAGCTGTTTTATTGCCAGCAGCGGGGTATTGATAAGGAAAAGGCCATCGGATTAATCGTTAATGGCTATGCCAAGCAGGTGCTGAACAAACTACCCATGGAGTTTGCCGTGGAAGCGCAAAAGTTGCTGGCCATTACGCTGGAGGGGAGTGTGGGGTAGGAAGTGCCCGAATAATAAATCAGATAACGAATAAATAAAGAACACATGCTTTTAAACATAAAAAATTTACACGTTTCCATTGATGGAAAAGAGATCATCAAAGGATTGAATTTTAGTGTTAACAAAGGAGAAATCCATGCTATCATGGGGCCAAACGGTACAGGAAAAAGTACCCTTGCTGCTGCTATCACCGGACGTGAAGGCTATGAGATAACACAGGGCGAAATTATTTTCAAAGGACAGGTCATCAACGACTGGTCGCCCGACAAAAGAGCCAACGAAGGCGTTTTTCTGAGTTTCCAGTATCCCATTGAAATTCCCGGTGTCAGCATGACAAATTTCATGCGTACGGCATTAAATGCCCGGAGAGAATATCGAAAACTCCCGCCTGTTTCCGCAGGAGACTTTCTCCGGAAAATGGAGGAAAAGAAAAAGTTGGTCGATATTCAGTCGAAACTGACCAATCGCTCGGTAAACGAAGGCTTTTCCGGTGGTGAAAAGAAAAAAAATGAAATCTTTCAAATGGCGATGCTCGAACCGGAACTGGCTATCCTTGATGAAACCGATTCGGGCCTCGACATCGATGCGTTAAAGGTGGTAGCCAATGGTGTGAACCAATTGAAATCCGGCGAAAATGCTTTTATTGTCATTACACATTACCAGCGTTTGCTGGAATATATCGTTCCTGATTTTGTGCATGTTATGTACGATGGACGCATTGTGAAATCGGGAGGAAAAGGGCTGGCGCTGGAATTGGAAGAGCGGGGCTACGAATGGATTAAAGAACAGTTTGACGACTAATCCGGTGAAAGAGAAAGAGGTTATGGGAAAAATAAAAAAAACAGTCTATCCGCTGGAGGAAATTCTTATCCGACATTTCTCCAATCATTTTGAAAGGTTAAGTAGCCACGACATTCCGAAAGTAACAAAAATGCGCCGCGAAGCTATGGCAGCTTTTCAGCAAACCGGTTTCCCCCACAAAAAGATGGAAAACTGGCGCAACACGGATATGGAAGGAGTTTATGAAGAAGAACTTGCGGTTTTTGACCGGGAAATCCCTTTTGAGAAAGCGTTAAGCGAAATTTTTCTCTGCGAAGTACACGGATTTGAAGCCCGTGTTCTTTCCGTGCTGAACGGCAGTTTTTATAGTTCCGAAGAGGAAAAACTCACCGTGGATAAGAACGGCGTTATTGTAGGAAGTCTGGCTAAAGCCATGCAGGAATATCCCGAACTTGTTGAAAAATATTACGGCGAAATCATGCAGCAAACCGACGGTTTCAAATCATTGAATACCGCTATGGCTGCCGATGGTGTTTTTATCTATGTGCCCGATAATGTTGAGGTAGAAAACACTTTTCAAATTATCAATATCCTGAATAAACCCAAGCTGGTCATTAACGTTCGTAACCTGATTATTTTGGGAAAAAATGCCAGACTCAGGCTGCTGCACTGTGATGACTCGGTGAACCATCATGCCGGATTTATCAATAAAGTGAGCGAAACTTATCTCGGCGAAAATGCTGAGTTGGAGCTTTATAAACTTCAGAATCTGAACAACGAAACGGCTTTGTTAAACCAGACTGCCATCCATCAGTCTGCCAACAGCCGGCTGAAAGTCAATGTGCTCTCGCTCAACGGAGGGCTGATTCGAAATGAAATCACCGATTTGATGAACGGCGAAGGGGCATGGTCTGATATTCGCGGATTATACCTTATGGATCAGCAGCAACATATTGATAACCAGGTTTTTGTTTACCATAATATGCCGCATTGTAACAGCAATCAACTTTTTAAAGGTATTCTGGATAATGAAGCTACGGGTGTTTTCAACGGCTATATTTATGTGGCGAGAGATGCGCAGCAAACCAATGCTTTCCAGAGAAATAGCAATATTTTACTGACCAAAACAGCGCAGGTGGATACTATGCCGCATTTGGAAATTTATGCCGATGATGTAAAGTGCAGCCATGGAGCTTCGGTAGGACAATTAGATAATGAAGCTTTGTTTTACCTCATGCAGCGTGGCATTCCCTTTGACGATGCCCGTATGTTGCTTTTGTATGCTTACGCCGATGCCATTATTAAAGAAATTTCTATCTCAGCTCTCCGCATCAGTATTGAAGACATGGTGAAACGCCGTTTGCGGGGCGATTTGTCTATTTGCGACCGGTGTGTGTTACATTGCAGCAACCCTGCCTCTCCCGTTATATTTGATATTGATTTGAGCAAAATTTAACATTATGGATATTAACCAAATAAGAAAAGATTTTCCTATCCTTGACCAAAAAGTCAACGGAAACCCATTGGTATATTTTGACAATGCGGCAACTACTCAGAAACCGCTAACTGTTATTCAAAGGATTTCAGATTATTATCTGAGAGAAAACAGCAATGTCCATCGCGGGGTGCATCACCTCAGCCAGGTGGCTACGGAGGCTTACGAAAATGCTCGCAAATATGTTGCGGATTTTATCAATGCAAAGGAGAGTAAAGAGATCATTTTTACGCGTGGTACTACCGAATCCATCAATTTGCTCGCTACCGTTTTTGTTCCCTGGATTCATGCCGGTGATGAAATTGTGGTTTCGGGGATGGAACATCATTCCAATATGGTTCCCTGGCAGCAGCTGTGTGAGAAAAACAAAGCCCGGCTGAAAGTTCTTCCGGTAGCTCTGAATGGCACGCTCGATTTGGATTTTCTGGAGAAACTGCTGACACCAAAAGTTAAATTGCTGGCGGTTACCCATCTCTCCAATGTGTTGGGAACCGTTAATCCGGTAAAAGAGATCATACGTATTGCCCACAAAAAGGGAGTGCCGGTACTGCTGGATGGCGCCCAGGGCATTGCTCATACCAAAGTGGATGTGCAGGATTTGGATGTTGATTTCTATGCGTTTTCCGGACATAAAGTTTATGCGCCCATGGGTATCGGAGTGTTATACGGACGTTCTGCCTGGCTCCAAAAGCTGCCTCCTTATCAGTTTGGCGGTGAGATGATCGATGATGTGAGTTTTGAGAAGACCACTTTCAGCAAACTACCTTACAAATATGAAGCCGGAACACCCAATGTTGCCGGCGCTTTGGGCATGGAAGCCGCTTTGCGTTATGTGAATGAAACCGGATGGGAAGATATTCTAAAGCACGAAGACGCCCTGTTGCGTTACGCTACGGAGAAATTGGAAAATATTGCAGGCATGCGTATTATCGGTCAGGCCAAAGACAAGGCTGCCGTCATCTCCTTTCTAATTCATGGCATTCATCCTTTTGATTTGGGAACGTTGCTGGATCAAATGGGAATTGCTGTTCGAACCGGTCATCATTGCGCACAGCCGCTCATGGATTTTTACTGTATCCCGGGAACGGTAAGAGCTTCTTTCGGATTGTATAACACAAAAGAAGAAATCGATATTTTTGCAGAAGCGATAGAAAAAGCTGTCAGCATGTTGCGTTAACGGTCATAAATCTAAAACAACAAAAGATGAGTATTGCAGAAAAGGAACAAATGGTCATAGAAGAGTTTTCTCTGTTTGAAGACTGGATGGACAAATATTCTTATCTTATTGAGCTGGGAAAAGAACTTCCGCTTATTGATGAAAAATACAAGACAAACCAGTATCTGATTTCCGGTTGTCAAAGCCGGGTCTGGCTTCATGCCGAACTGAAAGGAGATAAGATATTCCTTACTGCCGACAGCGATGCCGTGATTACAAAAGGTATTATCAGTTTACTCATCCGTGTTTTGTCGGGACATACACCCAAAGAGATGCTGGAAGCCAAACTGGATTTTCTTGAACAAATCGGCTTGAAAGAACATCTGTCGCCTACCCGTGCCAACGGTCTTTCGTCTATGGTGAAACAGATTATGTTGTATGCCAGAGCTTTTCAGATAAAGATGAACCAGTAAAAATCAGAAAATGACGGCTGAAGAAAAAAAAGTACTGGAAGAGAAAATCGTCCATGTTTTAAAAAATATTTTCGATCCGGAAATTCCGGTCAATATTTACGAACTCGGACTGATTTATGAGCATAAAGTGGATGACGAGGGAAATGTGAAAGTGGTTATGACCCTCACGGCTCCCAACTGTCCGGTGGCTGATGTGATGCCCCGGCAGGTGAAAGAGGAAATTTCTTATCTCACCGGCGTGAAGGATGTGGATGTGGAGATCACTTTCGAGCCGCCCTGGGATATGGATATGATTTCGGATGAAGCCAGGCTGGAGTTAGGACTGATGTAGGTGTTTCGTTTTCGTTCCAACCCATCGATTGTTATTATTTTTTCAAATTGAAAAATACCTGAGTACGCCACTGTTCTCCTGATTTTATCCGTGAAATTGATTCCTTCAAAAAAGTATTTTGCAAAAGATTTCGTAAAAAGTTATTAGTTTCAAAAATATTTTACATTTGTCCCCATGATTATGGACAGTCACAACAACATAAGGAGATTTATTCTATCGGCACTTATTATTATGAGGTGTTGAAAGGGATTTTTGTAAACTGTTGCTAAAATGATACAAACTTCCCGCCGAAAACGGGAAGTTTTTTTTTGCAGGCAACAATAGAAAACAGGTAAACAGAGAAAATTAAATTCACAAAATTATGAGTGAGAAGATCATTGTTTTTGATACTACCCTCCGGGATGGTGAACAGGTCCCCGGCTGTCAGTTAAATACCGTGGAAAAAATTGAAGTGGCCAGAGCTCTTGAGCTATTGGGAGTAGATGTGATTGAAGCCGGGTTTCCCATCTCCAGTCCCGGCGACTTTCATTCGGTGGTCGAAATTTCAAAAGCCGTAACCAAACCAGTGATTTGCGGGCTTACCCGTGCTGTGGAAAAAGATATTGATGTGGCCGCCGAAGCGCTTCAGTATGCCAAAAGGAAACGCATCCATACGGGTATCGGCACTTCTCCTTATCACATCAAATATAAGCTGAATTCTACTCCTGATAAAATTATGGAGCGGGCTGTGGCAGCGGTAAAATATGCCAAAAAGTTTGTGGAAGATGTAGAGTTTTATGCCGAAGATGCCGGTCGCAGCGATAACGAATATCTTGCAAGAGTAGTCGAAGCCGTCATTGCTGCCGGTGCCACGGTGGTGAATATCCCGGATACTACCGGCTACTGCCTGCCGCATGAATTCGGAGAAAAAATCCGTTACCTCATGGAAAATGTTTCCAATGTCCACAAGGCCGTTATTTCCACGCATTGCCATAACGATCTGGGTATGGCCACAGCCAACACCATCGAAGGTGTGCTCAACGGTGCCAGGCAGGTGGAAGTAACTTTAAACGGCATTGGTGAGCGTGCCGGAAACACTTCTCTGGAAGAGGTGGTCATGATTTTAAAAAGCCACAAAAACCTGCCCGTTTACACGGAAATCAACACCAAACAGATATACAAAACCAGCAGGCTGGTCTCTTCACTCATGAACATGCCTATTCAACCTAACAAGGCCATTGTGGGTAGAAATGCTTTTGCCCATTCCTCTGGAATTCATCAGGATGGGGTGTTGAAAAACCGTGAAAATTACGAAATCATTAATCCCAAAGATGTGGGGATTAAAGAATCAAGTATTCAGCTGACGGCACGGAGTGGTCGTGCAGCCCTGAAACACCGGCTGAAAATCCTTGGTTATGATTTTAGCAAAGATGAAATTGATAAGATCTACGATCGTTTCCTGGCTTTAGCCGATAAAAAGAAAGACATCAAAGATGATGATTTGAGGGCTTTGGTGGGGAAAGCTGCCCGGGAAGACCGGGCGATAAAACTGGAACTGTTGCAGGTGGTTTGTGGTAAATCGTCTGTTCCTATGGCCACGGTACGGCTGAAAATAAACAATGAAATCCATTCGGCCACCGCTTCGGGAAACGGTCCTATTGATGCAGCTTTTACTGCTGTAAAACAGCTTGTTAAAAGAAAAGTTAATCTGGAAGAGTTTCTTATTCAAGCTATTACACGTGGTAGCGATGACCTTGGGAAAGTGCATGTTCAGATTGAAAACCGGGGAAAATTATACTATGGTTTTTCTGCCAGCACCGATATTATTACAGGAGCTGTAGAGGCTTTTGTGGATGCTATTTCAAAAATAATTTAACAAAATTTATTGTTCGTGAAACCAAAAACATTATTCGATAAGATTTGGGACAGCCATGTGGTTGATTCCATTAGTGATGGTCCGGATGTTCTCTATATCGACCGGCAATATATTCATGAGGTAACCAGCCCTCAGGCTTTTACGGGTCTGCGTAAAAGAGGTATCCGGCTTTTCAGGCCGGAAAGAACTCTCGCTACTGCAGATCACAACATTCCCACATTGCATCAGGAACTACCTATCCGTGAAGAGCTTTCGCGGATACAGGTGCAAACGCTTTCCGACAACTGCAAGGAATTTGGGGTGGAACTTTATGGTCTGGGACATCCTTACAATGGTATTGTACACGTCATTGGCGCTGAGATGGGATTTACACAACCGGGGATGACCATTGTTTGCGGCGACAGCCACACCTCTACGCATGGTGCCTTCGGCAGTATTGCCTTCGGCATCGGCACCAGCGAAGTGGAAATGGTTTTTGCCAGCCAGTGTGTGTTGCAACCCAAGCCGAAAAAAATGCAAATAAACATTGACGGCAAGTTGGGCAAAGGAGTTTCTGCCAAAGACATTATTCTGTACATTATTTCGCAGATTTCTGCCAGCGGCGCCACAGGCTATTTTGTGGAGTTTGCCGGCAGCACTATTCGCAGCCTGAGCATGGAAGCACGCATGACCGTTTGCAATATGAGTATCGAAATGGGTGCTCGCGGGGGACTCATTGCTCCCGACGAAACTACCTTTAACTATTTAAAAGGACGTGAGTTTGTACCAAAGGGTGCTGACTGGAACCGGGCGATGGAAAAATGGCAAACATTAAAAAGTGATACTGATGCAGCTTTTGATAAAGAGTTGTTTTTTCGTGCCGGAGATATTAAGCCCATGATAACCTACGGTACAAACCCTGGTATGGGCGTCCCCATTGATGGTTGCGTACCACAACTTGATGAGATTCCGGTGGAGCAACAGGAATCTTTTAAAAAAGCACTAAAATACATGGGATTTGAACCAGGCATGAAGCTGGAAGGTCATCCCATCGATTATGTTTTTCTCGGAAGCTGTACTAACGGCCGCATTGAAGACATCAGAGCTTTTGCCTCGCTGGTAAAAGGGAAGAAAAAGGCAGAAAATGTTACGGCATGGATTGTCCCCGGTTCAAAACACGTGGAAAAACAGGCCTGCGACGAAGGGCTGGTGGATATTCTTGAGAAAGCCGGTTTTGCCTTCCGTCAACCGGGGTGTTCGGCCTGTCTCGCCATGAACGAAGACAAGATTCCGGCAGGAAAATACTCGGTTTCTACCTCTAACCGGAATTTTGAAGGCAGGCAGGGCCCAGGCGCCCGTACTTTGCTGGCCAGCCCACTCACTGCTGCTGCTGCTGCCATTACAGGAAAACTTATCAACCCGGCAGATTTGATTTAAAATGTTTCAAAAAGAAAATTAAAATTATGGCTATTAAAAAATTCAGCATACTTACATCAGCCTGCATTCCGCTTCCTGCGGAGAATGTGGATACCGACCAGATTATCCCGGCAAGGTTTCTGAAAGCTACCTCCCGCGAAGGTTTTGGTGAAAACCTTTTCCGCGACTGGCGTTACGATAAAAATAACCAGCCGGTGAAAAATTTTGTCCTGAACAACCCGGAATATTCGGGTAAAATTCTTGTGGCCGGAAAAAATTTCGGCAGCGGTTCCAGCCGCGAACATGCCGCCTGGGCTATATTTGATTATGGTTTCCGGGTAGTTGTTTCCAGCTTTTTCGCTGATATTTTTAAAAACAACGCTATGAACAACGGCTTGCTGCCTGTGCAGGTTTCCGAAACGTTCTTGAGAAATATTTTTAGCGAAATAGAAAAAGATGCCGCCACGCCGTTACAGATAAATCTTGAAAAACAGGAAACTAAACTATTGTCCACCGGCGAGAGTGAAACCTTTGAAATAAATACGTATAAAAAACTGTGTTTCCTCAACGGTTACGACGACATTGATTTTCTTTTAAGTAAAAAAGATAAAATAGTTGCATTTGAAGAAAAGAGAGGAAGTTAGCTATGCAATTGGAAATAATGGATACGACCCTGCGCGATGGCGAACAAACGCAGGGCATCTCTTTTTCGCCGAGAGAAAAGCTGCATCTGACGCAGTTTCTGTTAACTGAACTGGGTGTTGACCGGGTTGAAATCGCATCGGCAGGCGTCTCAAAAGGAGAGCTTAAAGCCGCTGAAATGATCGCCCGCTGGGCCGGTAAAAACGGCTACCTTGATAAAATTGAAGTACTCGGCTTCATCGATGGAGAAAAATCATTACGCTGGATTTATGATGCCGGTTTGAAAGGGGTCAACCTGTTAAGCAAAGGTTCGCTCCGGCATCTGGAAAAACAGTTGCGCAAAAGTCCCGAACAACATGCCCGCGACATTAAAAATGTGGTGGCAAAAGCTGAAAAAATGGGTATTTCGGTTAATTTGTATCTCGAAGACTGGTCAAACGGAATGTTGTCCTCGCCCGATTATGTCTCCTTTTTAATGGAAGCTTTGAAAGATGAAAAAATTGAAAGATTCATGCTCCCCGACACACTGGGCATCTTAAATCCGGACCAGACATACGTATTTTGCCGGAAGATGACAGAAACATATCCTCATCTTCATTTCGATTTTCATGCGCATAACGATTACGACCTGGCCGTAGCCAATGTGCTGGCAGCTGTAAAAGCCGGCATAAAAGGGGTTCACACCACTGTAAACGGGCTGGGCGAAAGAGCCGGAAATACGCCTCTTTCCAGCATTGTCGGCGTGTTACACGACCATCTCAAAATAAAAACCAACATTCAGGAATCCAACATCACCCGCGTCAGCAAGCTTGTCGAACGCTTTTCGGGTATCCGTATTCCGGTGAACAAACCCGTTGTGGGCGAAAATGTGTTTACACAAACATCAGGCATCCATGCCGATGGCGATAGTAAAGATAATTTGTATTATAACGAATTACTTCCGGAGCGTTTTGGGCGCAAACGGAAATATGCCCTCGGAAAATTATCGGGCAAAGCCAGCATTAAAAAAAATCTTGAAGAAATCGGCCTTCAGCTGGATCCCGAATCATTAAAACAGGTTACAAAAAGAATAAATGAGCTGGGCGACAGAAAAGAGACTATCACACTGGACGACCTGCCTTATATTATTGCCGACGTGCTGGATAACGGGGGCGAAAATCATCATGTTTTCATAAAAAACTATTCGCTTTCGCTGACACACGGCATGCATCCTTTGGCCAGCATCCAGATAGAGATAAATGGAAAACTATATGAAGGAGCCTCCATTGGCGATGGCCAATACGACGCTTTTATGAAAGCCTTGTGGGGTGTTTATGACCGTATCGGGGAAAAGAAACCTGTTTTGACCGATTACCGCGTAGCTATCCCGCCGGGAGGCAAAACGGATGCGCTGGTCGAAACCGTTATCAGTTGGGATTTTGACGGAAATACCATTACCACCAAAGGCCTCGACGCTGACCAAACAGTGGCAGCCTTAAAAGCAACGGAAAAAATGTTGAATGTTCTGGAGATGAGAAAACAAACTTTTAGTAAGGCATAAAAACATATTTTATTTTACAAGATAAAGAAAAGCATTATGAAAATGAAAATAGCTGTCTTGGCCGGCGATGGAATCGGCCCGGAAATCATTGAGCAGGGCATAAAAGTCTGCCGTGCCATTGGAGAAAAATTTAACCATGAAATTAGTTTCACGGAAGCGCTGGTAGGGGCCACTGCCATTGATGCTGTCGGAAATCCTTTCCCTGACGAGACTTTTGAATTGTGTAAAGATTCGGATGCCGTGCTGTTTGGTGCCATTGGCGACCCGAAATATGATAATGATCCAAAAGCCAAAGTCAGGCCTGAGCAGGGTTTGCTGGCCATGCGCAAAAAGCTGGGATTGTATGCCAATGTGCGGCCTGTAACTACCTTCAGCTCGCTTTTAGATAAATCGCCTCTGCGCCGCGACTTGGTGGAAGGTGTTGACTTTGTAGTTCTCCGCGAACTTACCGGCGGTATCTATTTCGGTAAACCGCAGGGACGTTCTGAAGATGGCAACACAGCCTACGATTCTTCCGTTTATCACCGTTACGAAATCGAACGCATCGTGCGCCTCGCTTGTGATTACGCCATGCAACGCGACAAACGACTGAGCGTGGTGGACAAAGCCAATGTGCTGGCTACATCACGTTTGTGGCGTGAAGTGGCTGCTGAAGTCGGTAAGGAATATCCCGAAGTAAAAATGGAATTTATGTTTGTGGACAACGCCGCCATGCAATTGATTCAGTGGCCCGGAAAATTTGATGTGATGGTAACGGAGAATATGTTCGGCGACATTCTTACCGATGAAGCCAGCGTAATTACCGGATCTTTGGGATTGCTACCTTCGGCCTCTATCGGACAGTTAACGTCTGTTTTTGAGCCCATTCACGGCTCTTACCCACAGGCTAAAGGAAAAAATATTGCCAATCCGCTGGGAACCATTCTTTCGGTAGCCATGATGTTTGAATACGCTTTTAATCTGAACGATGAAGCCGCACTCATCCGGGAAGCGGTTGAATATTCTATGACCGAAGGCTTTGTCACCGAGGATATTACCAAGGAAAACCCGCGTACCACTTCCGAGGTCGGTGACTGGATAGCCGGATACATTTTAAAAAAAGACTAAAATCCAAAATGAAAAACGAAATTCAAAAAGTGAAAAAAATACTGGAGCAACGCGGATGACAACTATATGACCATTGAATGACAGTCGTATGACGCCCGCAGGGCAAATAACAACCGAATAACCACTGTATGACAATTGCATGACTACCGAATGACTACCGGAAGTTTTAGAAGCCCCCTTAATTGATTTTCAGTCCGTAAGCTTATTTATGGCATGGATATTGTAATCTTTTACATTCTAATCAATACCCTTAAACCCATGAAAACGCTTACGATTTTCCTGTTGGGCATGCTTATTTTTATCGCCACCGCATGCCAAAAACCTGAGCTTCCCATCGAACCCAAACCCATCGAGGTAAACAAGACAACCCGGCAACTGATCCAAAACAACAACCGGTTTGGACTGGAACTGTTCCAATCAGTTCTGCAACACGAGGACATCACCAAAAATGTGATGGTTTCCCCCCTGAGTGCTACACTTGCTTTGGCCATGACCTATAACGGCGCTGCCGGCAGTACCAAAACAGCTTTTGAAAACGTTTTTCATTTAAACGGATTGTCGGCGGCTGAGATCAACCAATCCATGTACGATTTATCAAAAGCGCTTGTGGGTGTGGACCCACAGGTGATACTCAAAATTGCCAATTCCATTTGGTACAGAAATACTTTTTCGGTAGAATCAGATTTCTTAAACACCAATAAAAAATATTATGATGCGGAAGTAAAAGCCCTTGATTTCAACAATCCAAACAGCAAAAACATCATCAACAGTTGGGTGGACGAACAGACCGGCCATAAAATCCCAACTATTGTCAACCATATTTATTCCACCGACATCATGTTCCTCATCAATGCCATCTATTTTAAAGGCAGCTGGGAATCGAGATTCGATAAAGCCCAAACCAAAAACAAACCTTTTTATTTGCCTGATGGCCAAACCAAAAATGTGCCGACCATGAGTCAGAAAGGAAACTTCGCCGGCTTGTACAACGATTTGTTTACCGCTGTGGAGCTTCCCTATGGCCGTGGTAATTACAGCATGATTCTGATGCTTCCCAATGAGGATAAGACATTGAAAGAACTGGAAGATTCGCTGACACAGACTAATTGGCAAAACTGGATGGCCGGTCTCGGTGAGCCGGGCAAAATAATTATTCAGCTTCCCAAATTCAAATTCAACTATGACCGCTCCATGAAAGATGACCTCAGCCGATTGGGCCTGGGAACTGCCTTTTCGGATACGGCTGATTTCTCAAAAATTAATCCAAACGTCCAGCTGAATATTTCCCGTGTGAAACAGAAAACTTTTATTGAAGTGAATGAGGAAGGAACTGAAGCCGCCGCCGCTACGGTTGTTGCGGTGAGTAGCACCTCCGCCTTGCCCAATATCATCGCTTTTAACCGACCGTTTTTATTTGTCATCAAAGAAAAATATACACAAGCGATTCTTTTTGTTGGCCGGGTAACCGACCCAAGTCAGACAGGAGAATAATCAAGAATTTTCACAGGTTTCACACCCCGTGATTTATTGCCAATCTCTCCATAAAACAGGAGCGCCAAAGGCATCGCCTTTGGCGCTCGTTACTTTTGAGATAGTAAAGGGTTATTTGTCTTTACCGTTTCCAAAAACCAGAATTTCGTTGGCCACCACTTCGGTGATGTAATGTTTGTTGCCCTCTTTGTCATCGTACGAGCGGTTCACCAGCTTCCCCTGGATGGCAGCTTCTTTACCTTTGCTTAAGAGCTTTTCTGCGAGTTCGGCAGTTTTTCCCCAGGCAACGATGTTATGCCATTGTGTTTCGGTTACGCGTTTGCCTTCGCTGTCGTTGTAATAATCGTTAGTAGCGAGGGAGAAACGAGCCATGCGGCGGTTTTCACCAAAGGTTTTCATTTCCGGGTCATTGCCGAGGTGTCCGATCAGGTTTACTGAATTTCTTAAAGTTGTCATAATAGTAAAAATTTAAATGATAAATAAATAAGTTAATTTGTCTCTGCCTGCATGTGCCGAAAGAATTTCTTCTTTGCTGTTTGCGACAGGATGTTTAAGAACGACAGGGCAAAAGTATATCAGTCCGGATGGGCTATTCGGTTAATAACCATTTACTTCCGTTTAACATTCGTTTGTAGTCGGTTGTAAATGGATATAAATTTGAGTGTTTGAGTGTTATATAATTTGGGGGGGATGTGAAAAAATCATGAAGTGGTTTGATAATTTGATGAACTACATCTCTCTTTCGGGAGGCGGCCCAGCCAACACGATTCTATTCCTTTAGAATTATACGGCTTGACTTCTGTATTGTATATTTCACTCTTTTCTAACGATACGGGATAAAAACCGTCTTTATCAGTTGAATTAATATTTATGTAGATTGGATAAAATAGATTAGGACGATTATGCTTGCCAAATTTGGGATTTCGATTCCTTAGTTCTCTGATATTAAAATTACTTATATCATCTTTAAGATTCAGATCTGATTTATCTCCATTTTTTTCAAGCTCCATTAAATCAGTATCAATAGATTTTGTATAAACAAGAATATATTCATGGGTTTTTGCAATCTGATTGTAAGTTTGACCTCTGCTATTAGCCCGAACAATTATTTGGGAATAAAAATTTTCCTCCCCAAAAACCTCATCACAAAGTTTCCTTAAATGATGTACTTCATTGTCATCAATGGAAATAAATATTACGCCATCTTCACGGAGCAGTTGGCGGGCAATTAACAATCGGCTGTACATCATATTTAGCCAGTTACTATGAAAACGTCCGTCAGTTTCTACATTGGTGTCAATTTTATATCCGTTTTCGGTCATTTCTGCATCTTCCCAATACTCTTTTTTGTCCTGGTTAAATTTATCGGAATACACAAAGTCATTTCCCGTATTGTACGGTGGGTCAATATAGATGCACTTAATCTGTTCGCGGTAACCATTACTTAAAAGTTTAAGGACTGCTAAATTTTCACCTTCAATAATCAGGTTTTCGCTTTCGGTGGGGTTTACGCTTCTTGCTTCGTCATAAATAAGTGTGGCATCGGTAGGCGTAAAAGCTTCCCGTTTTGCATTGCTCTTTCCAAACCAACGGAATTCGTAACGTTCTGTTTCGCTAATGCTGGCATAGTCCATTAATTTTGCAATTTCACGAATGTTGACCCTGCCTTCGTTTGCAAACAAATCGGGGTATAATTTTTTTAGCGTTTCCAAACGTTCTTTGTTCCAATCGTTGCTCAAAGGCATATAGTCGTCAATATTTTCCATTCTACTTTTTCTTTTTCGATTCTTTGAGTACCTTCTTATCTTCACTTTTTAATTTACGTTGAACTTTCGTAACATCTTCGCTCGGAGGTAAATTTTCAGGAATGATGCCACGCTGAGTTAGCATTTTGCGAACAGCAAGGTTATTGTCCACATGCTCTTTTTCAATCGAAGTTTGGCCTTTAATATCTTTGCTTTGAACATTCAGGCTTGTCATCTCGGCAGCAAAATCTTTGGCTTTTATGCTAATGGTGGGTAAGAAATCGGCGACAGGTCTTTTTACCGGAACGCCCATTTTTCTTTTCAATTGTAAAGTTGATAAGCGAAAAAGTGCCTGGTCTCCTTTTGACCTAATAACCCCAAAACCCTTATTATCGACTCCACGTTGAAATAAAACCCCTGAAAGTTGTTTTTCAGTTTGACTTAACTTTTCACGGGCTTTCACCCTTTCAAATTCCAATAATCTTTGCTCAATTATTTCTGCTCTCCTTGTTTGTACAGCAAAATAATTTTGGGCAAAGGCAATTTGTGGTTTTCTGCTATCACCATTCTGGGCAATTAGGTAACAGGCGTATCTTGTTAGGAGGATGTCATCAATTTCTTTTTGAGCACCTTTGCCTAAATTTATCATCTTCCTGACATCAGGAAAATGATTGAATTCATCTTCTCCTGCACCCTTACAGGCAATAATGGCTTTTTGAATTACTTTTTCGAAGTTTTCCCATTTGCTATAGCCGAGTAATTTTTGCATTTCCCGTGCACTCCAGCATTCTATATTCTCAAGAGTAGATGCTGCTGATTCAAATTGATTAAAAAGTTTTTTTATTTCGTCTGTCTTCATTGTACTAATTCATTTATCGTTTTATTGGCTTCTGTTTTAAAATATTGGTAATTTTTAACAGGTGCTTTGTATTGTACTTCTACTCCTAATGTTGCAAAATGCTTTAAGGCACATTCTATTTTGTAAACCTCACTTTCTTTAAGTGATTTTTTGTCGTTAATGTCGTTTGTTCCTTTGGTTTCAATTACAAAATAAAACTCACTCTCGTTGCCCTGCCCGCCAGACAGGCGGGCGTTTCTCAAACTTTTACGCTTCATTACAATACCAAAGTCGGGATTATACTCGCCAATAGGAGTTTGTATTTTGTAATAAGCAGGAAGTTTCATAAAACAAATTACTTCATCATCATTATCTGTTGCCAGGGCAAAAAGGCTTTCAGTATAACTATCGATAAGCATTCTGTTATAGAATCCTCTGTTTGGCGTGTCTCTGTATTGATTGTCCTCCACTTGTTTTATAAAATCATTAAACTCAAAAGGAAAAGTTTCATTTGTCAAATGATAATCTAAACCCCGTAGCATCTCTTCCAACTCAATGTTTTTTATCAGAGCAGATGCTTTTTGGATAAATAATGGCGGATTTTTCACAAGGTTTTCGCTATTAATACCCTCAACAATTTTAAATGTAGTGGTATAGCTTAAGCCGGTGTTTTCACTAATTTCTTCCATTAAATCCAATGCAGAAAAACGTGCTTTCAATTTGTAGGTTTCTTTACCTCCAAATTCACCTTCAATGCCTTCTTCTGTAATTGAATCAATAGAACGGCTGCTTACTTCTGCCTCGTAGTCTGCAATTTTAATATTGTTTATTGCTTCAATACTTCTTTCAATTAAAGCGGTTTCATCAAAACCAACGGTGTAATTTGTTTTCTTTGCCAGAGCGGTCCAAAAACGCTTAAATGCTTTGTTAATACTTTCATTTTTGCTACGCTTAAAGCTAACCTTATTTTGAGGTTTCCCTTTGTGTGTGTGTGTCATTCCTGCACCAACCCGTGAAGTACCATAAACCTCCTTTATTTCTTCCTGATACTGTGTTACAAAGGTTTCGTAGGTTTCGTTTGGGATTACCGTAAGCTGGTTAATTCGTTTTGTATCTTCTACGCTCAATTTGTCATAAACTCTTTCTCCATCCTTATTTACACAAATTCGTAATCCTCTTCCGATTTCTTGTCGTTTTTTGATTTCAGAATAAGAATTGCTCAAGGTTGCAATGTTGAAAATATTTGGATTGTCCCAGCCTACACCGAGAGCAGAATGAGAGAAAATGAATTCTATTTTATTGGCAGTTTGCTCACTAATTGATTTTTCTTTTATCGGTGTTTGCGAAGCTCCTTCGTCGCTTTCACTTCCGTAATTTAAAAGTCCGATTTTGTCTTTTAGTATTGCATCAAAGACATCTTTATTTTTACGCATTGAGTTTTCATTGTCGGTAAATTCACCCTTTCCTGTCTGAGCAAAATAAAATCCCTGAATTGCATCAATATGTTCGGCTGTTGGTTTTTCATTATTGTGAAATTCGGGATATAGCTCTTTATATTTCTCAATAAAGAGGTTTTTGATAATTGGCTTTTCACTAATGTAATTGGCAACTTTGTCAATGAAAATGAGCGAGAGACATTTGATGCCCTGTTCCTGTAATTTTTGCTTTTTTGTAAAATGGCGCATAATTAGCCATTCCAGTTGCAAAGCCCAAATACTCTGAATATTTCCTGATGTCTGCTTTTCAAAAATTTCGGTTCCGTTGGTAAATGACACCGACCATTTTCCGGTTCTCAGACTTTTGTTAATTCTGGTTATTTGGTATTTTAAGTAACTTGGGTTATTGGTAACTTCTCCAAGGTTGTCACCTTTTTTAAGCCATTTGGAATTTTTAAACTCAATTTTTCCACTCTTTGATTGATGCCATGCTTTGATTTTGGCTTTCGGCTCACCTTTTCCGTTTTGTGTTTCTGATAGCTCAAGTTTTAAAGTTGCTTCATCGTTTTTTTCAGTAACAGTCAATACCTCAATCTTTTTTACCAAACCTTGTTTATAACTGTCGTAAGGTGTAAGGCGGTACAATTTGTTTTTTACAACCTTGTGCGTAGCCGAATATCTTATTTTGAAAAGGGGATTGAGTTTGGCAATTTGTTTTATTGAATTTTCGGTATCCATTCCTTCCTGGGGTTCGTCCATTATGATGATTGGATTTGTACGTCCGATTGCATCAATGAAAGGAATATTTGCAAATAAGTCTTCTCTTTTGGCCTGGTTCAGGATTTTGTCTTCCGAATTAAAAGAAGCCAACGTCATTACCATAATCTGTGGATGTTGTTCCTCAATAAAGTTGGTTACTTTATTCAGCCGTTTGCTATTGTATTCAAAAAACTTTGGTGTAAAACCATAGATACTTTCCAATTGCTTCTCAAAAGCTGACAGAGTACTTAAAACGCCTTGCCGGATTGCGATAGAGGGAACAAGGATGATAAACTTCGTAAATCCATAATGCTTATACAGTTCATAAATAGATTTGATGTAAACGAGTGTTTTACCCGTTCCGGTTTCCATCTCAATGGTCAGTTCCTGCTCGCTTGTTACTTTCGCAATTTCTTCTTCAATCCCATTTTCAAGTATAACGGTCTTAATATTTTCGGTTAATTGTTCCTTAGAAAGTGTACATATATTTGAACGAATACCTTCTGTACAAGCATTGTCAAATGTATTTTTGTCGTTTCCGTCAAATACATTAACAATAGACATGATTGCCGTTTGCTGATATTCCAGTTCTTCTAATTTTATTTCCATCCGTTAGGCTTTCTTTTGGTTAATGTATTTCATTCTTTGTTCGGCAACTTTCAGAGCCTTTTGTCCAAGTTCTTCATCTTTAATTTCATAAAGAATTTTTTCGCTCAGATATTGAACAATCATATCGTCTTTATTCAATTCGAGAATCTCAGAAAGTTTTATTATTTGTTCTTTGGTTGCTTTCCTTTCACTTCTCTCAATTTTACTGAGTATTGCAGTGTCAATATCAAGTTTAGCAGCTACTTGTCTGAGAAGCAGTCCTTTTTTCTCTCTGTTTTCCCGAAGTATTTCTCCTGTTGATTTGTCTGTTTTCATTTGTCAAATATCTCTTGATTAAATTCATTTGACAATGATAGTCAAATCAATTGCTTTGTTTGTTATTCTGTCCGATAAGTTTTTCCTATTTTATTAACAGTCTTTGAGCGCAGGAAAGATTCATACTCTTTTGGTCTTTTCAGGGTTAGATTTTGTGCCGGCAAAAACCAAATATGCTAATTGTGTTGTGGCTTTTCAATTCAATTTTTCTTTCAAACCCTGCTATGTTGTACCCACCCCTACACCCCTCCATTGGAGGGGAAAGTAACGGCTTCAATTAAAAGTTCAGGTTAAAATTTAAAAAAGTTGAATAGAAATACGGTATTATGCTTTTTCTGACGCCTCAAAATAATATTTAGCCGGAATCATAATTGGTATCAACGACAAATCAAAATTCACCCATCAGAATTATGTTCGACAAAGGACAAACAAGGCCTTGAAATTGGACCTGTTTTTAGTGGAAAAACATGATTGAAATATCCATCCAAGCGGGCATACATTTTGCTGCCTACTTCTGTTTCCGCCCGGCAATCCTGTTCGAAAGAGCCGGCTTATATTTCAACGGAATATCGGGGATTCCATCTCCATTCACATCTTTTAAATGTTGCATATACCGGATCACTCCCAGCCACTCGGTTCCTTCCTGTATTCCTTTTTTATTCTTGTCAAAATCAATGAGGGCATTGTTCATATTATGAATAGGTTGGCCGTCTTCAAATTTTGGCACAACGTTCACCAGCCCGAAACTGAGTTTTTTCACTCTGCCAATGAAACCAAGAAGGTAGGTGTCGGCGGTGATACTGTATAGTTTCGGATTCTTTTTGGAAAGATCGACAGGCTTTCCGTTCATCTCAATTTTATAAACTCTCGTCAGCATAAGTTTTTTAGGATTGTAATAGACTTTGATTCCCGAAACAAAAACGTAGCTATCATCTCCTTTTGAAAGTAAAAGAACCTCCATGAGGTTTTTCAGCTCGTGGCCTGTAATGTAAATTTTGGCCAAAGGATATCCCGGAAGGCTGTCGTTTGCCCGGCCCAACGACATTACCCTGAAAACATCAGGGACGGTGATAATGCCGGTTTTGCCTTTTAAGATATTATCACGAACGGTGCCGGAAGCAAGAAGCTCAACATCGGTACCCCCGTCATACGTATCCACATAATTTCTTATAGCATCGGCCAGAAACACACCCAAATCGGTATGCTGATAACCCTTTTTGTTGTGCTTCATCAAATTGAATGATGTTTCTGCAACATGTTCTTTATAAACAAGATGAGTAGGTTTTAAAATTTTCTTATTAATTAATTTTTTGTACTGATTAATTTCTGCATTAATTTTTTCGTCCCCTTTAATTTTATCATCTATGGGAATCAGCTTAAAATGGTAGCCGGCAATTTTCCCGTCTTTTACTGTAATATCGAGTCTTCCCAAATAATGCAGGTAACAACCGGTTTGTACTATCAAGGTGTTCCTTACCTTAATAGGCTGTGGGGTAACCACATGGGTGTGGCCGCTAATGATAATATCAATATATTTTGCCTTTTTGGCCATCTTTACATCTTCACCGTAAAAACCTCCTTTTCCATCAGGATATACCCCACTGTGTGACAGGCAGATGACCAAGTCAACATGTTTTTTCTTTTTGAGCATTTTGGCCAGCTTTCTTGCCGTTTTTCTTTGCTTTTCGACTTTTACGGGTGCTTTCATGGGAGCAACATCAGCGGCATCTTTACCGAGAATTCCGATAATTCCGATTTTAACCCCTTTTACGTTGACAATGGCATAGGGCAAAATTGTTTTATCTTCAAACAGCTTTGCCAGCTTATTATCTTTGGGTGAATTGGGGTCAGGAACTAAATTTGAAGAAATAATCTGAGGTAGCCCGCCATGTTTTTTTGCCGCAATAATGGCATCAGCCAGAGCATTGGGACCATAATCAAACTCATGATTACCGATGGTGGTAAACTGGAAACCCAAAGCTTTCATTAACGACAACTGAAAACCGGTTTCGGGTTCGATGGTGTTGAACAGCGTCCCCATCAAAAAGTCTCCGGCATCCAATGTCAATGTGCCATTAGGATTCTTTGCTTTCTGCTGTTTCAGCAATGTGGCGAGACGGGCGAAACCGCCCAGCACACTGTCATTGTTGGTGACAAGCGGAGTGTAATCAACTTCGGGACCGTCTCCGGTTATTCTTGAGTGGATATCATTTGTGTGAAGGATCGTGATATTTTGCGCATTCAGCATGCCGAATATGGCAAATAATAAGACTACGAGAAGCGATAGTTTAATTGTTTTCATTTTTCACATCTTTTAATAAAATAAGCACGCCAGTCCGTTATTCAAACTGGCGGATGCCCAAAATTACGTAATTAATGGTGATAAAATAACGAATGGATATTTTTAAAAGGTTAATTTTATGGCCGGCAGGGTTTTGCGAACTCGTTCTTCCCGCTTTAAGTATTTCAAAATTTTGCTTTAAAACTGCCGGCCGGGACTTTTCGGAAAAGCAACAGGTTTCAGAAAGCTTAACCTGACGAATAAGCCCTTACCTTATTCTATTTTTTCCCTGCCTTATTGAACTTCACGGAATAGAGTATAGACTCTACCTGTAACAACAAGTTACGTTTTCTGTGGTTGGGGTAATAGATATAACCAAACAGTGTTATCATCTGGTTTGTGTTTTCGTTCAGGAAAGTATAGCTTATAAAAGGTCCTCCCATAAAATCATTTTTTACACGCCAGAGTCCGCGAATTTCGACAGCATAATGGGTGGGGAAGTCAGTTACCAGCGCTTCCTTAGGAATAACAAATTTGCGATCCAGCGACATGTAAGAACCACTGGAGGGGCCTGGGATAAAATGTAATTGGAAATTCTGAATTTGCATTAGGATTCTGTCTCTTGAAAATTGGGTGGTGTCTTTGTAAGGGACAGAAATAATCATTATTCCCTGGCTGTAAAGGTTGGCTTCATGACGAATCCACATAAAGGTTGGCGTTGTTTTGGCGACATAAAATCCGGATGGAACGTTAAGCGTAAAAGAAAAATTATTTTTTATCTTTCTCATGACTTTATCGTCCAGCGAAGATTTGAAAACCTTTAAAATACGCTGGCGTTCAAAAGCAAGATATTTTTTAATAAAATAGTCTTTTTTTGCTTTGAAGGCTTTAATGAAAGCCGTGGGTGTAGGTGCGGTAATTTTAAAAATCAATTGAGGAGAGGCCCACTTGTCCCTTTCAACAACTATTTTAGCTTCCTTGGCTTTAGGGTTAATATTTACAATAAAAATATTACGTTCGCTTTTAAAAACATCGCTGAGATTATCAACTTTTATATGCAATAATTTAAAAATCGGTTCTGCCTGAGGTAAGCCATACATATTGGCGGCAAAAGACTTTTTTATAGACTGCCCGATTTGGTTTTCCCACTGTACTTCGTTTTGGGTAACCACCAGTATTTCGGCTGTGCTGCCGATAGACCTTGGCTTTCCGCTGTTATTTTGCTCGCTGGAGCAGGATGACAAACCAAAAGAAATCAGTAATGCCGACATGAGAAGAGAGAATACCCCGGATTTTGTCATTTTGAATATTTTATGGTTCCGAATAAATAACGCAAACAAGAGTTTCATATTTTATTAACAGGAAATAATTTTACCCGATGACAATGATTGTGTCCATTAACTAACTTCGGCAATCTTAATTCTTTGTCCTGGTTGCAGATGGTGCGAATTGCGAATATGGTTCAGCCTTTTGATTTGTTCCACGGTAACACCGTCATATTCTTTGGCAATATCCCAGAGCGTGTCGCCTGGTTTTATAACATGGTAAACAAACTTACCCGATTTTATCGTGTTTTTTGATTTATACACCGGTTTATAAACATAGAGCTTTTGTCCCGGATAGATCCGGGATGATCTCAGGTTGTTCCACTCTTTCAGATCGGTAGGCGTACAGCGATATTTTTTGGCAATAAGGCCCAGGTTTTCGCCTGAGCGGACCAAATACATGGTTCTGGCTTTAGATCTGGAAATGGGCGTTGAGGCTTTTTGATAAAACCGACGACTGCCGGCACCGTAAACAATTAATTTCTGTCCCGGGTAGATTCTGCTGCTGCGTAGCCTGTTCCAGCGCATCAGCTGGCTGATATAAACATGATGACGCCTGGCAATAACTCCCAGGATTTCGCCACTGCGTACAATGACAACATCTCTGTTCCCGGCTTTTTTAATTTCTGCCAGTAGTTTGTCATGTGCTAAGCCGCGTTTGGTTTTAAAAGCATATAGCGCTTTTTCGTTATTTAAAAAATCATCGGCAAACTGACGGGGTATCCGTAAGGTATAAGTTTTGCCATTGACGGCGGGGATAATCCCCAGTTTAAATTGCGGATTTAAGAATTTCAGCTCATCAAGAGGTATTCCGAGCATTTCGTGAAGCTGGCCAAAGGAGAGCACATCACGAACGGTTACCGTGTCGATATCATAATAAAAAATACCGGGTCGCATGGGGTAGAGGTTATGCTCGGCGGCATAATGCATAATATAATTTACTGCAATAAAAGCGGGTACGTATCCTCTCGTTTCCCGGGGTAAAAAGGGCCAGATAGCCCAATAATTCTTGGTGCCGCCAGCTCTTCTGATAGCCCGGTTTACATTGCCTGCTCCAGAGTTATAGGCTGCAAGCGTTAACGACCAGTCTCCATAAATATCGTACAAATCTTTCAGATGTTCACAAGCAGCAACGGTGGCTTTATAAGGATCGTAACGGTCATCGACGAGAGAAGTAACTTTTAGTCCATAGACTTTTCCGGTACCGTACATAAACTGCCACAGCCCTTTAGCTCCTTTGTTTGACCCCGCGGCAGGATTTAACGCCGACTCAACTACGGCGAGATATCTCAGCTCAAGCGGCAGGTTGTATCTGTCCAGAATCTCCTCAATCATCGGAAAGTAAATCTCCGAAAGTCCCAGAACTTTTTCCGTCAGCAGTCGTTTTTTTACCGCATAAAGATGGATAAAAGCTTTCACCGGCTTGTTGTAAACCATCTCAATGGGTGTTTCAACATTCAGAGCGGCAATGCGTTTGGCATAAACCGAATCGGGATAAACCGGAATTTGGCCGGGTTTGAATTTTGAATTCCTCGCGGAGGCCGTATCCTGAATCAAAAAGCCTCTTTTATAGAATTTCACATAAGCAAGACTATCGAGAGCATGTACCAAAGGCGAATCGCTGATGAGCAAATGCCCGTGGTATTTTCTTGTTTTGTGAAGGCTGTCGTTAATACGGTCCAGCGCGCTAAGAGATGCAGGCAGCACTATGGTGTCCCGAAAAGATGGTAGATTTTTCTCCAGGCTGTCTTCGTTTAACAGGCTGTCACCGACATGATTTATGGTGTCGGCTTTTAGTAAACGGATGGTGTCTGTTGCCCGAACATTATCCGTGTTTTGGCTAAAACCTTTTGTTTGACCCAAAGCCAAAACAGAGACAATAACTGCAATTATAATTTTTTTCATTCTCCTTTTTCCCTCTTCCTGTTTAAGGATAACTGTAATTTCAATTCAAACGCACTAAAACAACAACCGTAACAAATTATTATTATAAAATTAATTATTTACACAAATAAATACTTACGACATGTATTCGTTATGCCACTTCAAAAACCCAAATCCTAAAGACTTTATTTGTTCTCTCCGGAGGTGTTTCCGGTTTTATCATCTTTTTTAGTGGGTTCTTCGTTGATACCCTCTTTAAATTCTTTCACTCCTTTACCGATTCCGCGCATCAATTCGGGAATCTTTCGTCCGCCAAAAAGAAGAACAATAGCCAAAACAATAAGAATAATTTCCGGTGTGCCAATCCATCCGGCCTGCTGTAAAAAAAATGTGTTCATAATATAGCCCTGTTATTTTGTTTTTTTTCCAAAGGACAAAAGTACGTAAAACATCCTTTCTGAGGAAGTAATAATTTGTCGTTAAGCCATTTTTAAAGTCAACAAAAGTTAAAAGTTTGTAAGATCTCCTTTGGAGATTTTTTTAAACCAAAAAGAACGAGAGATAAACAGCCGCTGCTATGGAGGCAATCACGATAATTATGGTGATGTTTCTTGGTATCTTGTCTTTCTCCGGATTATAATCCCAGTCGCTATGCCACATTTGATAAAGATTTTAGTGCAAATTACGGTAATTTATCCAAACGATATCCATTTTTGAATGCTACGACAAAAGCATCACTTATCCCGAAACGGCTTCGTATTGTATCGCGGCGGGTACGTGCCTGTTCATAAGTCTGGTAAGAACCAATGGTATAGATATAATATCCGTTGTGCTTATCCCCTCTGATTTCGTTTTGCGATAAGCCGTATTTTCTGCTAAGCAAGGCAATGGAAATGGGCTGTCCGTATTTTGCCCTGATTTGTACCCTGTATTCGAGAATCGGCCTCGGGGGTGTTGTTGTTACACGTGTTTGAGAAATCTGTTTCTGTGGTTTCTGCATCGGTGTCAGCTGCTTTTCTGCCCGTGCCTCCATTTTTGAGGCATTTGATGTTGCCGGAGGCATCACGGGCTGCATTTCAACCGTGCAGGGCTTTTTAGCTTTTCCCGATTCCCGTCTTACGGGAGAGACCTCTCGTAAATTTTGATGTGTAACAGGAGTTCCCCGAACAGATTTTATCTTTTTTCTTCCGAATTTATAGGACAGGCCTAAAGAAGTGTAGTTGTAAACATCATATTTAAAATTCTTTACCCAGCCATCCATTTCATCCGAATTCATAATACGGTTAGCTGTTTCAAAATTAATGTTAAGCCGGTTGTTAAGCCGGAAATTTACCCCGACACCGCCCGTAAAAATACCTTCCAATGTACGTCCTTTTATTCCTGATCCATACCCAAAACCGATATATCCGATTTTTGTCCCTGTGGACAGGTTGTAAAAAGTCGAATTATAATTTGTAATACCTACACCAACCAACAAGTAGGCGCTAACCAAACGGTCTGACCGTTTTTTGCCAAACATATTATTCAGATTGATGGTAGTATTCAGATTAAATTCGATATAATCGCCTTCAAAATAACGGTCTAACTTGGTTTTGGTGCCTGCCAACTGTCCGTATAATGCCTGTCCGCGTAGGCCGAAAACATGTGAAAGCTGATAACCGACAATTAGTCCGCCCCCGAGTCGCCATTCGTTGTTGTTCTTGCTAATGGGTATAATGGGATTTTCTTTGATGTCGCCAAAAAAAAGGCTGGTTCCGCTATTAATGTTGATTTGCCAGTAAGGGGTAAAACCTTTAGGAACTATTTCCTGTGCCTGTAAAGAGATAACAGGAAACAATATAACTGTCAGTAAAAAAAGTCTGAGGAGGTATCTGTTTTTTATAAGCATAGCCTTCATTATTTGAAAAACTGGTACAACGGAAGCTTAAAAATAAAAAAATAAAAAGGATGCCGGAATTATCCCGGGAATAAGATATTAACAATGAATTGTTATTTGATTTTCTCATTTTTTTCTTTCAAAAGAAGAAACGCAAAGAGAAAGAAAAACCGTTTGTTAAAATTTTTTACTACCGAAATGGTTTATGGTTAAACTAATCCTGATTTATATGTAAAAAGCCAATGTATTCTGATATTCCCGATAGCCACAGGGATAAATACTGATTTTCAATGCTTATTCTTGTTTTCCCCTTTTCTGCCGGACTAACATCCCACATCCTCACATCCTCACATCCTCACATCCTCACATCCTCACATCCTCACATCTCACATCCTCACATCCCACATCTCACATCCTCACATCTCACATCTCACATCCTCACATCCACCATCCTCACATCCCACCTCTCACCTCCTACATCTTCTCCAGCCATTTCTCAATTTCTTCTTCCTTCACGTCTGGTTTGTTTAGCTTTCTTTTTCTTCCGTTACCTTTTCGCTTT
>CAJVXP010000008.1 GCA_913009685.1 uncultured Bacteroidota bacterium
CGAAACAATATGTCGAACGCTTTGTGCTGAATGATATTCGCATGCTAAACAAGGAGCCGCTCGTGTTGGTGGGGACGGAAAAGGCGGTAAGTGCAACTATCGATGTGGACGGCCATCCGGTAAAATTGAAAGGGTTCATAGACCGGATAGATAAAAATCCCGGTAACGGAAAAATCAGAATTATTGATTATAAAACGGGAAGCGTTGACCCGAAAGACATGAAACTGAAATCATGGGAATCGGTTATTACAGATAAGAGATATTCAAAAGCCATGCAGGTGCTGACCTATGCCTGGCTTAACAGCAGTGAACAATCGGGCAGTGTTGATGTTGTCCCGGGAATTATCAGTTTAAAAACGGTACACAGTACGTTTTTGCCTGTAACATTTCCTGATGAGGTACCTTTCGTGGAGGTCGTTGAGCAAATAAAGAGTATGTTAAAAACGCTTATAACCCGGATTTTTGATGAGGCAATGCCGTTTTCTCAAACGGATGACACCAAAGGATGTGAGTATTGTGATTTTAAAAACCTTTGCAATCGTTAATAAAAGTGGTTCTATGTTGATTTGTGTGGGTAAATTAGGATGTCATGCTGTCGTAAAGGAAAAAAATGTCAAAAAATTCCAAATAGCAAAGAGGCAAATAACAAACAAATCCCAATATTTTCGTAACAATACCTTAATGTCAAAACATTCAAACCTTAATACGGTTTTGGCTATTGATTTTTGAATCATTGATTATTATTTGATATTTAGGGATTGTTATTTGTTATTTAATCAAAACGCTGCCCACACAAATCGACATAGAGCCATAAAAGTTAGTTTTGTTGTTTGTATTATTCGGGATAATGGCTTACCGGATATTTGAAATTTACTTATTTTTGCTAATGTAAGGACTGAGTGACTGCTTTGGAATACTTAACTGCTAATTAAATGGAAAAAAAATACAATATCCTCATTGTTGACGATCGCCCTGAAAATTTACTGACTTTGGAGGGGATTCTTGAAAGTCCGCAATTAAACATTATCAAAGCCCGGTCGGGGAACGAAGCTTTGGGCCTTTTGCTGGAATACAATGTGGCTCTGGTGCTTATGGATGTACAGATGCCGGGCATGGATGGTTTTGAAACCGCCGAAATTATGCGGAGCAGCGAGCGTACCAGGCATATCCCTATTATTTTTGTAACGGCCATCAGCAAACAGCGAAAGCATATTTTTAAAGGCTATGAAACCGGTGCGGTCGATTACCTTTACAAACCGCTTGACCTGGAGATCCTGAAGAGTAAAATTTCCGCTTTTATTGAGTTGTTTAAATACAAAGAAAGTTTGGAGCAGACTACTTCCAAACTTCAGGAAACTGTCGAACAGCTTCACAATGCAAAGATTGCAGCAGAGGAAGCTACAAAAGCCAAAAGTACTTTCCTTGCTTCCATGAGCCATGAAATCCGTACCCCGCTCAACGGGATTATCGGCATTGCCGAGTTGGGGCTTATGGATGAAAATTTGACTCCTTTGCTGTCCGAGCGGTTTCTCGACATCAAAACTTCCGGCCAAAATCTGCTGGAAATAATTAACGATATTCTGGATATTTCTAAAATTGAGGCTGGAAAACTTGAATTGGAAGAAGTAGAATTCAGTATTCGCGAAATGCTGGATAAGGTTTTTAAAATTATTGATATCTTTACGCAAAACAAAGATATTAGTCTGGTTGTTGACATGTCTCCACAGATGCCCGATGTGTTAATTGGTGATCAGTTACGTATCAGGCAGGTTCTGACCAATTTACTAAGCAATGCCGTGAAGTTTACGGAAAAAGGGTTTGTCAGGCTTAAAGTAGATCTTATTGATTTGGTAGAAGAGCAAATCCGTCTGCGTTTTTGTGTGGAAGATACCGGAAGCGGCATTCCAAAGGAAAAGCAGGAGTTGCTGTTTGAGAAATACACACAGGCAGAGACTTCCACTTCCCGTAAATACGGTGGAACGGGGCTGGGCCTTAATATTGCCCGGAAGCTCGTTGATCTGATGGGGGGTAAAATAGAAGTCGAGAGTGAAGAAGACAAAGGCAGTAAATTCTTTTTTACCATTAACCTGATTACCGGCAATCAAACCAGTGACACCGATGAGCTGAAGGCAGACCCGCCATTAAAATACAACCGGGTGCTCCTTGTTACCAAACATGAAGAAATCAGCGAAACGCTTGAAAAAGTATTCGCTTTTTGGAAAATTGAAATGTTGTCAGCTACGAATGCTGATGAGGCTTTGAAGAAACTGGCCGGGAATCTTTTTGATGTGGTTTTTTTAGATTTCAACGGGATGGATAACAAAGTTGATGATATTATTGCACGAGTTGAAAGCGCTTCTGCCGGCGCCGAAACCCGGCTGGTCTTTTTCAATAATCAAAAAGCAAATGCTGAAATTGATCGCCTGAAAAAATCAGGAAAATACGGTTTTCTGAATGAGCCTGTGTTACAACGTGATTTGAAAGATTTTTTTCAGGGTATTGCTCCTCGGTCGAGAATGCCAGAAGCGGTAAAAAAAGCAATGGAAGATCACAAGGCAAAAGGTACCTCTGCTGCTCAAACCAGTCTCCCGTTTGGGGATGGAATAGAAATACTAATAGCGGAAGACCAGCTAATTAACCGAAAAGTGATAACCCAGTTTCTCGAAAGAAAAGCGTGGAGTGTTCAGGTTGTGGAAAACGGAAAGCAGGCCGTGGAGACATTAAGAAAACATCCCGGGCGATTTTCACTTGTGCTGATGGACGTACAGATGCCTGTTATGGATGGTTTTGAGGCAACACGGCAAATCCGGCTGGCAGAAGAAGAAGAAGAGCACCGTAAAACCCATATTCCTATTATAGCCATGACAGCTAATGCTATGAAAGGAGACAAAGAGAAATGTCTCGCAGCCGGCATGGATTACTATCTCTCGAAACCGGTCAACCCTGAAGAACTTTATGAAATTGTTGAGAAATATACAAAGAGACAGGCTTAAATACTGCTAAAATGACGGATAAAAAAGATTATATTGATTATAATGAAGCCGGAAAGTGGGAACGATTGAAATATTCCCTTCGTACATGGCGCAACATAGGTGTTGGTAAATCACTGTTTATATGGTTTTTGGCTATTTCTTTTGTTCCGTTGGCAGCCGTTAGTTTTATCAACTTTTTAACGGCTTATCAGGGACTGACCATTGTAGCTGAAAAATCTCTTAACGCGTCATCGCAACTGCGTTTAAAATATATCTATACTTTTTTTAATGAGGCCAGCGACTTTTTGGAAATCAATATCAGCTCTGTACAGAAAAAGCAACAATTTGAAAAACTTGTCGCCGATTTTCAAAAAAGTAAACTTGATGTAGAAGAATTCGTCAATAGCAAGCGCTGGAAGGTGCTGACCAAACCGCTTTACCCGGAAATTAAGCCTTCCCTGAAATTGCAGAATTTTTATGATTTTCTCTTTATTGACACGAAAGGAAATGTCCTATTCAGCACCAGAGAAGAGAGTGATTTGGGAACTAATATTTTCCAGGGCAAAAAGCGTGATACACGTCTCTCCCGAACGGTGAAAAGAAGTCTTGATGAGCACAAAATGCTCTTTTCCGATTTGGAACGTTATGCGCCGAGCATGGGAATTATTTCGGGCTTTTTCATTCAGGCCGTTACAGACCAGCATCAAAAAGTTATCGGAGTATTTGCATTGCAGATAACCATGCAAACCATCAACGGGATGATTCAACAGGAAGCCGGTTACGGAAAAACAGGCCAGGCTTTTCTCATTGGCTCCGACCTTTATCTGCGTTCCTCTACACGCTTTGGCGATAAATCCGAGATCCTGCGAAAAAAAATTATTAATAAAAAAACACTGGAATGGAAAGATTTTCTGCAACACCGTGATGATAATGCATATCTGAAGTCCAATGGACTGGATGAAGAGCGGGTAACTACTTACGACACGGATGGTAAAGGGGATTATGTTTTGGGAATTTACAGAAACCTTTATCAGTTAGAGAAGTATGGCGTTCACTGGGCCTTGATTGAAGAAATATCCCACAAGGAAGCTTTTGCTTTTGCCCGGCGCTTGTCGGATATTGCAAAAATAAGTTTCCTGATAACCATTTTAGTGGTTGTGCTTATCTCTATATTGGTTACGCGTTGGTTTGTTAATCCCATAAAACTGCTCTCGTCATGGGGAAAAGAGATATCAACCGGAAAACTTGTTCAGAAAGATATTAAAGCTCCGGGTAATGAGATCGGTGAGATGAAAGATACTTTTAACCAGCTGGTAGCGGCTTTAAAGACCTATTCGGATATTGCCCGGTTAGTGGCCAAAGGCGATTTTAGCAGGCAGGTGGAAGAACGGGGGAAAGAAGATGTGCTGGCGCAATCCATTAACAAAATGGTATCCAGTTTCCGGAAAGTTGTTGAACAGGCCGACCAAATTGCCGGTGGTGATTACAATACGCTGATAACCCCGCGTGGCGAAAACGATACATTGGGTAAGGCGCTGTTTAAAATGACCGAAACCCTGCGCAAAAATGCCGAAAAATTCCGTAGCGAAGACTGGCTTAAAACAGGACTTAATGAACTTGATGGTGTGCTAAAAGGAAAAGATAACATCAATGAGCTGAGCGATGGAATTATCAAATTCTTTTCCAACTATCTCGATGCACAGGTGGGACTGATTTATCTTTTTGATGAAGAACATAAACATTTGAAACTTTCGGGAACGTACGCTGTTTCGGACGATGGTACCCCAATAAAGAAGACCTATAAACCGGGAGAAGGAATTATAGGTCAGGTGTTTAATGACAAAAAACGGTTGCTAATTACAAACCACAACGATGATGATGTGCCGTTGATTGACATGGGTCTGGGAAGCAAAATTCCGCGGATGCTTGCCGTGGTGCCCTTCTCATTCGAAAACCAGGTGGTGGGCGTAATGGAAATTGGCTCAGTGAACAGCTTCACCGAACTACAACTTGGTTTTATGGATTTGGCTGTTCAGGATTTAGCGCTTGCCGTTATTACACTGAATTCGCATTTAAAAGTGCGTAAATTGCTTGAGCAGACCCAGGAACAAGCCAAGATTCTTGAAGTACAGCAGGAAGAATTACGCCAGGCCAATGAGGAATTGCAGGAGCAGACCGAAGCGTTGAAACGTTCGGAAGAAAATCTCCAAACCCAGCAGGAGGAACTTAAAGTTACCAATGAAGAGCTAGAAGAGCGTACAAAAGCATTGGAAATTCAACGCGATGCCATAAGACGTAAAAACAAGGAGCTGGAAGAGGCTCGAAAAGAAATAGAAAAGAAAGCTAAAGACCTCGAAACCGCCAGCCGTTATAAATCGGAATTCCTCGCCAACATGTCGCACGAACTGCGTACGCCGCTCAATAGTATTATTGTTCTTTCACAGTTGATGGGCGAGAATAAAAACAATAACCTGAGCGAAAAAGAGCGGGAATTTGCACGCACTATCAACTCCTCCGGAATAGATTTGCTAAACCTCATTAACGACATTCTGGATCTTTCAAAAGTGGAATCCGGGAAAGTTGAAGTTAATCTCGAACGGCTTTACCTCAAAGATTTGGGGACATTTGTGGAGGCTGGTTTTAAGCCGGTTGTTGAGGAAAAAGGGCTGAAATTGAAAGTGGAAAAAGAAAAGAACCTTCCCGAATTTATTGAAACCGATGTGCAAAGGGTAGAGCAGGTAATTAAAAATCTGATTTCCAATGCAATAAAATTTACCGAAAAAGGAGGTATCACCTTCAAAATGGGACGTTGTAAAGATGGGAGATTGCTGAAATCACTGGGAATGAATGCCGATGAAGCGCTTGCCCTGACTGTCGCCGATACGGGCATTGGAATTCCCAGGGAAAAGCAGGATGTTATTTTTGAAGCCTTTAAACAGGCCGATGGAACCACCAGCCGGAAATATGGCGGAACAGGACTTGGATTGAGTATTTCCAAAAGCTTTGCAGCTTTGCTTGGCGGAGCCGTCGGACTAATAAGCGATGAAAATAAAGGCACGGCCTTTACGCTTTACCTGCCCTGGAAATATGAGAAAGCCAAAGATATCGTACCAAAACCTCAACCGGAAGCCGAAGAAGACAAAGCTACACCTGAAGTTCAAAAACAGGAAAAGGAGCCTGAAATACCAAAAGCGCCCGCTGATATCCCTTTGGTAGAAGATGACCGCGGAACATTGCAGAAAGAGGATAAAAAAATCCTGATAATCGAAGATGACATTAATTTTGCCCGGGTACTAAAAGATCTGGCGCATGAGCACGACTACAAGGCCATTATAGCCTTAGATGGTGAAACCGGGCTTTATCATGCCGATTATTATCAGCCAGATGCCATTATTCTTGATCTCGGATTGCCCGGGATGGATGGCCATGAGGTTATGAATCACCTGAAAGCCAATATAAAAACCAGAGCTATACCGGTGCACGTTATCTCGGCCAGCGATTTCGATATTGAACTGATGAAGAAAGGGGCTATTGGGTTTATCTCCAAACCGGTTACAAAAGAACAGGTAGATGCAGTCTTTGAGAAAATTGAGCAGATTACTTCTCAGCCGCTTAAGAGACTCCTCATAGTGGAAGATGAGAAAATTACCAGAAAAAGCATCGAGAAACTGCTGAAAGACGACTCCCTGGAGATTATTTCTACAGAATCGGGAGAGAAAGCCGTTCAGTTACTGAAAGATGAAAAATTCGACTGCGTGGTACTTGATTTGGGGCTGAAGGATTTGAGTGGCTTTGATGTACTTGAGGAAATTCACAAAGATAAAAACGCAAGTAAAGTTCCCGTTGTTATTTATACGGCACGTGAGTTGAGTAGAGATGAAGACGAAATCCTGAAAAAGTATAGCAGTAGCATTATCTTAAAAGGCGCTCATTCGTTTGAACGGCTGTTGGACGAAACGACATTGTTTTTGCATCAGGTCGAATCCGATTTTACCGGCATTAAGAAAAAAATGACGGAAAAAATACACAACGAAAACATCTTAAAGGATAAGACTATTTTGCTGGTTGATGATGATATGCGTAATGTTTTTGCTCTTTCCAGTTTACTTGAAAGTTACGATCTGAAAGTGATTATAGGGAAAAACGGAAAAGAGGCTATTGAGAAATTAAAAACACATGCGGATGAAGTTGACCTGGTTTTGATGGATATTATGATGCCGGAAATGAATGGTTACGAGGCTATGAAGCTCATCCGAAAGGAAAAGAGATTTGAGAAATTACCCATAATTGCACTTACAGCAAAGGCCATGAAAGGAGACAGAGAGAAGTGTATTGCCGCCGGTGCAAACGAATACCTCTCAAAACCGGTTGAAAAAGAAAAACTTATTTCCATGCTCCGGGTTTGGCTGTACAAATAATAAAACAGGATGTCGGTCATGGAGGAAAGGGATGTTTCAAACACTGAAAATATTGAACTTGAATTGTTGTTGCAGGCTATTTTTCTGCAATATGGATACGATTTCAGAGACTACAGCCGGGCACATGTTAAGCGGCGTGTTAAACACCGCCTTATGCAGGAGGGCTTAAAAAGCATTTCGGAGCTTCAAAATAAGATACTTCACAACAAGGAAAGTTTTGAAAAGATTGTACGTGATCTTTCCATCAATGTTACTGAAATGTTTCGCAACCCGCCTTTTTATAAAAGTATCCGTGAAAAAGTAATCCCTGTGCTGAAAACCTATCCGTTTTTGAAAATCTGGCATGCGGGATGTGCCACGGGTGAAGAGGTTTATTCTTTTGCTATCATGCTGAAGGAAGAGGGACTTTTGGAACGGACGCAGATTTATGCCACAGATTTCAATTCGCATGTGATTCATAAAGCACAAAAAGGAATTTTTTCCATTCGAAACATTAAAGAATATACTGCCAACTACCAAAAGGCAGGAGGGAAGGAGTCGTTTTCCGATTATTATCATGCCAATGATGAGCTGGTTATTTTTGATAAAAATTTGAACAGGAATATTGTCTTCGCAGAACATAATCTGGTAACCGATAGTGTCTTTGCTGAGGTAAACATGATTGTTTGCCGGAATGTACTCATCTATTTTAATCGTGATTTGCAAAATAATGTACTGAAACTCTTACATAAAAGCCTGATTGCCGGTGGTTTTCTTGCATTGGGAACAAAAGAGTCGCTGTTGTTTTCTGATGAAGAGAGAAAATATAAGGTGATTGACGCCAAACAAAAAATATTCAAGAAAAAATATGAGTAAGACACGGGAAATAAAGGCTGTGGTTGTAGGCGCTTCGGCAGGTGGTTTGTATGCTTTGAAAAAGCTGCTACCTGCTTTGCCGGCTTCATTTCCCTGCGCCATGTTGATTGTACAGCACATGAGTCCGCATTCGGACAACTACATGGTGCGTATGCTCAACGAACTCTCTTCGATAACGGTAAAAGAGGCTGATGAAAAGGAACCTATACAGCCGGGTACGGTTTATATTGCTCCGCCTGACTATCATCTGCTTGTTGAGGCCGATTACACATTGTCGCTTTCCGTAGAGGAAAAGGTGAACTATTCCCGTCCATCGATTGATGTGCTGTTTGAAACAGCGGCCGATGTTTATGGAAAACATTTGATGGGAATTATCCTTACGGGCGCCAATACCGATGGCGCAAACGGATTGTATGCTGTGAAGAAAAATGGTGGTTTCACTATTGTTCAGGATCCAAATGATGCGGAAAGCCCGGCTATGCCAAGAGCTGCCATCGAGCGGATTATGCCACACAAAATCCTGACTTTGAAGCAGATATCTGCCCTGCTTTCAAAGGCAGAAACTTGCTTTTGAAAATCTGCAATTATTCGTCTTTTTTGGGCTTTTGCTTGTTTTTATCTTCTGTTTTAATCAGCTTCTTATTCTCCCGTTTACCCTCGCGCTGTTGTTTATTATTGAACCCAAGTGTGGAGAGAATACCGCTCAGGTTACTTTTCCAAAGATAGTTGACAAACGATTTTTCCGGATTTCTTTCGTAATAAACAATTCCTTTTTTCATATGGCCTAAAAACGGGGGATTGTTGTTATTAATCAAGATATTGTTCATCATAAAATTAGCAAACGGGCTGAAAAAGCCTTTGCTTTTCTGCGCCTTTTTACGGCTATAGAGTCGGAGTTTCAGATTTTTATACATAAAATGGACACTTCCTTTGGCAAAGGTTTCGTTTCCTGTTATCATGGGAACCTGCAAACTACCCTTCCCGGAAATAATTGTAATCCCCAATACATTTTCGGTCAACAAATTAAATTGGGTGAGATCAATTTGCCCGGCTTCAGCTGAAAACCACCATTGCCTGTTCGGTGCAAAATAGGGCATTACCAGCGTGAAATCCAGGTTGGCCTGCTTCATTAATTTCCCTGTTCCGTGAACCGTTAATACCATACCTGAATCTATCCGCGACAAGTCATTGGTCATGTTTTCAGCGAGGGCATCAAAATTATCGATAAAAAATATTCCGGGATTTTTTGATTTAACTACATACTCAAAATAGGATATGAGACTGTTGTGGAGCTGTACGCTATCAATTTTGAATTTATACGGAATACGGCTTAACAATCCGATTATCATGGGCTTTACGACTTCTCTACGTGGGTAGCGCATGTCTCTTTCAAAACGGAGACTGAAATTATTTAACCGTAGACTCCCAAAGTGGAGAAAATGGTTGTTAAGCAGGTCATCCGGGTCGAAATTATCCAACATAGCACTTTTTCCGTAAAGTGTTATGCGATCGGTCTGGTATTCAGCTCTTGCAAAAAAATCTTTTCGGTTAAAACGTGGCGTAATTGTTATGGAGTCGAAGCTTATCTTTCTTTTTGCCAGATTGACACGTATATCTCTTGTGCGGAAAGTGTACATGCTGTCGCCGCTGATAATGGAGCGGTCATTAAGATTGATAAACATCGTGCCAAACAGAGCATCGGATAATTTTCCCGGTAACCGGTTTCCCAGCTGAATGTCGTTGGTGCTGATACCAAGATTTTTAATATTAATCAGCTTATTCATGTTGTCATACTGATAACTGATGTTGACATTATTAAAAATACTGCTATCCACATGAATACTATTTAAAATATGTGTGTACCGGCTGAAAAAATTGCTCCTGAGAAAAGGCAATGACTTTTTCCGCTTAGCGGAATTATTGTTGATGATATTAACCCATAGTTCCGGAACAGACCATTTCTTAATGTAAAGTGCATTGTTCTTTCCTGCACTTAAGTTAATATCGTTCAGCGACATATTGTTTATCAGGAAATAAGAGTAAACGGTTTTTAGTTGCGGATTAAGCATGGAAAGTGAAAAATTGGTGCCTGTAATTCTTTTAATACTTAATCTGTTTTCGGAAGATTGAATGGCTACCCTGTCCGCAACCATCCGGAATTTTCCCCTGGCATCCGAGAAGGATATCTTTTTTATGGTAAAATCCCAATATTTCATTAGGTTTTGCGGCATTTCTGGCAATAGTACCGGATGTCGCAAATTGGGATGATATAGCAGGTTTAAATTCTTAATATTGACAATTTGAAGATCAGCGGCTTTATTAATTTTGATTTGCAACTGAGCCTGTTTAAATTTTATGCTGTCGTAAACAAAAGTCCAACGGCTGGCCCCTTTGATGGTATCTTTTAAAAAATCTGTCAACTGCAGGTGAGCCTGAGGGCGTTGCACAACGCATTTCCCAAAAACAAGACTATCGCTGCGCATTAATGCAACATAGTCTAACGAAAGAACATTAATGTATGGAATGTTTATGCCGAATTGCAGACTGCTGTCATTCAACTGTCTGAGTGAAGTGTTTTGAATTTGCACCGTGCCCGAATTACTATTCAGGACGATTTTTCCCGATTGTGCCGTAAGGTCGTTTTGCCGGATTTTTGTTTTACGCAGCGTTGCCTCCCATTGTCTGGGTTGGGAAATCAGGTGTAACGAATCATAACCCATCCTGAATCCATGAAGTTTCAGGTCAAATTCGCTGCTGATTTTAAAGTCCCTCCCCGGTTGCCTGGAGGCCAGGCTAAACCGGCTTTTCCGGAAACGAACATAAGAAATGGCTGTTTTAAACGGTATTTTTATAAAACTGTTCCAGTGTTTTGGCGGCAGAGTGTCAGCTGCTTTTACACTATCCTGGTGGTTTTCACTAAAGTTTACCTTATAAAGATAGGCGCCTTGTGCAATCAGCGTTTGTTTGAAAACCAATGAGTTAAGCCTTGGCCTTGTTAAAGTAAGCGAACGTATTTTGAGGCTGTCCTGTTCTGTAGAGCCGGTTTGAAGAAAATGGAGTTTGGATATTTTAAAAAACCGCTTGTCCCAAAGCAGCTTCCCTGTTTCGACAAGTTGCCGGGTGTTCGCTACATCGAGCCTGCTGTTCTCTGCATTAAAAAAGAGCGAATCGTAATGTATGGCAGCATGAGTACCACTAAGGATTGTGCCCTGCAGGTTGTTGGCATAGAAATTAATTCCGGAGATGTTTAGTTTAAGGTTATTGTTTGATGCATAGCCAAAGTTTCCGTTTTTTATCCTGATTTTCTCGATTCGAAAATGTTTTAACACAGCTGGAAATGCTATTGGCTTTTGCTTGCAGCTGCTGCCATGTCTCCAGTCAATTACGGGTGAATCAAGGTCTATGACGAGAAGCTGATTCTTCCCTTCTAATAATCTTTTGTCAGATAAGTTATCAACAGAAAGTTTTTTAGTGTATAGCCGGGTGGTGAGAGAAGTATCCGTTTTGCAGCGGGTTCTTACATTTAAATTATTAACAATGAGTTGTTCGTTTCCGGAAGAGTACTCCGCCTCTCCCGAATGCACGGAAAGCGGGCTTTTTTTTCCTCCGAAATCCAGTTCGCGGTAAGAGACGGAAAGGCTTTTGTAATGAAGACTTGTCAACGGGTCATGAATAATACGTTTTGTGGTCCATGCCTTTCGCAATTCAACGTTTATTCGTTTGAGTTTCAGTAGTGTATCATGTTCGTTATTAATCCGGAAAAGCTGTATGTGCCTGAGGCTCAGGCTATCCAGAAACAGAATGTCATAGGTGGAAAAAAGGCGGTTAAGAAGGTCAGATGTTGATTTCTCCTCTTGCTTTTTGTGATGGGATTTGAACGTATAGCTTCCGCCAACCACCTTAATATCGTTGAGTTGCAGGAACATTTTTCCTGTTTTTTTCTGTTTCTTAGTACTCAGCCCTCTAATTCTTGTCCATCGTAGAAAAAGTTGGGCTATCGGCGGTTTTGTCAGATTTTTATCTAATGCATTAATTTGTAAGCCACTCAGAAGTAGGATGTTGGTTCGGGAAGAGTAAAATGCAGAATCGAGTTTAATATCCATCCGGTCAACGGCAGAATATCGATGAAGCGCTCTGATGGCCACTTCGAGTTTTTCAAAATTTAGCGGATGAAGTGTATCGCGGGCAGCTTTTATGGTTCCCATATATTCTATGGAGATGTTGTACTGCGCACTTCCGTATATCGCTGATCTTTTTCCCTCATTAAGTTTTATCTTTCCAAAATTTATTCGGGTGCTGCGAATCAAAAACTGAAAATTAAGTTGTGTAATTTCGTGTTTCTGCAAGACTCTGATCAAAGAGACCGGATCGAAAGAAAGAGTTTTTGTTTTTGTTCTCAAACTGCTTTCCCCCAAGTTAAATGCAGGTTTTTCAAGTACCAGATTGTCGCAAATGAATTGCTTATATCGTAAAAGATCCCAAAGGGAAATATTCGTCAGGATGAGTTTTTGAAAATCAGCTTTTTTAAGTGTAGAGCCCAGCGCTTTGTTAAAATATACATTCTTGAAACTTAAGGCGGGTTCGTAAATGGCCAGTGTTTTGGAAAAAACGCCGACATCAATTTTTTTGAAATTCAGGGAAATTTGCCCCTTTGACCGCGAGCTCACTGTACGCCGTAAGACGTAAGCAACCCATTGATTGCGGCTGACATACAATGCCATTATCAACAAACCAAGCAGGAAAATAATAGCTAATAGTAACCATTTCTTTCTCATGGCTCGTCTGGTTTTTGAAGCATAATATCGACATACACAGGGAGATGGTCACTAAATCCGCCATGATAAGTAAATCCATTATATGTACGGTTTGGTTTTAATCTCATCTTTTTTACGTCTTGTTCTAACAGAAACGGCGCATCAAAGATATGAAAGCTTTTGCCAATCACAAAAATGTGTGCCCCGGCGCATTTGAGATTTTTCGAGCAGAGTATTCTGTCGAACAGCGTCCAGCCGGAAGCACCTTTGATACTACCCTGTGCCAGCCGGAAGTCGTAATGTGGCGGAAGAGCAGAAATGTTACAGGCTTTCTGCGGTTGGACAACCCATTGCAAGCCCTTGTCGATAAGGGTTTCGTTAAAATCACCGAGGATAAGTATGTAGGCATTGGGTTGCTTTTGGCAAACGGAATCCACTGTATGGCGGAGAATTTTTGCGGCAAGCAGCCTTTTCGATACTGTTGCCATGAGTCCGCCGTAGCGTGAGGGCCAGTGGTTGATAAAAAGCTGGAGCGTGTCGTTACCAACCCTGCCTTTTACATACAAAATATCGCGTGTTTTCAGACTGCTGTCTGCCGGATCATACACGTGGATGGCTTTGGCAAAGAGGGGTTGAAAGCTTTCCTTGCGATAAATAAGTCCAACGTCAATACCACGATGATCGGGCGATTCGAAGTGAATGATACCATAGTTTTTGTTTCCCAACGGACTGCTTTTCAGCAAGTCCTCCAGCACAAATTGGTTCTCAATCTCCGCAAAAGCCATGATGTCCATACCGTGCCATCCGCCCATGGCCGCAATGACTTTGAAAATATGCCGGCGTTTTGTTTTGTAGCGTGCGGCAGACCAATGGTGGTCGCCACCCGGATTAAATTGCTGATAGTCGATGGTAGAATCGGCAAAAGGATCGAAATAATTTTCTGTATTATAAAAACCTATTCTGAGAATAGTTTCATGATTTTCTGCAGGCTGACCGGAAACGGTAATAATCCATCCAAAAAGAATAAAAAACAGACCGATGAGAAAGAGTTTTTTCATTGTGAATTGTTGCATACAATTTTACAAAAAATTTTGGTTGAATATGATGGTAACATATTGTTTTTAATAAAATCTTCATTTTTCATAGCAACGCTAGCCGGAGATGAACAAATGTTCAATATCTTTGCATCCAAAGTTTATCAAATGTCGCCACGACCCAAAAGAAGAAGGATACTCAATGAACCCCCGGCTGTTTCCGGCTTTGTGCCGGAAAGCGGCTACTATTCTTATGCTTCGGAGGATACGGTTATATTACTTTTTGAAGAGTATGAGTCTATAAAACTTTCCGACTATGAGCATCTTACGCAATTAGAAGCTTCGAAAAGGATGCATATTTCAAGACCCACTTTTACACGTATTTATGAGTCGGCACGTAAAAAAGTAGCCAAAGCTTTTGTTGAAAACAGGCGGATTTCCATTGAAGGCGGACACGTTGAATTTGATGCCGACTGGTATCGGTGCAACAATTGCGGTTCGGTCTTTAAACGAAAATCGGGGCAGCAGGCTGATTCGTGTCCGGTATGCAGGGATACACGTATCATACCGGCGCAGCAGGCAGTCAACGATTTTCCTGAAAGATGTTGTGGCAGAGGAAACCGTTTCCGCGGAGGCAGAGGTGTTGGAGGGGCTTGCATTTGTCCGAAATGTGATCATAAAGTTGCACACACAAGGGGAGTTCCCTGCGGTAGTATGCTTTGTCCTCATTGCGATATACGGATGATAAGAGAAGGTTCGGAACATTATCAATTAATTTTAAATAAACGGAAAAGATAGTATTATGTCGAAAAAAAATTTGGCTATGCCACTGGAAAACGGTAATCTGGCGGAACATTTTGGTCACAGCCGCGAATTTGTCTTTTTTAAGATCGAAGACAGTAAAATTGTAAAAGAGCAGCGTATGGAGCCTCCGCCACATGCGGAAGGAACCATTCCGAAGTGGCTTGTTGAAAACGGAGCTACAGATGTTTTGGTTGGCGGCATTGGCCCCAAAGCTGTTGAGATTCTTTATAACCATGGCATCAATGTTTATGTGGGTGTCGCAGTGGACGAAGCAATGAACCTCACGTTGGATTTTATAAACGGGGATCT
Source organism: uncultured Bacteroidota bacterium (assembly GCA_913009685.1). Lineage (GTDB taxonomy): Bacteria > Bacteroidota > Bacteroidia > Bacteroidales > F082 > Sulfidibacterium. Next base: position 15,147 of record CAJVXP010000008.1, read on the forward strand.
GAAATTCGGACAAAATTTTTGTCATCATTAAAAACAAACAAATCAATAAAAATGGACACAAAAAAAGCAGGATTTAATTCAAAACTGATACATTCGGGAGGCATTGAAGATGCCTTAGGCAGTGCAGTAACACCTATTTATCAAACGTCAACTTTCCGGTTTAAAAATGCCGATCACGGCGCCCGCTGTTTTTCCGGTGAGGAGAAAGGTTACATATACACCCGTCTGGGAAACCCGACCATCGATGACCTTGAGAACACGCTGGCAGAGCTGGAAAACGGTTATGCTGCAGTGGTTACATCCTCGGGCATGGCTGCAGTAAACAATGTTTATCTCGCACTTCTCGGTGCCGGAGACCACATGGTTAGCCACAATTCGGTTTATGGTCCTTCGCGGGGCGTTATGGAAAAGCTTTATCCTAAATTCGGTGTGGAAAGTACCTATGTTGATTGCACCAATCTTGAGAATATTGAAAAGGCTATTCAACCCAATACCAAACTTTTGTTTCTCGAAACACCTGCTAATCCTACCATGGGAATTACAGATATTGCCGGCGCCGTTGACATTGCACATAAGCATAAAGTATTGGTGTGTGTGGACAATACTTTTTGCAGTCCGTACATTCAGAAGCCGCTGGATTTGGGCGCCGACATTGTTTTGCACTCCATGACCAAGTTTATTAACGGTCATGCTGACGTTGTTGGCGGAGCCGTGATAACGAAAACCAAAGCTCTTTTTGATAACATTGCCTATGTTATGAAAAATGTAGGTTTCAACATGGACCCGCATCAGGCATGGCTTACCCGCCGCGGACTAAAAACTCTTTCTGTCAGAATAGACAGAGCACAGGAAAATGCCATTAAAATTGCCGGGTTTCTGGAAAAACATCCAAAAATCGAATGGGTTTTGTACCCGGGATTAAAATCGCATCCGCAGTATGATTTGGCCAAAAAGCAGATGGCGGGTCCCGGTGCAATGATGTCGTTTGAGGTGAAAGGCGGCCTTAAGGCCGGGAAAACCGTTATGAATAACGTCCGGTTAGCATTGCTGGCCGTATCGCTGGGAGGTATTGAAACGCTGATTCAACATCCCGCTTCCATGACGCATTCCAAGTTGTCGGTAGAGGAGAGGCTGGAAGCAGGTATCACCGATGGTCTGGTACGTCTTTCCGTGGGCATTGAAGATGCTGATGACATTATTACTGATCTTGGCCATGCGCTGTCGCTGGTATAAAAACTATTGATCTTTCAGGTGCGGATTCCTGAAACAGATATCGGCTAAATAATAATTTTGGTTCTATGTCAATTTGTGTGGGTAAATTAGGATGTCTTGCTGTCGTAAAGGAAAAAGATCTCAAAAAATTTCAAATAGCAAAGAGACAAATAACAAATAAACCCCAATATTCAGGCATTATTACGAAATAAGTTGACCAAAGCAGACGATGTTATTTTGTGCGGTAACAAGGCAAAAAACGTAGACATAGCCGTAGCTATGGCGAGGCTTTTTAACGTAGTTAGCGTGCAAAAGAACAAGTCGGAACGGTCAACCTGTTTCGTAACAATACCTTAATGTCAAAATATTCAAATTTTAGCATGAATAATGGTACATATAATTGTAATCCAAAGCGTAAAGATGGTTGTTTATAGTTACATTTATGATTCTAACCTTAAGGGGACTTCTAATACGGTTTTGGTTATTGCTTTTTGAATCATTGATTATTATTTGATATTTGGAGATTGTTATTTGTTATTTAATCAAAACGCTATCCACACAAATCGACATAGAACCGCATTAATTAAGATTTGGGTTTTGGGGAAATTTGTCCCATAAACGATAATCCTGGCCAAGTTTCCGGGTAAGCTTTTTCCAAAGCTCATCGGTTTTGGTTTTAAAAATAATATCGGCAGAAGCTGTAACGATAGCCCATGAATTTCTTTTTAGCTCTTCTTTCATTTGTTGAGCGCCCCAGCCCGAATAACCAATGAAGAACCGGCTGTTTTCCGGGGTGAGACGTTTCAGACGTGCCAGCTCCAGAATATCCTCCATGTTTCCACCCCAGTAGAGTCCTTTGAGTACCTGAATGGAGTCGCCAATCTCATTGCCCAGTGTATGTATAAAAAACAAACGACCGGGATCTACTGGTCCGCCAAGAAACAACGGAATATCCAACTCGGGAAAATCTTCCGTAACTTCGTTAAGCATTCGGCTTACCGGCTTGTTGAGGATAAGTCCGAAAGAGCCTTCAGGATTGTGCTCGGCCAGAAGAATGACTGCACGGCCAAAGTAATAATCGCCCATAAAAGGTTCGGAAAGCAACAACCGGCCTTTTGCAGGCTTTAAATTATTGGGTTTTATTTGTACCAGCCGGTCGATTTTCATTTTTCCGTTTATTACTTTATTTTTACACCCGTTAATTAATCAAAAAACATACCAAACAATTTTGGATAAGACACACCATCATAACAGGTTCCTGAAGCTGCGAAAAGCTTATCCTTACTTTGTGTTCCAAAGTTATTCAATATTCCGGACAAAAACAAGTTTGCAGGCAAAATTTATTTTCAACCTTGCAGACAAATACACTTTTCAACCGGAAATAGAGATCCCTTTTCGGGATTTTTACAACGTTGAAAAGTTGTCGGGAAAAGTGATGGAAAACATGATTTTCCACATCGGTATGATCGAACTTGTCAGTTACTGGAAAGCCGCTTGTCCACCCAAAGTTATTGTTCGGGCAGGCCGTTTGGATGAGAGACAAATAGCCTGGTGGAAGAAACTTTATTTTCATGGTTTGGGTGAGTTTTTTTACCTGAATGGTGTTACAACGGACATGGCGTCGTTCATGGAAATTATCCCGGAAGGGAAAGCCGGTGAAATTTCAACGGTTTCGCTGGATAGCCAACAAGTGCTTGTACCAATTGGCGGAGGCAAGGATTCGGTGGTGAGCCTGGAACTTTTGAAAAACAATGATTTAAAGGTGCGACCGTTTTTGCTGAACCCCCGTGAAGCCGGCCTTCGTTCCATCGATATTGCCGGTTTTTCAGAAAAGGAAGCGGTTGTGGTAAACAGAAAGCTCGATCCGGAATTATTGAAATTAAATAAAGCCGGTTTCCTGAACGGACACACCCCTTTTTCGGCCTTGCTGGCTTTTGTATCTGCTTTTACGGCGCTTTTGTCGGGTATCGGAAACATTGCGCTTTCCAATGAAAGCAGCGCCAACCAAAGTACCGTCCCCGGTTCCAAAATAAACCATCAATATTCCAAATCATTTGAATTTGAACAGGACTTTGACTGGTATCTAAAAAATTATATCCATCCTGAGCTGCGTTATTTCAGCTTTTTGCGTCCGCTAAACGAATTGCAGATTGCCGCATTGTTTTCCAGATTTCCGCAGCACCATTTTAGTTTCAGAAGCTGCAATGCAGGCAGCAAAACGGATAGCTGGTGCGGAAATTGTCCCAAATGTCTGTTTACTTACGTGATTTTGTCACCCTTTTTGCCACAGGAAAAATTAGAGAAAATCTTTGGTACGAACCTGCTGAAAGATGAAAAATTGGTTCCTGTGATGGACGAACTGGATGGAAAAGCAGCAGTGAAACCTTTTGAGTGTGTGGGTACGCCGGAAGAAGTAAATGCTGCACTTTGGAAATCCGTTGAGATAAAAAGTGTTGATGTGCAATTTCCATTGGTGAAAATAGCCACGTATCCGGAAAAGGCCGGAGATGAAGAGGCTTTCAAAGAATTGCTTCATCATTTGAATCACGAGCATTTGCTTCCGCAGAAATTTTTACAATGGATAAAACAAGCCATAGCCGATGCTGCCGTTTAATGAAATATTTTCGGAAGGGAAATCCGTACTAATCCTAGGCTTTGGCAAAGAGGGACACTCAACGTATCACTTTTTGTCAAAACATTTTCCCGGTTGTAAAACCGCCGTGGCCGACCGGAATACTGCTCTTGCCGATGAAAACCTTTCCGTACCGATGTATCTCGGAGACGATTATCTGCAAGCCGTTAAGGATTACGATATTGTGATGAAATCGCCGGGAATTTCCCCGGAAGGCATTCCTGAAAATCTTAAATCGAAAATCACTTCCCAAACCGACCTTTTTCTACAGACTTATGGCCGGCAAACCATCGGCGTTACCGGAACCAAAGGAAAAAGCACGACAGCAAGCCTGATTTATCATTTGCTGAAAAATACCGGCAAAAAGGCTGTTCTGATGGGAAATATCGGGTTGCCGGCCTTTGATTTTCTGGGAAAAATCGATGCTGACGACCTGATTGTTTACGAATTGTCGGCACATCAGCTTGAGTTTGTACACAGCAGTCCGCACGTTGCTGTGCTGGTGAATCTGTTTCCGGAACATCTGGATCATTTCGGGACTTTTGAAAGATACAAACAAGCCAAGCTGAATATCTTCCGCTTCCGGCAGCCTGGCGACCGTGCTTTTTGTGGTGATCAGCTGGAGGAACAAACCGGCGTTTGTGAAACGACCACAGAAGCGGAAAAAGTTTTTGGCCACAGCTTTCGTCCACAAGAACTGTTGCAGCGTACCGGACTGCGGGGAGAACATAACCTGAAAAATATATATCTGGCATTTCATGTTTTACACTGTCTGGGAACGTCGCTTGCCGTGTTGCCTGAGGCTTTATCCGGTTTCCGTACTTTGCCACACCGGCTGGAATACGTGGGGAAATTTGGCGGAGTTGACTTTTATAACGATAGCATTTCGACGGTTCCACAATCTACAATGGCGGCGGTAAAAAGTGTGGATAGTGTGGATGCACTCATCCTCGGCGGTTTCGACCGCGGCCTTGATTACTCAGGGCTGGTCGGTTTTTTAATTGGAACTGACATTAAAAATATTTTCTTTCTCGGAAAAGCGGGAGAGAGGATGCTGAAGTTGTTTAACACCCGGAAAAACGACAAAAATCTTTATCTGGTGAATGATCTTGCGGCAGTCTTTCAACGGTTGCAAAGTCTTCAGGATGTTTCCTGTTGCCTTTTATCACCGGCGGCAGCGAGCTACGACCAGTTTCACAATTTCGAACACAGGGGAGATATTTTTAAAAAGCTGGCCGGTGAATTTCTGAGGGAGAAATAAAAAACGGGGCTTATGCCCCGTCGTTAGTGTTATGCTTCTTTTTTATCTGCCTTTGGCTTGGTCACTTCTTCTTCTTTAGGCTTGGCGGCAGTTTTTCTGGCAGTTGACTTTTTAATGATTGGTTTTTTCGCTACAGGTATTTTAGTTTTCTTTTCTTCGGTTTTAGCTGCCGTGGTAGTCTTTTTTACCATCGCTTTCGTAGCTGTTGCTTTTTTGGCAGCAGTCTTCTTCACTTTGGGCTTTTCCCCGGCAACCTCAACTTTTATTTCCTTTGGGATCTCAGCAACAACCGGTTTCTCAAACTTAGCTTTCAGTTTTTTCCTTCTTCTCAATCTTCCGTACGAACCATTTACAATTTTACCTCTTTTCGTCTTTTTGTCACCTTTTCCCATGGCTATATTTTTTTAAATGAATGATTATAATTAATTTACTGCTGTAAAATTATTAAAAAATCCAAAACTTCCAAAATTATCGCCCAGTTTTTCTTTTTTGAAGGAATTCTTTCTCAAAAAGTTCGGCATGTTTTATGGTTTGTTTAACCCATTCTATCAATGTATCGAGCCGTTCTTCTTTGCTTAACTGCCAGGGAATGTCCGACATTCTCAGCTTCTCTGTCAAGGTGAAAAGCGTGAGAGCGGCGGAAACTGAAATATTGTAGCTTTCTGTAAATCCGTACATGGGAATACGCAGGTATTCATCCGCATGGGCAATGGCTGTATCGGAGAGGCCTTTCAGTTCGGTGCCGAAAACCAGCGCCATTTTCCCGTCGATGGGAATCTCATCCAGCGTCTGGTCGTTGGTGTGGGGCGTGGTGGCCACAATGCGGTAACCGGCTCCGCGTAAAGCCTCATAAGCAGCTACAGTGTTCTCTTCCGATTCATTGTATTTTATCAGGTTCAGCCATTTGGAAGAACCCATTGCCACCTCCGGGTTTACCTGATACCGGTTCCGGTTTTCGATGATGTGTACATCCTGAATACCGGTGAGGTCGGCACTACGCAGCACGGCGCTGGCATTGTGTGGCTGATAAATATCTTCCAGCACAACCGTAATGTGCCTCGTGCGGTATTGAATAATTTTCTCAAAGAGCTGCCTCCTGTTTTCGGTAATATATCCCGACAGAAAATCTAAAAACTCTTTTTTCGTTTGAAAATCCATACTTAAAAGTTGATTACAGGTCTTTTTTAGGATACATGCTGTCCCACCATTGCGGTTGATTTTTCAGGTATTTTGCCAGCCAGGCAAAAATGGTTTTCTGCCATAAGATCCGCTTGTTGTAATCAATGATGTGATGATTCTGACCTTTTATCTCCACAAATTCCACAGGCCGTCCGAGAAGTTTTAAAGCGGTGTAAAGCTGAATGCTTTCTCCCGTGGGGACATTGGTGTCCGCCGTACCCTGAAGGAGCAACATAGGCGTGTGGATTTTCTCTGCATTAAACAGCGGACTGTGGTCAACGTAAAGCTTTTTGTTGTTCCATGGAAAGCTGTTAGCGGAAGCTACCGAACTATACAAATAGCCCCAGTATCCCTGTCCCCAATAGGAGGCGATATTGCTGATGCCGGCATGAGCAATGGCTGTGGTGAAGATGTCTGTTTGCGTTTGCAGCCACATGGTCATATACCCGCCATACGAGGCCCCGAGGCAACCTACGGCTTTGGGATTTACCTGCGGGTGAGCTTTCAGGAATTTCTTGGTGCCTTCGATGATATCGCTGGCATTTTGTTTTCCCCAACCGTTCACGTGCAAAGCGGAGAAATCCTGTCCGTAGCCGGTGGCGCCGCTGGGTTGCAGGTCATACACAATGTAGCCCATGGCAGCAAACAAATTTTTCGGGTAACGGCCACCGAAGTCTCGTGTTGTGGGAACAGTTCCACCATAATAATACACCAGCAAAGGATATTTTTTATTGGGATCGTAATGCGGTGGATAATAGATACGACCTTCTATTGTCAGCCCGTTTTTGTTTTTAAAATTCCAGTCTTCTGTTTTTCCGAATTTGACATTTGCATAAAATGCGTTTTCCGGATTTGCCACCTCCGATTGTCTGTTTTCTTTTAAATTGTAAAGCCAGCCTGTGGCAGGGTGGGAGATGCTGCTTCCTGAATAGCTCAGGAAAGGTGCGTTTTTGGAAAAGCTGACATTGTTTACCACATCCACTTTCATGGGAAGAGCGGTAAATCGACCGGTTTCAGGATTGTACCTCCAGATATTGACGTAAGTGCGGTCGGTTGTTTTGAAATAAATCTGATGGTCCAGCGGATTCCACCAGGCATTTTCTATGGTAGGATTGAAGTTTTTGGTGATGGGCTGTACGTTTTTGGTTGCCAGCGTGTAAATGTAGGCCTGAATGTCAAAATCATTTGGGATTTTAGCTCTCTTCAAATGAATGCCAGCTCCGTGAAACATGGCTGCACTTCCTGTAACGAGCAACTTTTTTCCATCCGGAGAATAGATGGCGCTTCCGCCAAAATTTGCATCCCAAATGGTATCAACCTGTCCGTTAACAAGATTCATCTGCATCAAAATTTGTTTTGTAAAAGGACGCTGTGCGTAAAACGGGAAACTTTGTGAGAAGAGGATGTGCGTTTCGTCCTGTGAAATGTCTTGTAGGTTGTTGGTCAGATAACCATAAGTCAGCTGTTTTGCGCTGTGGTCGGACACACGGAACAGGTACAACTGCGTACGCGTACGGTACCACGGCCAGCGGTCGGGCATACCACGAAGCATAAAAACGCCGCTTTTGTTTTTCTCATATTTTTCGCGAACGGAATAGATGATAAAATCGCCTTTTGGGCTCCAGTCGTAGTTCGAAAACTGCTTTGGATTGTCCATTAAAAGTGCTTCCTTGCGGGTGTCTAAATTGTAAGTCATAAGCGAAGAGGAATCACCGGTTTTTGTTACATAACTGATTTTATGTGTCCCGGGAACCCATTCCACCTTGCTCAGGTTGCTGTGTTTTGAAGAGAAAAGCGCTGCTTTGTTTTGTGTATCTTTTATTTCAAACCAGTGAATGGTTTTTCCTTTTGGCGGAAATGTTTGTGCATACTGCAACAAAATCAGACTACCATCATCACTCAGACCGGTTGACGTAAGACGCTGCCCCAGCAGTAGATGCGGGATATCCATAAACTGTTCGTCCGACAGCGATAATGCTATAGCCTGATGTGTAAATTCTTTACTGTACGAAACGGATACCTTTACCGGAAATGTCTGCTTTTCTCCTTTTTTCACAAGCGATTTTACCACCACAAGATATTTTCCTCTTTCCAATTTGAGAGAAGCTTCTTTTGAAACCGGTTTATTGCCCATGGAGTAGTTGGCGACTTTTTTTTCACCTTTTACAAATACTTCATAAGGATGAGAACTCCCGGTATGCAATTTCACCTTCACAAACCGGTTGGCCTGCAAATAAAAAGCCTGCCAGTAAATGGCATAGAGAGCCGTATCGGTTGTGAAAGGAGTTTGAAAGTCAGAAGTTTTCCATTGTAGTGATTTGCCATCGCTTTCGAGAAAAGTCTTTCCGGCCTTGGGATCGGTAACTTTTTTTTGAGAAAACTTCAACAAATCATTAGTTTTGAATGTTTTCCCTTCCAAATTGGGTTTGTTATTAAAAGCCGGCAATTGAACGCCCAAAGGACCTGCTGTTAGGAACTGTTTTACCTGTAGATCATAATTTACCGTGTCCTGAGCAAATACGGTTCCTCCAAGTAAAAAAAGGAATCCAATAAGAATAGTACTGATTTTATACATTTTATTTTTTGATTTGATTAATTATCATTGTTATTATGAGGAAGTCAGGGTAACCCATCGTTGCTGCCTGAGTCATCGGGAAACAGGTTTTTTGGATTCAGGATATTATTATTTGTGTCCAGAATCATAACATTTTCAATGCTGGTTTCCATATAACCTGCCGGAATCTGAAAAATGGCTACGGGAATGTTCATCTGTCTGATTTCCTTTACCTGCGTAACCAATTTATTACCGTCAGAGGTATAATTGACTGATTTCAGAATAAGCCCTTTCTCAAGCAGTTTTAAATACTCTTTGCTATGGCTGAGGCTGTTTTCGATGGCAAAGGGGTTCAGCGCTTTGCTAAAAGACATAATTCTGTCAATATCAGCTTCATGGTAAGGTTTAACCTTTTGCGTAACCCATACAAGCTGTTTAACCACGCTGTCGATGATGATTTCATATTCTGCGGCCGGATAGCCGATAATCGTATCTGTTTTGCCTGTTCTTTTGACGGTTACTTCAGGAAACACCCGGAGGCTGTCAGGAGTTTCATCTCTTTTCTTAAAACTTTCCAGCGCCTGTTTTATTTTTTCTTTTTGGTTGGTTGGGGCATAAGCCAACAGTTTCTGCAACTGTTGTTCAGCCATTTGGGTTGTCGTCCGGCTCAAATCGTTGGCTGTTCCCTGCCAGTAAGAGCGATGTTGGGCGAAAATAAGGGTGACCAGCTTGCTGTTAAAGTTAATAATACTAATAGAGGTGGGTTTGTCGAAGCGGATAATACTATCTTGAATAAAAGTGGTATAAAAAGATCTGTTTCCGAAGGCATCATTGCTTTGTTCCGATATGACCCATCCGGCTTTTAACTGCTGCGGGCCTGCAAAAAGCAGAATCGTCATCCAAATAATAATTGTTCGCCACATAAAGAATTGTTAAATACCCGCTTGAAAAGATTTGTTCACCATTTTATTTACGTAACAAAGATAAAAAATTGCTGATGTTTTTTATTATAACGAATAAAAATTTACTTTTGCAGACTCAAAAAAAATCCGTAAGATGTCGAAAAAGAAACAAAAAGAAAAAAAAACACAGAAGCAGTTTGAAAATATTGAGGAATCTCTTTCCAGATCGGAAGCGTTTATCCTTGAAAATCAAAAGATACTCACTATTATTGTGGCTATTTTGGTAGTTATCGTCCTCGGGTTCTTTGGTTTTAGGAAATACTATTTACAACCAAAAGAAAAAGAAGCTCAGGAACAGATTTTCCCTGCCCAGCATTATTTTCAGGCCGACTCGTTAGATAAAGCTCTTTATGGTGATGGAAATAATCTTGGATTTGTGGATATTGCCAAAAGTTACAGCATCACAAAAGCCGGAAACCTGGCCAATTATTATGCCGGAATTTGCTTTCTGAAAAAAGGAAACTTTGTTAATGCCATCAAATATCTCAAAAAATTTAGCAGTGATGATGAGATTATAGGCCCCATGGCCAAAGGAGCTATTGGTGATGCTTACCTCGAAAAAGGAGACAAAGCCCAGGCCATTAGTTATTATATGGAAGCGGCTAACTTAACGGACAATGAATTTACCAGCCCTATGTTTTTGCTCAAAGCCGGTGAGGTAAATGAAATTATGGGAAACTACGACCAGGCAATTCAAGTGTACAAACGCATTCAACAGAATTATTTTAAAAGCCAGGAAGCCAGGAATATTGAGAAATATATAGCCAGGGCCGAAGCTTTGAAGAAGCGTAAGTAAAAGATAAAGAAAAATTAAAAAAAAACCTGATGAATTTTCATCGGGTTTTTTTTATTTCCGTACTTTCGTAACAATTCAGACAAACAGATGGCTGTGGAAAAAAAAGATTTTCGTATCGTATTTATGGGGACACCCGATTTCGCGGTTTCTTCCTTAAAGGCTATGTTAGAAGCTGGTTATCAGGTTGTTGGTGTTGTTACGGCGCCAGACAAGCCCGCAGGCAGGGGCAAAAAACTCAGCCAGACGGCGGTGAAGAAATTTGCGCTGGAACATGGACTGAAAGTTTTGCAGCCGCCCCGGCTGAAAAACCCGGAGTTTTTGGAAGAGTTAAAAGCATTAAAAGCCGACTTGCAGGTGGTGGTGGCATTTCGCATGCTCCCGGAACAGGTTTGGGCGATGCCCCCCTTTGGAACCGTAAATCTGCATGCTTCCCTCTTGCCGCAATACCGTGGGGCAGCGCCCATTCATCATGCCATTATCAACGGTGAAAAGCAAACCGGGCTGACGACTTTTCTGTTGCAAAAAGAGATTGATACGGGAAACATTCTGTTGCAGAAAAAGCTGGACATCGGTCCGGATGAAACAGTAGGGGAACTGCACGATCGCATGATGGCGTTGGGCGGAGAGTTGCTGGTGGAAACCATCGAACGCCTTCGCAAAGGGGAGATTACCCCCGTTGATCAGCAGGCGCTGATGAAACCCGGAACTTTGTTGAAGCCCGCACCAAAAATTTTTAAGGAAAACTGTCATATACAATGGAATAATGATGTGCATACGGTTCATAATTTTATCCGGGGACTCAGCCCTTATCCCGGCGCTTTTTCCTTACTAAAATCGCCTTCGGGTGATGAATATACCGTGAAAATTTTTAAAGCTTCCGGGGAGTTTTCATCAGAGCAGCTTCATCCCGGGGCCATTGTTACCGATGGGAAGACCTTTTTAAAAGTAGCCGTTGCGGATGGCTTCATTTACATTTATGATTTACAGAAAGAAGGTAAAAAACGGCTTCGGACGGAAGAATTCCTGCGGGGCTTTACCATAGATGAAAATTGGTATTTTACCTGAGAAAGCTGCTTCAAACGCCGATTTCCGGCTGTTTTCGCTTGTTTTTATTAACAAATTGCAGGATTTATTAACATTTTTTGACTTTTTTAACATATATCCTTGCATTTGATTGAATTACCATTATATTTGTTACATCAATTGTTTAAATATTAATTAAAAATTAAAAATTATGAACAAAGCTGAATTGATTGACGCGATGGCTACAGGTGCGGGCTTGAGTAAAGCAGATGCAAAAAAAGCGCTTGATGCTTTTGTTAGTTCCACCACTGATGCTCTCAAAAGAGGTGAGCGTGTTGCATTGGTAGGATTCGGATCATTTTCTGTTTCCACCCGCTCGGCCAGAAAAGGCCGCAATCCGCAAACGGGTAAAGAAATTAGTATTCCTGCTAAAAAAGTTGTTAAGTTTAAAACAGGTGCTGACTTGTCAAAAGGTGTAAAATAAATACATCTTTTCTTCAGAAAAAATGTCCGGTATCTTAGTGCCGGACATTTTTTTATGCCCTGATCCGGACAAGCCGGAACCAAGCAGTCCAGACTTCGGGCAGATACCAAATAATATCAAATTGGTACAACAAGTACTGCTTTATGTATGCTTATTTTTTACCGGAAAGTAATCAGGATGTTTCAGGATAAAACGATAGGGGAGTAGTGCATCGTTACCGGCATAATCGACGCCTATACGAGCGGTGGCAACAATCTGGTTCTCAGCCGGGATAAATCCGTCATCGAAAATCCATAAAACATTTCCCAACAGGGAAACTCCGTTTTGCTCAAGGGTGATCCCCAGAGCCTGGCAAACTTTAGCAGGCCCGTTGGCGAGTTGCTTTCCGCCCGAAGGTGTTTTCCGGCGAGTCTGTTGAATTTCAATTCCTTCTGCCGGGATAATACCTCTTATCAAAACCGCATGGGGGACATCTTTTGTGGCGGTTACCACATTAAAAAGGTGATGCATACCGTAAGTGAAATATACATAGCTGATGCCTCCCGGCCGGTACATGGTTTCGGTACGTGCTGTGCGTCTTCCGTTGTAGGCATGAGAAGCTCTGTCAATAATGCCGGCATAAGCCTCGGTTTCAGCAATCATTCCGCCACACAGTTTTCCTCCGATATTGCTGAACAGGTATTTGCCTAATAAGCTTTTGGCTATCTTTATTACATCCGGTTGCCGGTAAAAGGAAACAGACAGCTTTTTCACCTTCACCTAATTAAGATAATAGGTATAGCCCAGACTGGCTGTTATGAATATAAGATTCATTTTTATGCCTATATCGTACGGATTATCATTCCATCCAATGCCGGTAACATGCTTAAAGTTGGCTTTGGAATATAGAAACCGTCCTTCGAAAAAGAAGCCATGGTTTTTTAGTTTGAAGTGAAATTTGGTCCCTGCCCCGTAAGCAAAGGAAAATGTCTTGCTGCGGTAACGATAATAGTCATAGGGTTTATTGGGTCCGGGAGGAATAATGCTGGTAAAAACATATTGATACTCCGGTGAATAGGTTCCGAGGAAACCTCCCAGCAAAGAAATTTCCCAGAAAAACTTCTTTCCAACGGGCAGGGACAGATAGGGTCTGAAAAAGAAACCGCCCAGCGACCACCCTTCCGTACTCGTTATCTGCTTTTGTGTATCATCCATTATATTTTCATAATATTTACCCAACTTGTTGTAGCTGTATTTTGCCGAATTGAATTCTACCTGGATTCCCATGCCGAAATTGTTAGTAAGCTGGTAGTCGTATGCAACCTGAATGTGATATCCCGTGGCTGCCACCCCTGAAGAGCTGTCTGCAAGATTGTTGTCTGCCAAATCTCCCATGGGGAACATTGCTCCGGCAGAAAGACCAAATGTCTGCATTCCCACCTGACTAAATACGGAAACCGAAAATAAAAAGACAGACATAAAAAGGATAAGTTTTTTCATGATACAGTATTATAATTTATAACAAAGGTAACAAATTAGTTGTTGTTTTGCTACTATTGTACCGGAATAGGAATATTCTGGCAATTATAGCCACAAACAAAAACCCGAAAATCTGTTTCACAATTCCAGCTTCAACTCATCATACAAACGCAAACGTTCATCTTTTTGCCGGATAAGTGTGCCGTTATCAAGTAACCATTCAATAACAGAGAGTATTTTATCTTCTTCAAAATCAGGCACAAAAGGTACAATTTCGTATAAATGCCTGGCATTATTGGATAGTAGTGTTTTAATTTTGCTTTCAATTTGTCCGAATTCAAGTGTGTTAAGGCCTGTTTCATTCACCGAGAGACACACATCGCAAATACCACAACGGTTTCCGCGGGCTTCACCAAAATAACGTAACAGCTGAACATTTCGGCACTCGCGGTTGTTGTTCAGAAAATCAATCAAAGCCTCTAACCGTTGTGCAGCAGCATCTTTCAGGTTCTGGTAGTTTTCTTTGGAAAATCCGATATTTATAGAGGGTAGTCTAACCGTATTATAAAAAATCTGAGGCTGTGATTTCAACGGAAAGTAGCTGATAATCTTTAACTTACTCAGGTAAGACAAGGCAGCGATAACTTGTTCGGGTTTCAGAGCGGTACGCTTTGCAATTTGCTTTTCGTAAATATTCACATAATCGGTAAACAATCCGCCATAGGAGCGTAGCATCTCTTTCAAAAGCCTTTCGAACTTTGCGTTTTCAACAATAAAACGATACAGTTGCTCATTATTCAGCAGAATCTTCATTCTTGAATAGTGGCCTCCTGATTCATCAAAGGCGATAAAGCCTTCCTTTTCCAAAAGCTTAATTGCGTTGTATGTGGTGAGTAGTCCGAAACCATAATAATTTACGAAATCGGTAATTTTGAAATTATACCCCATATCTTTACCACTGCCTTCAGGGATATTAAAATAGTTCCCCAACGCACTGTAAATATTCCGGATGGCTTTTATGTCGGGGAAAGATTCGGTGAGTTGTTTTTTGGCGTGGCCGATATCCTGGTTATTAAAAAGGAGGGAAGCCACTGCCGGTTTTCCATCGCGCCCGGCACGCCCCGCTTCCTGGAAATATGACTCCAGACAATCGGGAAGGTTGTAATGAATAACCTGCCGTACGTCGGGTTTGTCTATGCCCATTCCGAAAGCATTGGTAGCGACCATAATTCTTATCTGTCCGAGGTTCCAGGCATGTTGCCGCTGGCTTCGCAATCTGTTGTCGAGTCCGGCATGATAGGAGGTGGCCGGTATTTTGTTTTTCAATAGAATCTCTGCCAGCTCAAGGGTTTTTTTCCGGCTTCGCACATACACAATGGCAGCACCTTTTGTGTTTTTTAAAAGGTGGATGATACGGCTGATTTTGTCGTTTTCTTTATAAATGCGGTAGGCAAGATTTCTGCGCTCGAAGCTGCTCCTAAAGACATTTGCCAATTTGAAACGAAGCTTATCCATTATGTCTTCCACAACCCTTGGGGTAGCTGTTGCCGTAAGAGCCAATACCGGAACATCCGGAAAAAAGGTTCTTATTTCAGCAATTCTCAAATAGGGAGGCCGAAAATTATAACCCCATTGCGAAATACAATGTGCTTCATCTACGGCAATGATATTTACATTAATCTTAGCGAGTGCCAGCTGAAAAGCCGGGTTCATCAACCGTTCGGGTGAAACATAGAGAAATTTCAGTTTGTTATGGATAGCATTTGAAAAAACAGATTCTATCTCATTGTAATAAAGCCCGGTATAAAGAGCACGAGCAGGAATGTTCATTTTTCTGAGCCTGTCAACCTGGTCTTTCATAAGGGCCACCAGTGGGGTGATCACCAGGCAGCATCCCGGTTTTATCAGGGCAGGAATTTGAAAGGTCAGCGATTTTCCGCCACCGGTAGGCAACAGCGCAAAGGTATCCCTACCGAGAAGTACGGAATCGATAATCTCCTCCTGCATAGGACGAAATTGAGAAAATCCCCAGTATTCTGTCAATATTTCTTTTGCCTCTTTACTCAAAGATCTTTCTTTTATCCTTCAGGTTCCCATCGAAACCAAAGGTGTTAATGAAAAGATAAAGGTAATAAAAATTACAGAAAACCGGTACTAATCTGTTGCAGGGGGCTCAATATCTTTTGGATAACAAAGGAAATATTTGGTTGTGGGCTTTGATAACAGATTGATATTTAGCTGATCAGACACTTCTGTAATATCTTTCACCGTACCATTTTTAAATAAAATATTAATATTGTCGGTACCGGGATGATAGGTGTAGTTGGCTGTTTTCTCAAAAAATACAAAATACGCAGTTTCTTCTTCCGTGAGATGATACTTTTTCTTTGTAGCTTCCCTGACAACACTGATTTTTTCAGGCGAGAAAGGTTCGTTTTGCATTTCAATACGAAACAGCCGGCGGTTTACCAGCGCTCTGCTCAAATGCGACAGGATTTTGTCGGGGTGATTCATCCATAACTTCAAAGAAGTGTAAATGTCGTAATCGTCCAATAAAGCAAAAGTATCCAATACACGGTTATCCTCCAGGAAATGTTTTTCACGTATATCGTTTTCCAGAAAAAACTGTAAAGCCGGTGTGGCTGCTTTTGGCGCATGGTCGTTCATGGCAAGCCATTTGGCGCGTTTCAACAAATGAGTTGCCATATATTCGGCTACCAGCACCGTTTTATGTAAATAGACCTGCCAATACATCATACGCCGGGCCGTAATGAACTTCTCCACCGAATAGATGCCTTTGTACTCAATCACAGGTTCATCACCGGCAATTTCCAGCATGTTCAGCAGCCGTTCGTAGTTGATGGTTCCTTCGGAAACACCGGTGAAGAAACTGTCGCGTTTCAGATAATCCAACCGGTCCATATCAAACTGACTGGAAATAAGCTTATTCAGAAAATGTTTATCATACTGGTCCTCAAAAATATCCAAAGCCATTTGCAGGCTTCCGTCAAATTCTTTGTTTAGGCGTTGCATAAACCACAGCGAAATCTGCTCGTGGCTCACGGTGTTTACAATGCTGTGCTCCAATGCATGCGAATAAGGCCCGTGCCCCACATCGTGCAACAGCATAGCCGTTTCCGTTGCATGCTGTTCCTCTTTTGTGATAGGATGTCCTTTCCATCGTAGTTCGGACAGAGCCCTGGTCATCAAGTGCATGGCTCCGAGGGAGTGATGAAAACGGGTGTGTAAAGCTCCGGGATAAACCAAATGCGCGAGGCCCAGCTGCTTTATCCGGCGTAATCGCTGAAAATCAGGGTGTTCTATAATGTCGAAAATCTTATCGTCGGTGATGGAAATAAACCCGTAAACCGGATCGTTGAAAATTTTACGCTTGTTAATCTGCAGATTGCTCATAATTTTTGTTAAATTTGTTTTCTCCGATAAATATAACGGAAGAAAAACCGGAACTTTGCCTTTGACAGATATCCGGCTGCAAAAATGTGGCTATTTTAAAATTAAATACAAAGATACGCCATATACCGGACAATCAGTGAGAACAAAAATAATCGAAAATGAATAAAACACGCATACTTTGGGCAGATGATGAAATAGTCATGTTGAAACCTCACATTATTTATCTTGAAGAGAAAGGATTCGATGTGGTTGCTGTGAATAGCGGGAGTGAAGCTCTGGACCTCGTTACCGAAGAAAATTTTGATATTATTTTTCTGGATGAACAAATGCCTGGTTTAAGCGGTATTGAAGTTCTGGAAAGAATAAAAGAGATACGCCCGAATATTCCGGTGGTTATGATTACCAAAAGTGAAGAAGAGTCTATTATGGAAGATGCTATCGGCTCTAATATTGCCGATTATCTGATAAAGCCCGTAAAACCCAGCCAGATTCTTCTGTCGCTCAAACGCAACCTGGAAAACAAGAAACTGGCGGGAGAGAAGGCTACTCAGATTTACCAGCAGGAGTTTCGCGAAATAAGCATGCGGCTTCAGGAAAGACTTACCTGCGAGGGGTGGGGCGACGTGTATCGAAAATTAGTTCGCTGGGATATCGAGCTCGAAAAATCGGATGATGAGGGTATTAGCGAGGTTCTGAAAATGCAAATGAACGAAGCCAATATGGGCTTTGCGAAATTCTACGAACGTAATTATGCCGACTGGCTCTATGGTAACACGGAAGATAAGCCTGTTCTTTCGCATACGTTGATTAAAGAGAAGATTTTTCCGCAGCTGGAAGATGGTAAAAGGATTTTTTTGCTCGTTGTCGATAATCTGCGTTATGACCAATGGAAGATTATTGAGCCTATGATAGGTGAATATCTTCGCGTGGATGAGGACAATTTGTATTACAGTATATTGCCCACCACAACACAATATGCCCGCAATGCTTTGTTCTCCGGAATGATGCCTTTGGAAATTCGCAAACGTTATCCCCGGCTTTGGACAGATGAACAGGACGAAGGGACAAAGAACCAGTTCGAGGCCGAGCTGCTGGGAGAACAACTGAAGCGTTACGGGAAAAAAATAAAGTATTCCTACAATAAAATTCTTCGTCAGGAAGCCGGGCGGAAGCTGGCAGAAAATATTGCTAATCTGATGGAGTATGACCTGAATGTCATTGTGTACAATTTTGTGGACATGCTCTCCCATGCACGTACCGAGATGGAGATTATCCGGGAACTGGCCGATGACGAACCAGCTTATCGCTCGCTGATGAAATCGTGGTTTGAGCACTCTTCGCTGTTCGATATCATCAAATATCTGTCTGATAAAAATGTGAAGATAATAATTACCACCGACCACGGCTCGATCCGGGTGCAGAGTCCTGTAAAAATTCTTGGCGACCGCAATGTAAATACCAATTTAAGATACAAATTCGGGAAAAGTCTGGCCTACAATGCTAAAGAGGTCTTTGAGATGAAAGATTCCGAGAAATTTTTCCTCCCCAAACAAAATGTGAGTACCCGTTGGGTTTTTACCCGCGGAGCTGATTTCTTTGCCTATCCTAATAATTACAACTACTATGCACGCTATTACTCCAATACGTTTCAGCACGGTGGTATCTCAATGCAGGAGATTATGATTCCCGTTATAACACTGAGTTCAAAGATGTAATGAAAAAAGTACTCCTTTCAAAAACGCCTGAAGATTTGCCTGTTGCTGCAGCAAAGATTTTACAGGATATGGCCACTGAACGTATTTTTACTTTTTATGGAGAAATGGGCGCCGGGAAAACCACTTTTATCAAAGCTTTTTGCCGGGTATTGGGGAGCAACGATGTAGTAACCAGCCCTTCTTTCTCGCTTGTAAACGAATATAATGATGAAAACAGAAACAGCCTGTACCATTTCGATTTCTATCGCATAAAGCGTCTTGAAGAGGCTTTTGACATGGGGTTTGAAGAGTATGTGGATAGTGGAAATTACTGTTTCTTAGAATGGCCGGAGCGTATTTCGGAACTTTTACCTGAATCTTACGTATATATTTTCATTGAAGTGAATGCGGATGAGAAGCGAAAGATTACCTATTTTCTTCACAATAAAAAAGATAAACGATGACTGAAGAAGGAAAATCATACCTTAATCTTTCCGGCAAAGAAGTCTTATTGCCGAGAGAAGAAACCCTGGAACGAAGACCACAGCAAAAGAAGTTTATTATCGGGATCCCGCTGGAAAAAGACGAAAATGAAAGGCGTATCGCTATTGTTCCCAATGCCGTTGATCTTCTCATACAAAACGGTCACGAGGTTGTAATGGAGGAAAATGCCGGCAAGGCAGCTCATTTTACAAATGAAATGTATGCCGAAGCAGGAGCGCAAATTACACAAACGGCCGCTGAAGTGTGGCAATCGGATATTATTGTAAAAATTGCAGCTCCCGAAGTTAATGAGATTGATCTGATGCACAAAAATCAGACGGTTTTTTCAGCTCTCATGCCCCAAAGCAGAAACAAAGTCTATTTTAAAAAGCTGATGGAAAAAAAGGCCATTGCCATTGCCTACGAGTTAATAAAAGACAAAACGGGGGCTTTTCCGCTGGTACGTTCCATGAGCGAAATTATCGGGAATACTTCTATTATGGTTGCTGCGGAATACCTCAGCAGTCCGAAATACGGAAAAGGAGTGATGCTGGGTGGTTTTCCGGGCATCAGACCATCAGAGGTTATTATTATCGGCTCCGGTACCGTTGCCGAATATGCTGCCCGCACAGCTTACGGCATGGGAGCGCAGGTGCGCATTTTTGATGACTCGGTTTACAAAATGCGCGACCTTCAAAACAAGCTCGAATTCAGAGTGTCAACTTCTGTTTTGCAGCCTGTTCTTTTGCTGAAAGCACTCAAAGAAGCCGATGTGGTAATTGCTGCTAAACATTCTTCCAGCGGACAATCAGCCTGCCTTATTTCAGTAGAGATGGTGAAACAAATGAAACGTGGAGCGGTGATAGTTGATGTGAGTATCGACCAGGGAGGATGTTTTGAAACTTCACATCCAACTTCGCACCAACATCCTGTTTTCCAGGAGTTTGGTGTAACCCATTATTGTGTTCCGAATATTGCTTCGAGAGTGCCGCATACCGCTTCCTATTCGCTCAGTAATTATCTCACCGGGCTACTGCTGAAAATTGGCGAAACCGGAGAAATAAATCATTATATCCTGCGGGACAAACCTTTTAGCAAAGGCGTTTATATCTATAATGGCGTCCTCACCAACAAAAATATTGCCGACACGTTCGGTTTGTCATTCCGCGATTTGGATTTGCTTATGACAGCCTTGTATTGATGCCCGCAGCTGGTGCAAGTTTTACGCGCCGGCAGTGCAGACGGCTGACTTGTTAGGGGCTGCTGAAAAACACTCTATTAGATAATAATCAATAAGATATATTAAACTCAGCAACTTCAAATGCAAAGTTTTTGACTGAAAGACGTTAATTTCCCTGCATTTTTTGTTTAGTTAGCCCGTAGCACATCATCTACTTCGTTGCTATGGCTCGCAGTATTAGTATACAGCTTCGCCTTGCGGCCTTGTATCTGATGCACTACGGACTTTTTCAGCAGACCCTTGTTAGCCTGGGAATACCTTATTTCTTTTCAGAAGTAGAAGTTATGGTACTGCTGATGTTCATGGGGATTTCCATTCCGTTTCGTTCCACCTTCATTTTTATATCCTGAGTCAGGTGGCTGATAAACTTTCCCCCTTTTTTCAGATTATACTTCACCCAAATTTTTTTCTGGGCATTGGCCTGCTGGGGAATAACAGGGAGGACAAATAATAATGCTGTTAATTAAAATTTTTGAATAATGAAATAATTGAGGTTTATAAAAATTAAAATGGATTTTCTTCTTCATTATTATCATTCATGCGGGAAGGGAAGGTGCGGATGCCGTCACCCGGATCTTCCGGATTGAATTCATTATTTCCTGCTCCCGGAGCAGCATCAAAATCTTCAAATTTGGCAAAACGGTCAATAAACCGCAGCCGCACAGTATCGGTTGGCCCGTTACGATGCTTGGCAATGATAATTTCAGCTCCGCCTTTGGAAGGCACCCCGTCATCAAACTGCTCAATGCCGTAATACTCCGGACGGTAGATAAACATAACAATATCGGCATCCTGTTCAATAGCTCCTGACTCACGCAGGTCGGAAAGGATAGGTCTTCTTGATCCGCCCGGGCGGGTTTCAACAGCACGGCTAAGTTGCGAAAGTGTAAAAACCGGTATATTCAGCTCTTTGGCCAGCGCTTTCAAAGAACGGGAAATCGTACTGATTTCCTGTTCACGGTTTCCGCGGATATCGCGTCCCAGCGTCATAAGTTGCAAATAATCAATAAAAACCATTTGGATATCGTGCTGTTGTTTCAACCGGCGACATTTGGCGCGCAGTTCAAAAACCGAAAGGGCAGGGGTATCATCAATAAATATCTTGGCATCGGCCAGCGAATGGATTTTTGCATTCAGTTGATGCCACTCATACTCAGCCAGGTCACCTTTTCTCAGTTTGGAGGCCGGTAGCTCGGTCTCACTGGAGATTAGGCGGGTAACCAGCTGTACGGCGGACATCTCCAGCGAAAAAACAGCTACGGGCTTGTTAAATTCGACGGCAATATTCCTTGCCATAGAGAGAGCAAAAGCCGTTTTTCCCATGGCCGGGCGTGCAGCGAGAATAATCAGGTCTGATTTTTGCCATCCGGTGGTAATCCTGTCGAGATCAGAGTATCCCGAAGGTACTCCCCGAAAGTGAGAATCAGAATTCTTTGCGCTTTCGATGTCCTCAATAGCTTGTTTTATCAACGATGGCATATCCTCGAAATTTCGCCTCAGGTTCGCTTCCGAGACGCCAAAAAGACCCTGTTCGGCTTTGTCCAGCAAATCAAAGACATCTGTAGTGTCTTCAAAGGCATCTTTAATAATTTCGGAAGAAATTTTAATCAGCTCCCGCTGAATGTGCTTTTGGATAATAATGCGGGCATGATATTCCACATTGGCGGCAGAAGCAATCCGGCTGGTGAGCATGGTAATATAGTAAGGGCCACCCACCATCTCAAGTTCGCCACTGCTTTTCAGTTCGTTGGTTACCGTAAGGATATCTACCGGCTCCGACTTGGAAAACAGACGAAGAATAGCAGAAAAAATCTTTTGATGTACCTCCTTATAAAAAACTTCCGGTTTGAGAATATCAATAACGGCAGAAACGGCATCCTGCTCCAGCATCAAGGCGCCCAAAACGGCTTCCTCCAAATCAACCGCCTGGGGTGGAACTTTGCCATGTTCCAGATAACTGTTGCTTACGGCTTTAGGTAAGAAGCTTTTTTTGGCTTTTGTAGTTGTTTCCCCGGTTTTTTCCATTGTTCAAAAATACAAATTGATGGGCTTATGCCACCCATTGTTGATAAATATTTATGTAAAATTTTTCAAATAATCCGCAAAGTCAGCATTGAACTCCATCAGGCTGTTTATATCCAGCGACTTCAGGCATTGCGCACCACGGATATAGGTCAATTTCGATAAAATATGTTTTTCCATAAAAAATTGCAGGGATGAAGTCCCCGTTTTTCTTGTTTCCTGACCCTTTCGCAGTGGGCTCAGGAAATAACCACAAACTCTTCTTTCACAAGCGCTAATCCCTGATAGCGGCGGAAAAGCTGGAGCGTCGTCAGCACATCTTTTTGGCAGTATGTGACTATGCGTTCCAGGTCTTTGTCTTCCCAATAGACTTTTGCCACCTCGCTGCCGTCGATGTCATCCTTTGGTGTGGGAATATCAAAAATAGCCGCGAGCAACTCCAGCGAAGTGTAATGTTTATAATCGCCGAACTTCCACAACTCCAGAGTATCCAAATGCCTGATTTCCCATGGCTTTTTCCCGGCGAGGTCTAAAGTAGAAGGAAGTGGAATCCCATTGATGAGCATACGGCGGGCGAGGTAGGGAAAATCGAATTCTTTGCCGTTATGTCCGCATAGTAATGATTCGGGCGTGTTGTAATGTTTTGAAAGCATTTGAGCAAATTCTTCTAACAATATCTTTTCATCATCGCCATAAAAAGATTTCAGCCGCACCTCGTTGCCATTCATAAACCCGCAGGAAACACAGATTATTTTTCCAAATTCAGCATAGATTCCCGCTTGCGGATAAAGCTGATCGGGAGTAAGGTCGTCGCCGGGATATTTCAACTTCGCCGCTTTTTTCTCCCAAAGTTTTTGAAATTTGCCCGGTACGGCGTTAAAGTCAGGATAAGCCGGAACGGTTTCAATATCCAGAAACAGAATTTTTTCCAGCGATAAATCGTTTAGCATAGTGTTTGATTTTTTCTTTGAGCAAAATACGAAAATTTCCGGTTGGAAAGAATACCCTTTTTCAAAAACAGCCGGGGTTGTCTTCGGAAACCCCTTAAAACCCTATTTTTGCCGAATGAATTCCGGAACTCCCATAAAAACCAATGATGGCTCGCATACCTTGTTTAACGATAGTGTTGGGGAACATTACCATTCTGTTTTTGGCGCCGTTCAGGAATCGGAACATATTTTTATCCGTGCCGGATTAGAGGGAAAACAGACTTTTCCGGAAGTGTTGCAGGTTCTGGAAATAGGTTTTGGAACGGGGCTGAATGCCTTGCTTACGCTTAAATGGGCGGAAGATAACCACCAGCCTGTGCAATATATCGGTATTGAAGCTTTCCCGCTGACGGAAACAACTTTAAAACAACTGAATTATGCGGAAATGCTTCACATCGAACCTTTACTTTTTTTGAAGATGCATCAGAGCATCACGCAACAACAAATCACATCGCACTTTTCGTTGCAGGTTTTACATGAAAAGCTTCAGGATTTCCTGCCGGAGAAAAACCGGTTTCATGTAGTTCTCTTTGATGCTTTTTCGCCCGACAGCCAGCCGGAGATGTGGACAAAAGAAGGTTTTATAAAACTGCATGATGCTTTAATTTCCGGAGGAATCCTGGTAACCTATTCCTGCAAAGGGAGTGTAAAGCGGGCACTGAAAGCTGCCGGTTTTAGTCTGGAGAAATTACCTGGTCCTCCCGGTAAACGGGAATTTCTGAGAGCGACCGCCTTATAGTAATAAGTGCCTGAAGATGGTGTTTTGAAGTTAATGAAACAGACAAACAAATTTTAGGCATTTGAAGTATTTTAGGCCTGCCTGCCTTCGCCTCGTTTTAAACGAGGCGAAGGCAGGCTCTTCAAACTTTTTTACCTGATTTCAAACTGCTGATAACCTTGTGGCGGAATTTCCTGTTTCTCCACCTTGCTGACCCGTGCCCACGCCGGCCCTTCTTCGCACCAAAACACAAAAGCTTCAAGTGGGCCTTCTTCACCTTCTGCTTCGATATAGACACTCCCATCGGGCCGGTTTTTTGCAAAACCATGTATTCCAAATTCATCTGCTTTTTTCTGTGTATAATACCGGAATCCAACGCCTTGCACGCGTCCGAAAATCTGAAGGATGATGGCTTTTTTGTTCATTCTATTGTTGGATTTCCTGTTTCTTTTGAACTTGTCGGAAAACAATAATGTTAAATTTTGGTTTAATGTTATTCAAAAATAGAAATAATTCTGTAACAAAAACCGGATAAACCGGAAAAGACAAATTCAAAACTGCAAAACCCAAATAAATTTTAATTATCAATATCGAAATACCAAACAACTGGGTTCCGGAAATTTCCTCTGAAACGGAATAAGAAGTCCCCATAATTATAAAATGGAGCTTAATAATTGTAAATCAACTATATAACAGTGGTTGCAAAAATCAAACCGGCATTATCGCTTCGCCGTTATAGAAAAAACAGTTTAAAATTTGACAGTATAAAAAATTTTACTAATTTTATAGCCCTATAGTAAGATTTTTTATTTAGATGAATTTAATAACCCTTAAAAATTAAATCTATGAAAAGAAAATTACTTATTTGTTTAGTTAGCATTGTCGCAATGCTTATTTATTCGCAGACAGGTTTTGCCCATAACATGCTTCTAAACGGCAAAGCGAAGAGCTTGTCTGATTCCAATACGGCAAATGTAAGGGACGCCAGGCAGCTTACCTGGACTGCACCTAAATCGGGAGAAACATATTATGTTGGCGATTCCGTTGTGTTTAGGTGGACTTCTGAAAATGTTGACAGTATTTTGATTGCTGCAAAAGGCAAACAAGATAGTGGGTATTTCTTCCTGACCGTGAAGGGAAATCCGGATTCCGACCATCCTGATTTAGCTCCGGTCCCTGCCGCTCAGGGATATTACGGGCTTCGTATTCCTCTGAATGCATCGGTTGATACCTTGACATTCTACCTCTTTGATGCAGCCGATACAACATTTTATACTACCGTTGAACCCATTTACCTGAAAGACACCATTGCGCCAACCGTAGAAAGTCTGGCTCCGAGTCCCGGATCCACAGATTTTCCGGCAACTGCACCTATTAGTGTTTCTTTTTCAGAGGAAATTGTAGCGGGAACCGGGCAACTGCACATCAAGAAATCGGATGGGACTACGGTGGAAGACATTGATGCTTCCAAACTTAATTTACAGGGAGATAACTTTTATGTTAACCCTAATCCGCAACTGGTACCGGGTCAATCATATTACATAGAGATGGATGCCGGTTTAGTTAAAGATCCGAGTGGAAATGAATTTGCCGGTTTATCCGGAAAAAGCTGGTCGTTTACGGTTGCCACCGCAACCCTTTACTTCTCTGAGTATATTGAAGGCTCAGGTAACAACAAGGCTTTGGAGATATATAATCCTACTGACCATACCGTTAACCTGGACAATTATATGATTGCCAGCTCATACAACGGAAATGATTTTGGTACCGACTCTGCCAGTCTTTATTATTTTCCCCATGGTGCAGTACTTGAATCCGGAGCCGTATTTGTCCTCGCTAATTCAGGCGCCAGCTCCGACATTCTGAAAGTTGCCAATGACACCCTTGCCTGGGATGCAGGCGGACATGTGGTTTCTTTCAATGGAAATGATGCCCGTGTATTAATTCATAAGTTGAGTAACAGCGATTGGGCATGGCTTGACGTGATTGGAAATGGAGGCGAAGATCCCGGAACGGGATGGGATGTGGCAGGAGTTGCAGCTGCAACAAAAGACCATACACTATTGCGTAAAGCCAGCGTGAAAATGGGAACTTCCGATTGGGGCACTTCGGCAGGCTCTAATGCAGATAATTCGCAATGGATTGTTGAACCTAAAAATTACTTTGACAACATTGGTAAGCCTACGCCTGCCGGAAATAGTCAGGCAGATATTGAAAGTGTCAAATTAATGAGTAAAGACTCTGTTAATGTTACTGTTAGTACCCGAATTTTACAGGATAAGGATTCCGTTTATGTAACTGTTCTTTCCGGTACTGATGTTACCCAAATGTACGGAGACATCAAGGTTTCGAGCGGTGCAACTATTACGCCCGGATCTGATGAATTGCTCGATTTTACCAATCCTTTGCAATTTACGGTTGCTGCTGAAAACGGAATTGATTCAACAGTCTGGACAATAGCGGTATCGGTCGCTTCTGCTCCGAGTTCCGAGGCAGTTATTACCGGTTTCTCAATACCGAATGTTATGGAATCTACTTTGATTGATGACACAGACCATACTGTATCCATCGTTTTGCCTTACGGGACTGATGTTACTTCGCTATCACCTGAAATTACGGTTTCAGCCGGTGCAACGGTAAGTCCGGCCTCGGGTGTCGCACAAGACTTCACTAATCCGGTTGTTTACACGGTTACCGCTCAGGATGGCACGACAGTGGACTGGACAGTTACGATAACTGTTCTGAAACCAGGTTATGTTTCCATCCACGACATCCAATACACCACAGATCCTTCGGGCGACTCGCCTTATAAAGGTAAGATGGTGAAAACTTCCGGAATTATAACTGGCATAAACATATATAAGGGTGCTCAAAAAGGATATTTCATTGAGGCTGCCGAAGCTGCATGGAATGGTGTTTATATTTATGATCCTGACAATACTTCCATAGCCATTGGCGATAGTGTTGAGGTTATAGGAACCGTGGATGAATATAACAACTTTACCGAAATCAAAACTTTGCAAGGCTTTACGAAACTGGGTTCAGGTTATACCATAAATCCGGTTGTTGTTGCCACAGGAGATTATGCTAATGAGAAATGGGAAGCTGTTCTTGTGAAGTTTGTAAACGCAACATGTACCAACACCGATTTGGGTCATGGCCAGGTGGAAATCAATGATGGTTCCGGAGCAGGCATACTTGACGATTATCTTTATGTTTATGATCCATTTACGTTGAATGATGTTTATACGGTTACCGGTATAGTGCATTATTATTATGGCGCTTTCCAGCTTGACCCGAGGGATGCCAGTGACATCACAAATGTTACAGGCATCAGCAATAATACACTGGCCGAAAATATTCGCATTTATCCAAATCCGGGTAACGGTCAGTTACACATTAATCTGAACAACAGAATCAAAGGAAAAGTCCGGGTAAAGATTATGGACATTACCGGCCGTATGGTTTACGAACATGTCTTTAATTATGTTATGAGCCAGACACTGCCGGTAGATATCAGCGATGAACCTTCAAACCTGTATTTCATTAGCATTAGCGATGCAAACAATACGGTTGTGAAGAAGTTTCTGAAACGTTAGTGCCGGGCATTTGGTACTAAAAAGGTCATCCCTGGGATGACCTTTTTAGTATTTTAAGACTGAGAAATATGGCGGGATGCTCCTCTATAGAAGTTGCCGGGTAACCCAGTCGTTCAGCCTGTTAAAAAGCTGTTCAGGAAGCAGGCTGCGCCACGGCAATTCATCAAACTCTCCTCCGAAAATAAGGTACTGGTCAATGTTGGCTTCTTTAAATTCCTGCTTTACATGATGGCGGAAATTAATCCCGATAATCCAGCCATCATCAAGATTATCAAACCATTCTGCAAAATAATCATCTGTATCCGAATGAAAATCAAACACATTTTCACCAATAAGAATAAAATATTTTATTCCTTGTCCCATAAGTTCTTCAATAACATTACGGTAGAGAAACATAATGTCGTTGTATAATACATCATTCCATTCACCAAACAACTCAGTGATACAATATTGTTGCTCATATTGAACAAACAATAGTTTTAAATAGAGCGTTTGAGAGCCGAAATAATCCCACTGGGGATGAATATAATGGTCGTAAATAACATGCTCATACCAGACCTCACTGTTTTGCCTGCCAAAGAAGGGAGAACGTTCATCTTCGGAAGCGATATACAGTCCGCGCCAGTTATAAAACGGTTCCAGGTTGTGCATGACAGGGGAGGCTGAATTTAAATTGATTTAGACAAGAGGTATCCACCTATCGCCAGCAGAATTCCGAAAACATTTGTCGCCAGGAAATAGATAGTCATATAAGTAAACTCCCCACTTTTCAGCAAACTGAAGTTATCAAAAGCAAAAGTGGAAAATGTGGTAAAGCTTCCAAGAATCCCTACGAAAATAAGAAGGCGCATCCCCGGAGTAACATAAGTACGGGCAAAATATCCCCACAAAAAACCAATAACCAGTGAGCCAAGCAGATTCACAGTGAGTGTTGCCCACGGGAAATCGCTGTGGTATTTCGATTCGATAAGTTCATAAATCAAAAACCTTAAAACGGCGCCTATGCTTCCCCCGAAAGCCACAGCGAGTAGTTTAATAATCATTTACAGTGCAAATTTTAGATTTTCTATTTCTTTTAGCAGCTCATAAAGCCGGTTCATGGTCTGTCGGTCATTCAAAGTTACCTCATAGGTGAAGCTGACGTAGGAATCTTCCCTGCTTTTGTTTTTACTACGATACAAATACCTGATATTCAGCGCATTAAAAATAGTAATAAGTTGTTCTTCGTTTTCAGTATCCGTTAATGAGGTTGTCAAAACCGCCTTTAACCTGAAAGTAACAGGAAAGTTGATTTCCTGATCATTCATGCGCATAGGCGCATTGTTTTCAGCATCCTCTTTTGGCCTGTGTTTCTGTGAGTTACTCATTTTTCAATGCAATTGAAAATTTTCGGCAAAAATAAGTGCATTTTTTTAAAGTAAATGGCTGATTCTTAAAAAATATCAGAATATGTTTGTGGATTTGCAAGATTTGGGTTTACATCACTTTAAACAACTTTCGCAGAAAAGCCGGTAAGCAGGAATTTTTCATATTTTTCTTACTTTTGGAAAAACATTCGGCTATGGAAACTAACGAGAATTATCTTAACAAGCACGGAAAACTAAGGAACTCCGTTTATGAAGGGAAGTTGAGAGAGTTACAAATCGAACTCGTAAAGCTTCAGGAATGGGTGAAAGCAAAAGGGAAAAGGGTGGTTGTCATTTTTGAGGGGCGCGATGCGGCGGGAAAAGGTGGTGTCATTAAAAGAATTTCCGAAAGATTAAATCCGCGTATTGCCAGGATTGTAGCTTTGGGTGTACCCACTGAAAAAGAGAAGACACAATGGTATTTTCAGCGTTACGTACCGCATTTGCCTGCTGCCGGCGAAATGGTTCTGTTCGACCGTTCGTGGTACAACCGTGCCGGCGTGGAACGGGTGATGGGGTTTTGTACGGAAGATGAATACTGGGATTTCCTGAGAGCCTGCCCAAATTTTGAAAAAATGCTTATCCGTGCGGGAATAACGATTATAAAATATTGGTTTTCGGTAAGTGAGGAAGAACAGGAAAAACGTTTCCAGGCACGTTTAAAAGACCCCGCCAAACGTTGGAAGCTCAGCCCAATGGATGTCAAGTCACGTGAACTGTGGGTGGAGTATTCACGGGCAAAAGATGAAATGTTCTCTTACACCGATACAAAAATCTCTCCCTGGTATGTGGTGGATGCCGACGATAAAAGGCGGGCACGAATCAATACCATTCATCATCTGCTTAACTTAATTCCTTATGAAGACCTGACACCGGCTTCCCTAAAACTGTCTCCACGTAAGAAAGAAAAAGGCTATGTCCGTCCTCCCATGCAGGAACAGACATTTGTTCCGGATATCTTTGCCGGCAGGAAATGATTTCCTGATAAAGCAGAAAAATATCTCCGGGTAAAACGTTACCGGTTTTTAAAAAACATACGAAAAAGTTAAAATTTTGTACAAATAACTCATAATTCCGTAAAGAATTATACCGGGGTTTAATCGAATTTTGCTTCGACAAGCGAAAACGGTCATGCAAAAAGGCATCATCGACACATTGAGGCATTCGGAATAAAAATCTTAATGGGGATTATCATGGAAAGAGTTGCTATAAATACAAAGAACCACAGAACGGAACCAATATGTCTGCCCCGGTCAGAATTTCCCCGGATTGTGGTTGTTGGCGGTGGATTTGCCGGCCTGGCCATAGTTGAGAACTTAAAAAACCAACCGGTACAGGTGGTGCTGATAGACCGGAATAACTTCCACCAGTTTCAGCCCCTGTTTTATCAGGTTGCTACCAGCGGATTGGAACCCGACAGCATTGTCTTTCCGTTCAGAAAGCAAGTCAGAAAGATCAAAAATGTAATTTTTCGTTTTGCAGAAGTGGAAAAGATAAATACGTCCGGGCGTATTGTTATAACCAATAAAGGTTTCATTAATTATGATTTTCTGGTGTTGGCCACAGGTACTACTACTAATTATTTTGGGATGAGCAATGTTGAGCGGCATAGTATCGGCATGAAAAGCATCCGCGATTCGCTAAACATCCGCCATATGATGTTGCAAAACCTGGAACAGGCAGCCATTACCTGTAATGAAAAGGAGCGTGATGCTCTTACAAATTTCGTTATTGTGGGAGGTGGACCGGCAGGAGTGGAGATGGCAGGCGCCCTGGCAGAATTTTGTAAATATATACTGCCAAAAGATTACCCCGAATATCCAGCCTCAACAATGAAGATTTATTTGTTGGAGGCTATGGACAAATTACTGGTAACCATGTCGGAAAACGCATCAACAAAAACTTTAGGGTATTTAAAGGCGCTTCATGTAACTGTTTTGCTCAACGAATCGGTAATTGATTATGATGGGGAGGTTGTTCAAACAAAAAGTGGAATAAAAATCTACTCAAAAAATTTAATTTGGACAGCAGGAGTAAAAGGCCAACCGCCAAAAGGGATTGATAACCAGGCAGTAACGAGGGCTAATAGATTAAAAACAAATGGATATTTAAAGGTTGAAGGATACAAAAATATATTTGCAATAGGCGATATAGCAGCACGGATTTCAGAAGAAACACCGAGCGGAGATCCTCAGGTGGCCCAGGTGGCAATTCAGCAAGGGCGATATCTCGCCAAAACAATTATGCAGTTCATTTGGCAGAACCAGCCTACGGCGTATTTTAGGTACAAAGATAAGGGATCGCTTGCCACCGTTGGGAAACGACGTGCCGTTGCAGATTTGGGGAAATTTAAATTTAGCGGATATCCGGCATGGTTGTTATGGTCTCTTGTTCATCTTATGTCCATTAGCGGATTTAGAAATAAAATATTCGTTGGGATAAACTGGGCTATAAGTTATTTTAAGTATGAAAAAAGCAACCGCGTTATTATCAGAAACTTCAGGCGTAAAGAATAAGTTGATGAAGTGCATGAAGAGGTTGTCAGGGGGAGAAATAATTTGTGTTAGAAACATCAGCTCTTTGGAAAAATCGTAATAAATTTGTCTTATAATATATATTATGTTAAATCAATAATCTCAAATAAAGGGGAAGAATTCTAAATACCTCCCCTTCACATTAACTTATTTATGGTTACTCATAAGCTCTTTCAATTTATCCTTCATTTTCAAACGCGCATAAGCTTCCTTCAACCCACTAATAGTCGGCTTGTCGTTCGGATTGATTGACAACGCTTTTTCCAACCACGGAATAGCCTTTTTCAAATCGGCATTTGCCTCATTATTCAAAACGTTGTATTCTTTGACTTTACTGAGCGGGAGATCATTCGCCTCTTTCTGAAGTTTGGAGGCTTTGTTCACGAAGATTGCTCCAATGTTATAATAAGCTTCAAAAAATTTCGGATTTATTTTGATAGCTCTTTTATAAGCCATCTCAGCGGTATCAGTTACCCCCATATCATCATAACTCTTGCCAATTAAAAAACAAAAGTTGGCATTAGCCGGATTATTCGGTTCCTTGGCTATGGCTTCTTCAAGGCTGTTAATCAGCTGCCTGGCCTGGCCTCTTTCAAGATACAATTGAGCTTGTTCGAGAAGCAGGCTCAGATTTTCCGGAAAACGTGAACGCCCTAATTTGATAACTGATTCTGCTGCGGCTGTATCTCCTAACTGTTGCAGTGCCCGGTTATAGTAAACAAATAACTTTGGTTCCTTAAAATTAACATCCACACATTTTTTAAGATACTCAGCAGCTACTTTAGGTTTTTTTCCAAGGACTCCGGTTATTCCGACATTAAAAGCAGCGGTTGTATCAAACGTGCCCAACACCTGTGATACCTGGAAGGCATCTTTAAAATATTCGATGGCACGATCATAATTATTTTGTTTAAATACTTGCGCGCCTTTGGCGTAGAAAACAGCAGATAGCTTTTTAATGTATTCATCGGCTTCTTTGCTTATCCTTTTCTTTTTACTTGATGAATCTAAGGTTTTTGCTTTTTTCAGAGCCACAAATGCTTTGGTAGCAGCGAGGGTATCCAGTTTCCGAAATTGCGGAAGTGGTGAAGTAGCAATGTCGTAATAAATTTCGCCGTAATACAACCATGTTTTGGAATCGTTTTTGGTCTTTTCATTTTGAACAGCTTTGTCAATAGCTTTTTTAGCATTTTCCAGTTGGCCTTTATCCTTATACATGTAAGCACTGGTTCGGTTACTCTTCTGTGCAAAGCCTGCGGATATAAACAGCAGACTCATTGTAATTGATAATATTAATTTTTTCATATTAAAACATTTTTTGAATGGCAAAGATATAATTTACAATAATTGTGCCTATTATTTTCTTTATTTATTGCGACTCTAAATTATTCCTTTTTCAGGATTTTCCGTATTGTCATCTTTTTCCTGAGTAGTTTCTGATTGTCCGGCCTCTCCTTCTAAATCATCTTCGACTTCCAAATATTCGAAGGCTTCCACTTTGGCTACGGCTGCGATTTCATCATCGTTCTTCAAATTGATAAGCCTGACGCCCTGTGTGGCACGCCCCATAACGCGAAGAGCTGAAACAGGAATACGTATGGCAATCCCGGATTTATTAATAATCATCAGGTCATCATCGTCTTTCACATTTTTAATAGCAATCAGGTTTCCGGTTTTTTCTGTAATGTTCAGGGTCTTCACCCCTTTTCCGCCTCTGTTTGTAACACGATAATCATCTAATCTGGAGCGCTTTCCATATCCTTTTTCAGAAACCACAAGAATATCATACGAATCGTCTTCCACACAAATCATTCCGATAACTTCATCTTTTTCAGAGGCGAGTCTGATGCCCCTTACGCCGGCTGCGGTACGTCCCATGGCTCGTACTTTGCTTTCGTTAAAGCGGATAGCTCTACCCGATTTCAGTGCCAGCAAAACCTCATTAGAGCCATTGGTAAGTCGTGCTGCGAGCAACTCATCGTCTTCGTGAATAGTGATAGCATTGATGCCATTCGTCCGGGGACGTGAATAGGCTTCAAGTGAAGTTTTCTTGATGGTTCCGTGTTTCGTAGCTAAAATGATGAAGTTATTTTTGATGTATTCCTCATCTTTCAAATCTTTGATATTAATATAAGCTTTAACCGAATCATCAGGACTCAGCTGGATGATGTTTTGGATAGCCCTGCCTTTTGAGATTTTATTCCCTTCGGGAATTTCAAAAACCCTGAGCCAGTAAACCTTACCCTGTTCGGTGAAAAACAGCATGTAATTGTGGTTTGTAGCAACAAACAAGTGTTCGAGGAAATCCTCATTGCGGGTCGTGCTTCCGCGTGAACCGCGTCCTCCCCTGCCCTGCACATGATATTCGGAAAGCGCAGTTCTTTTAATGTAACCCAAATGTGAAATGGTTATGACCACCGGCTCATCGGGTATCACGTCTTCCATCCGGATATCTTCGGCGGTATAAACAATTTCCGAGCGGCGTTCATCCCCGTATTTGTCTTTTATACGGAGTAATTCGTCTTTTATAATATCCATACGAATGTTTACATCTCCGAGTATCTTCGTCAATTCGGCAATCAACAGCATTAAATCATCGTAATCGGCTTTCAGCTTTTCTCTTTCCAGCCCGGTAAGTTTTTGCAGGCGCATATCGAGAATAGCCTTAGCCTGAATATCTGACAGCTCGAAACGCTGTATTAATCCCTGTTTGGCTTCATCCGGTGTTTTGGAAGCTCTGATCAGCGCAATCACTTCATCGATGTTATCAAGCGCAATAATCAGACCTTCAAGAACATGTGCTTTCCGCTCTGCCTCTTTAAGATTGTATCGTGTACGTCTGATAACTACTTCGTGGCGATGATTCACATAGTGCTGAATAAGCCCCTTTAAATTGAGCGCCTCAGGACGTCCATTCACCAGTGCAATGTTATTTACACTAAAAGAGCTCTGCAAAGCAGTCATCTTGTATAATTTATTGATCACTATACTGGCAAGAGCATCTCTTTTCAAATCATAAACAATACGCATTCCGTTACGGTCCGACTCATCATTAAGATCAGCAATACCGTCGATTTTTTTCTCGTTAACGAGATCGGCGGTTTTCTTAATCATGTCCGCTTTATTAACCTGATAAGGCAATTCGGTTACAATGATTCTTTCACGTCCGCTTTTTGTTTCTTCAATGGTAACCTTACCCCTAATTACAATACGTCCACGGCCCGTTTCAAGGGCAGATTTTACACCTTCGTAACCATAAATTATACCTCCGGTAGGAAAATCAGGAGCTTTGATATAATTCATCAACTCGCTGATGGTAATGTCATTATTGCCAATATATGCAATAATGCCATCCACAATTTCCGACAGGTTATGTGGCGCCATATTGGTAGCCAT
Source organism: uncultured Bacteroidota bacterium (assembly GCA_913009685.1). GTDB lineage: Bacteria > Bacteroidota > Bacteroidia > Bacteroidales > F082 > Sulfidibacterium. Next base: position 50,203 of record CAJVXP010000008.1, read on the forward strand.
CCCCACTGCAATGCCTGAAGCACCGTTTACCAGAAGGTTGGGGATAAGCGCAGGTAATACGGTAGGTTCGTTAATAGTATCATCAAAATTAAGCTGATGTTCGACCGTATCTTTGTCTAAGTCAGACAGCATCTCTTCTGCAATCTTCCGTAACCGGGCTTCGGTATAACGCATGGCAGCAGGGCTGTCACCGTCAATAGAGCCAAAGTTCCCCTGACCGTCAACCAGCGGATAGCGCAACGACCAATCCTGGGCCATACGTACCATTGTGTCATAAACAGAACTGTCGCCGTGGGGATGAAATTTACCGAGCACCTCCCCTACTATCCTTGCCGACTTTTTATAGTGTTTGTTTGAAAACACACCCAGTTCGTACATCCCAAATAAAACACGGCGATGAACAGGTTTCAATCCATCACGTACATCGGGCAGTGCCCTGGCCACAATCACCGACATCGAATAATCGATGTAGGCCGATTTCATTTGATTTTCTATGTTAATTTTTACGATTCTTTCACCGTCATGAACACTTTCCATGTATTCAACTCCTCCTCATTAATGATTGAAAAAAATATAGCTTGCAAAAATAAGCATTTATGCTAATTTTAAAAAACAATCAGCTCATAAAATTTACTTTTGTATTAACAACTTTGTGTTAACAATTTTGGAATATTTTATGTCATAGTCAACAATCTGCTTTTATATTTGAAGCTGTTTAAAGTTAAATGGGATTTTCGAGAGGAACAGATTGGCTTTAGTGGCGAAGCTCGGTTTTTATTTCATAGCCACCGCTATAAAATAAAAAATAGCTGAAGTCCAATGAAGTCAAGATGTTTCTCGTAGTTTCTCAGTTTAACTTTAAACAACTTCTTTGTTAATATATTATGAAAAATCATTTCAATCAGGTCTCAAAAAGATTTGAGGTAAATATAAAAATTATGAAAAATTACCAATATTCTACATTGGAATGATTTTGGTAAGAGGCTTATATGTAATTTTGCACTGAAATTATTAATGTATATGGATACAAAGTTTTCTAAAAGGATGAAAGACGTTATGTCGTATAGCCGCGAAGAGGCTGTGCGGCTGGGAAATAACTATATTGGACTTGAGCACTTTCTGTTGGGTATTTTACGGGATGGTGAAGGAATGGCCGTTCAAATGTTGCTCTATTTTGGCGTTGATTTAAAAAAACTGAAACTGGAGATTGAAAATGCAGTGAGGACCCCGGACGGTGTCGGAGTGGAAATGGAAAATATTCCGGTCGTCAAACAAGCCGAAAAAGCGCTGAAAATAACCTATCTCGAAGCCAAAGTTTTTCAGAGCGAGGAGATCGGTACCGAACATTTGCTACTCGCTATTTTAAAAGATGATAACAACCTGGTTACGCATAAGCTTGCGCTTTCAGGCGTTGATTACCAAGCCATAAAGGATGAACTGGGACATACCTTAAAAAAGAACAAGCTGAAAGGGAGCTATCCCGAAACCTCGCCCGACGTAAGAAGTGAAACAGGTAGTGAGATTACCGGTCCTGACAAGCCTTCCTTTGGTGGTGGTGGTGGTCCGAAAAAAACATCTGAGCCCAAGTCAAAAACCCCTGTTCTCGATAATTTTGGAAACGACCTTACGCACGCAGCCGAAGAAGGCAGGTTAGATCCCATCGTGGGGCGCGACAAAGAGCTGGAGCGCATTGCCCAGGTGCTGAGTCGCCGGAAAAAGAATAATCCCATCCTGATTGGAGAACCCGGGGTGGGGAAATCTGCTATTGCCGAGGGTCTGGCCCTTCGCATTATCAACAGAAGAGTTTCAAGAGCACTGTTTAACAAACGCATCGTAACACTTGATTTGGCTTCTCTTGTAGCCGGTACAAAATATCGCGGACAGTTTGAAGAACGCATGAAAGCCGTTTTGAATGAGCTTACAAAAAATCCGGATATTATCCTTTTTATTGATGAAATTCACACTATTGTCGGCGCCGGTAATGCTTCCGGAGCGCTTGATGCCTCCAATATGTTTAAACCTGCCCTGGCTCGTGGCGACCTTCAGTGTATCGGAGCTACTACCTTGGACGAATACAGACAGTATATTGAAAAAGATGGTGCATTGGAAAGAAGATTTCAGAAAGTTCTGATAGATCCTACCACGCCGGACGAAACTATGCACATCCTTGAAAATATAAAGGAAAAATATGAAGATCACCATTTGGTGAAATATACGCATGAGGCGATCAAAGCCTGTGTAAACCTGACTAACCGGTATATCTCCGACCGCTATCTGCCTGATAAAGCGATTGATGCATTAGACGAAGCTGGTGCCAGGGTGCATATCAGCAATATCCATGTGCCGGCAGAGATTATCAATCTGGAGAAATCCATCGAAGAGATTCGACAAAAGAAAGTTCAGGCTATAAATCAGCAGAAATTTGAAGAAGCGGCACAATTCCGGGATATCGAACGTCGCTATACCGAAGAACTGGAGCGTGCGAAAAAACGATGGGAAGAAGACGCCCAGCTGAATCGTGAAATGGTGGACGAAGAAAAAGTGGCAGAAGTGGTTGCCATGATGACCGGGATACCGGTTACCAACATTGCCCAAAGCGAAAGCCACCGGCTTATCAACATGGAGCCAGAACTTCAAAAAGAGGTCATCGGCCAGCCGGATGCTATTAAAAAAGTCGTTAAAGCCATTCGTCGTAACCGTGCCGGATTAAAAGACCCTAACAAACCCATTGGCTCCTTTATATTCCTGGGCCCCACAGGTGTGGGAAAGACTTATCTCGCCAAAATGCTGGCTAAATATATGTTCGATACGGAAGATGCCCTCGTCCGTATTGACATGAGTGAATACATGGAAAAATTTGCTGTTTCCCGGCTCGTTGGAGCTCCTCCCGGATACGTGGGGTATGAAGAGGGCGGCCAGCTGACGGAAAAAATTCGCAGAAAGCCCTACTCTATCATTTTGCTCGACGAGATTGAAAAAGCACATCCGGATGTCTTTCATCTGCTGCTTCAGGTGTTGGATGATGGTGTTCTGACAGACAGTCTCGGGAGAAAAGTTGATTTTAAAAATACCATTATCATTATGACTTCCAACATTGGTTCGCGGCAGCTGAAGGATTTTGGCCTCGGCGTAGGTTTCAGTACAGCTGCCAGAAAACAGAGCCGTGCCAGCCATGCCCACGGAGTTATTGAAAATGCCCTGAAACGCTCCTTTGCTCCGGAATTTCTGAACAGAATAGATGATGTAGTTATCTTTGACTCACTCGACAAAGAGGATATTTACAAAATCATCGATATCGAATTGTCTCATTTGTATGGCCGTATCAACGAAATGGGATTCAAAATAAGTGTTTCTGCCAAAGCAAAGGATTTCATTATCGAAAAAGGATGGGATGAGCAGTTTGGTGCCCGTCCGTTAAAACGTGCTATTCAAAAATATATTGAAGATCCGCTTGCTGAGGAGATTATTCAGAAGACTATTAAGGAAAACGATGTGATTAAAATTGATTACGACGCCAAAAAAGAGGAGATTAAGGTGAAAATCAGCACAAAGCATACAACCCCGGCTAAGGCTAAGGAAAAGGATGCAGGAAACAAGGCCGTTTAAACAAATCCATCTCAACGCAAAACGTCCTTGCCAGCCTGGTATAATTCAAGTAATCATCGGGGTACTTCCCTTTCATTTTTTCTTAGAATTGATATAAATTGAATATATGCAATGTATCCTGTTCAACAAATTATATTTTTGTCGCAAATAATTTTTAAAAGGATATTATAAAAATATACGCCTATGAAAGGAGGAGAATTTCTTGTAAAAGAAATAAACGCAGCAGATATTTTTGTTCCGGAAGAGTTTGACGAGGAACAACTTATGATTGCTCAAACTTGTGAAGACTTTGTAGAAACCGGGGTAGCCCCTAACTTTGATGCCTTAGATGCACACGAAGAAGGCCTGATGCCTTCTATTCTGAAAAATGCGGGGGAAATGGGTTTGCTTGGCATTGCCATTCCCGAAGAGTTTGGTGGTTTCGGGCAAAATTTTCTTACCAACATGAAAGCCAACGAATCTATGGGCTCTGCCTACTCTTTTTCCGTGGCTTTTATGGCACATACCGGTATCGGAACGCTTCCTCTGCTTTATTACGGCAATCAGCAACAAAAAGATTATTATCTGCCTTTGCTGGCCTCCGGAGAATGGCTGGCTGCCTACTGTCTTACGGAACCGGGAGCCGGTTCTGACGCCAATGCAGGTAAAACCAAAGCTGTTTTATCGGATGATGGAGAGCATTATATTCTCAATGGTCAGAAAATGTGGATTACCAATGGTGGTTTTGCCGATTTGCTAACTGTATTTGCCAAAATTGACAATGACCGGGTGCTGAGCGCATTTCTCGTTGAATCTTCCTCGGAAGGAATTACCATGAATCCGGAAGAGAATAAAATGGGGATCAAAGGCTCGTCAACACGTCAGATATTTTTTGACGATGTTAAAATCCCTGTTAAAAACCAGTTAGGTAAACGTGGCGAAGGCTACCGTATTGCATTGAATATCCTGCATATAGGGCGGATTAAACTGGGGGCTACCGTTATTGGTGGCATGCGCAGGGCCATCAACAATTCGGTGAATTATGCCATGGAGCGCAAGCAGTTCGGCTCGCGGCTCGCGGATTTTGGAGCTATAAAACATAAACTCGCCGAACAGGTGATCAAAACCTTTTCTACCGAGTCGGCGGTTTATCGTGCCAGCAAAGACATTCAGGATGAAATAGCAACCCTGCTGGCCTCCGGAAAAAGCTACGGAGAGGCCAATATTGGGGGTGTGGCAGAATTTGAACCGGAATGTGCTTTACTCAAAGTATATGGCTCTGAATCATTGGATTACATTGTTGATGAAATGGTGCAGATATATGGGGGAATGGGCTTTTCGTCCGAAGCTCCTGCTGACCGCTCCTATCGCGATTCGCGTATCAACAGGATTTTTGAAGGTACCAACGAAATTAACCGGCTGATTACTTCGGATGCAGAACTCAAGCGCGGTCTCCGGCATAAGATTCCACTGCTGGAAAAAGCAGCCGAAATTTTGGAAAATAAAAGTTCTATTCAGGCTATTGATGTTTTCGAAGGAGATTACTACGCACTGAAACATGCTTATGTCAATCAGTTGAAGAAAGCGGTTACTATTCTGTTTCCCTTACTGAACAAGACTTTTAAAAAGAAACTGGCTTACGAAGAGGAAATTATGATGAGTGTGGCCGATATGCTCATGTATGTGTATGTTCTTGAATCAACACTGCTGAGGGTAGAGAAGCTCGACCGGCAGGGATTGAAATCAGACACTTCCGTCTATTGTGATATTCTGGATGTGTTATTGCGCAATGTGATGCATATTTTTCAAAAAGAGACCGTTGATGTTGTCAGTTCATTCATGGAAGGTGAAGAAAAAGAGGAAATGCTAAACATTATGCATAAGTTCACCTTTTACTATCCTGTTAATGCAAAAGAAGCGCGCCGGCGTATTGCTGATAAACTGATTGAAAACGAGCGATATAAATTCTAAAGGGGGGACATCTGATAATTCCTTTCTTTCAAGGAACAATTCATATCGCTAATTCATGGCCATTGTTGGTATAACATGCAAGGCATAAAAAAATTACGCTTCACGGGAGAAATTCCGGAAGCGTAATTTTTTTATGCGGTGATGATATGCTATTATTTCAGGATAGCTTTTCCAATGACAAGCCGCTGAACCTGGTTGGTTCCTTCATAAATCTGACAAAGTTTGGCATCGCGCATCATCTTTTCTACAAGATAATCAGTTGAGTAGCCCTCTCCTGCCATAACCTGAACAGCATCGGTAGTAACTCTCATAGCCACATCCGAAGCATACAGTTTAGACATAGCTGACAAGACACTTTTAGACTTCTGACCATTATCGTAGGCCCAGGCAGAATGCCATGTAACCATCCGGGCGGCTTCAATCTCTGTGGCCATATCTGCCAGTATAAAACTTACGCCCTGGTTTACGGTAACGGGTTTTCCAAACTGAATACGGTTTTTCCCCCAGAGAAGAGCCGTCTCATAAGCAGCTCTTGCATTCCCGACGCTGAGTGCAGCCACCCCCGTGCGCGTACGCTCAAAAGTCTTCATGGCAAGGATAAATCCCTGGCCTTCACCGCCAATAAGATTTTCTTTGGGAACCTCAACATCCTCAAAAACAAACTCCGTTTGAACGGAAGCGCGTTGCCCCATTTTCTTCAGGTTTGAAACAATTTTCACACCGGGTAAGTTTGTGGGAACAACAAAAGCACTCAGGCTGCGTGCTCCCTTTTCGGGATTCACCATAGCGAAAACCGTTATAAACTCGGAAACAGCGCCGTTAGTGATAAAACGCTTTTGTCCGTTCAGAATATATTTATCTCCATGTAAAATGGCCGTTGATTTGATGCCTGCCACATCCGAACCTGCGTTGGGTTCGGTCAGCGCGTAAGCTGCCACTCCTTTGGCTTCAACAATTTGTCCGAAAAATCTTTTCTTTTGTCCTTCACTGGCTCCGAGCAAAAGCGGTGTAAGCGCAAGGGTATTGGCATCCATACAAATTCCGATGCCTACACAACCGGCGCCCAGCTCCTCCGATGCCAGGGCACTCTCGAAAATGTTGTGCCCGTTACCACCGTATTCCACAGGAACGGGACCATTCATCAACCCTTCTTCATAGGCCTTTTTAATAATGTCCCAGGGAAACTCTGCCAATTCGTCATATTTCCTGGCGTTGGGAATAATTTCACGTCGGGCAAAATCCCGGACTTTCTCCCGGAATTCAACTTGTTTGGGTTCTAAAGAAAAATCTACCATTTTTTAATTTTTTTATTAAACAATTCAGTTACATCCTTCCTATACATTTTTTTGAGAGTAAACAAAAATAAACTTTCCTTGGAATTTTTCCTATTTTAGTGGAGAATTTTTATGACAGAAAACAAAAGAACGGGCAGATTGATGAAAGAGAATATGTATTCAAAGGGTTTTAAGGCTTTTCTTCAGCTTGAAAGGGCACTGTCGGAAAACACGGTAATGGCTTACCTGCATGACGTCGGTCTGCTGTTTTCATTCCTTCAGGCAAAAAAAGAACATCTCCTTATAAAAGACATTGCCCCTGATGACCTCCGCGATTTTTTGCAGTATATTAACGAAATGGGGCTGGGAGCTTATTCTCAAAGCCGTGTTGTTTCGGGCATCAAGTCATTTTTTAGCTATTTGATGCTTGAAAAGATTATCAACACAGATCCGGCAGCATTGCTTGAATCGCCTAAGCTGGGAAAAAAGTTACCTGATGTGCTCTCCGAAACAGAAATTGTTACACTGATTCAATCCGTTGATTTGTCGAAACCGCTGGGAGAACGCAACAAAGCTATATTGGAAACCCTTTATGCCTGTGGTTTACGCGTTTCGGAGCTTACCAGCTTAAAGCTTTCCGATTTGCATTTTAACGAGGGGATTATTATTGTTACAGGCAAGGGAAACAAGCAGCGTATGGTTCCTGTCGGCGATAGCGCACAAAAGCAATTGCTCACCTATATTCGGCAGGTGCGCGTCCGTATTGCTCCCAGGAAAGAAGCGGAAAATATTGTCTTCTTAAATCAGCGGGGAAGCAAACTAAGCAGGCAGATGATTTTCCTCATTATTAAAAAACTGGTTGAAAAAGCCGGTATCCGTAAAACAGTAAGCCCGCATACTTTTCGCCATTCCTTTGCAACGCATCTTATCCGGCGCGGGGCAGATCTGAGAGCTGTACAAGTGCTGCTGGGACACGTATCCATCAGTACTACCGAGATTTACACACATCTAAACGATACCGATTTAAAAAATACCATCTTGAAATTTCACCCCATGAATATTGACGAAAATGCAGAATAATCTTTGTGTTTATCCGGTTGATAACTATCTGGTACTTAGCTGCAAAATTTCATTGCATTTTTAAAAAATAATTTTAACTTTGACTGGCTTAAAACTTGCCGGTATTATTTCATTTTATACCCCATGAGTAAATTGCGGATTTTAATTATAGAAGACAACCCAGCGGATGATAAACTTCTCCGGCATGAGCTTAATCGTGATTTTGATTTTGAAGCAATTACCGTTGAAACAGAGCAGGATATCATTGAAAAACTTTACAGCTTTCGTCCTGACCTGATTCTTTCCGACTATTCTCTGCCAGGATTTTCGGGCATGCGGGTGCTTGAGATTCGCAATGAAAAATCACCATTAACCCCGTTCATCATTGTAACAGGTTCCATTAATGAAGAAGTTGCCGTTAGATGTATTAAAGCCGGGGCATCTGACTATGTTACCAAAGACCATCTGATTCGCCTGAATGTATCTGTAAAAAGCGTCCTGGAACAACAGAAGATTCTTGTGGAAAAAGAAAAAGCAAAAGAGGAACTTTATGAAAGCCTGGAACGTTTCAGGAAATTTGTGGAAAATGACATTTCAGGTGATTATCTTGAAAATGAAGATGAAGTGCTTTATTGTAATAAAAAAATATTTGACATTTTTGAGTTTGACGACCTGGAACAGCTCAATGCTTATGGCACCAAAAATCTTTATGAAGATCCGAATGACCTGAAAAGGTTTATGGAAGAGCTAAAATTGAAAGGCAAAGTTGAAGATTTTGAGGTAAGGATGCATACGCGCACAGGCAGAAAAATTGTTATGTTGGAAAATGCCTATGGCGAATTTGATGAGAAAGGCCGGCTTCTTCAGCTACAGGGCTATCTTATTGATATCACCAAGCGGGTTGTGGCTGAGGAAAAACTTAAACATTCCGAAAATTTGTTCCGGACACTCACAGAGAATACAACCGCCGGGATAGTCATTTATAATCATGATAGATTTCTATACGCCAATCCTGCAATTACCCGGCTTCTCGGATATTCGGAAGAGGAGATGAAAGCCATGCATTTTTGGGATGTGATACATCCGTTAGACCGCGAAATGGTCAAACGCCGGGGTCAAAGGCGTGTAAAAAAGGAAAAAGTACCCAGAAATTACCAGTTTAGAATGCAGACGAAAGCCGGCGAGACACGCTGGGTTGATTTTACGGCAGGTTATCTGCGATTTGAAGGAAAGGATGCCGGTATCGGCAGCGTTCACGATATTACCAAAGAGAAACAAGCCGGCGAAGTAATCAGAATGCTTTCCGCTGCCGTTGAACAAAGTCCGCTTTCCGTTGTCATTACCGATTTAAATGCGAAAATAGAATATGTTAATGATAGTTTTACCATAATTACCGGTTACACTTTTCAGGAGGTCATAGAACAGAATTCGAAGATTTTGCAAAGCGGGGAAACACCGCAAAGTGTTTATAATGATTTATGGAATACGTTGTTGAAAGGCGAGGTCTGGAGAGGTGAATTCATCAATAAGCGAAAAAACGGAGAGACCTTTTACGAATATTCCGTCATTGCTCCTATTAAAGATGAATCGGGAAAGGTAAAACGTTATATTGGCATGGGAGAAGATATCACCCGGCGTAAACAGCTAGAGATTGATTTGCGTGTTGCCAAGGCAAAAGCAGAAGATGCCAACCGCTTAAAAGCAGCTTTCCTCGCAAATATCAGCCACGAGTTACGTACTCCCCTGAATGGAATCCTTGGATTTTCAGAACTGATACTCGAGATAGAAGAAATTGATTCTATTCAGGAAATGAGCCGCTATATCAACGAAAGCGGACAACGACTACTGCGTACTTTGGATATGATTATTGCTATCTCAAGATTAGATTCGGGTACTTATGAAGTTAAAAAGGAAGAACTGGATGTAATAGCCGAGTTCCGTAATGTTTATACAAAGAAATTGCCACTAGCCCAACGTAAAAACCTGGAAATGATACTTGAGACGGAGTTTGAACACTTTGAACTCCTGGGTGACCGGAACATTGTTTCGGAAGCCATAGATGAGATTGTGGATAATGCCATTAAATTTACGAATGAAGGAAAAATAAACCTGAAGGCGGGAAAAACTATAATAAAAGAGAAAGAATTTATTTATTTCGAGATAAAAGATACGGGAATTGGTATCTCGGAAAAAAATCAGGAAAGTATTTTCGAAGATTTCAGGCAGGCCAGCACGGGTTATGGCCGGAGATACGAAGGAAACGGACTGGGCTTAAGTCTTGCCAAAAAGTATGTTGAGCTTATTGGCGGCTTCCTGAAACTAAAGTCTTCGGAGGGCAAAGGCTCTGTTTTTACTATTTATATCCCTGTTTAACAAAATGTTACTAATGCGTTACAATCAAAAACATAATAACTTATTTAAAAATTTCTAAGCATGGAAAACCGTTACACTCGCAAGAGAATTTTGTATGTTGACGATGATCTTCAAAGCCGTCTTCTCGTAAAACATGTCATTGGCCGGGTTTACGACCTGTTCCTCTGCTCTACCGTTGAGGAAACCTTACAATTACTCAAAACTGAAACTTTTGACCTTATCCTGCTCGATATCCGTTTGGAAGGAGAAATAACAGGGATTGAATTATTGGCAATGATACGTAAAATGCCTCCTCATGCGGAAACTCCTGCATTAGCCGTAACTGCTTTTGCCTTTGATGATGATAAAAAATACATCTTGTCGTCCGGTTTCACCGATTATATTACCAAACCTATTAACCTACATGACTTTAAAGAAAAAATCAGAACTTACCTCGAAAATCAAAGCGTTGATTCTTATTGAAAATCAGGAATGATTTTTCTTTGCCGGGAAAATTCCCCTCCGGAGAAGTCCCCTACAGCCTCAGGATGCTGAAAGTTCCGGTTTCCTCCAATTTGATAATTGTCGAAGGCCGGATGTTTCGAATTCGTGATCGATGAATATCAACCACATAATCAACCCTTTCCTTGATAATATCTGCAATTTGATTGAAGGTTTGTGGTGCCGGCTCATCCGATATATTGGCAGAAGTAGATACCAGTGGATGGCCCAGCTTTTTTATCACCTCCAGGCAATAATCGTCCTTTACAACCCGAATGGCAATACTTCCGTCAGAAGCGATTAGTTTTTTCGACAGATTTTTGGCATTACTGTAAACAATTGTGATGGGCGATGCTGCATTTTCGATAAGGTCATAGGCAATCTGGGGCACCTTATCAACATAAAGGCTAAGCTTATCGGCACTATCCAACAACACAATCATGCTCTTATGCTTATGGCGGTCTTTTAGCCTGAAGACCTTTTCAACAGCTTTTGTATTGGTAGCATCGCAGCCAATACCCCAAATAGTATCTGTGGGATAAAGCAGAATTTTTCCCTGTTTCAGCAAAGCAACTGATTTTTCGATCTCTTGTTTTAATTTTTCAGACATAATAACAATTGTTTTAGCTCAATAGTTTCTGCACACTTAAAATGTTTTTTAGGACAAACCTTTTTCCCGTGAAGGCCACATGGCCGGCAAAACAAATTTTCAGTCGTTTGAATGACAAATGAAGTAGCGGAAAGCGGGCCGAACCCGAATTCCGGAACGGTAGAGCAAAAGATGACAGCCACTGGCGCATTCATGGCAGAAGTGAGATGCGTAGGGGCCGAATCGTTGGTGTAATTCATTAAAGCATCACGCATGAGTGCCGCCGATTCCAAAAGTGTAAGTCTCCCGGCGAGGTTCAGGCTGCCGGCATGGCCGGAGTCTTCCATAATACGGCCAATCTTTTGCCGTTCTTTGTCGGAACCGAGAAAATAAACCACGAGGTCTTCATCCAATTGCTTTATGAACCCTGCCCACTTTTCAGCAGGGTACTCTTTGGTAAACCACAGGCTGCCGGGAGAAACAGTGATAAATTGTTTGGTCTTATACTGTGAAACCCGTGCAAAATCATGTTTTGATGGATAGAGTTTTGGCTTGAAAAGCAATGTATCGGTAAAATTATCTATCAACCTCAGGTTCCGCTCCACTTCGTGCGGACTTCCCTCCTTCGCAGATATTTTATGTGCCAGACGATGCGTAAAAAAAGGTGAAAACGGATTTTTTCTAAACCCGGCTGTTCTCTTAGCTCCCGCAAAGGCAGTCATCAATCCGGTAGAGGCAAACCGCTGTGTGTTGACAACCAAATCATATTTTTGCTCACGAATGATGCCGATGAGCTCTTTAAGTTTTTGGTATTTTTTTCCCGACTTATCCCATACAATGACCTGCTTCAAATAAGGATGATGGCGTAGCAACGCTTCGTTTCCTTCCTTCAGCAGAAAATCAATACGTGCCTGCGGAAAAAAATGATGTAGTTTTTCAATCAGTGGTGTAGCCAGCACAACATCTCCCAGCGAAGCCGTTTGTATGATTAAAATTTTTTTCATCTCCGGCGGGGTTAAACAGCTACCTGAAAATCGCGCAAAGCCTCATTCAGCGATGTTTTTGTATCGGTGGAAGCTTTACGTTTTCCGATAATTAATGCACAGGAAACCTGAAAATCACCGGCAGGAAAGTTCTTGGTATAAGTACCGGGAATAACCACCGAGCGTGGTGGAATGTACGCTTTGTATTCGACCGGCTCAATTCCGCTCACATCAATAATCTTAGTGCTTTGTGTGAGCACCACATTGGCGCCCAGCACAGCCTCTTTTCCCAACCTGACACCCTCAACTACAATAGAACGGGAGCCGATAAAACAATTATCTTCAATAATTACGGGGGCGGCCTGAACCGGTTCCAGCACGCCGCCAATACCCACACCTCCGCTCAAATGCACATTCTTTCCTATTTGCGCACAGGAGCCAACGGTAGCCCAGGTATCAACCATGGTTCCGCTATCCACATAAGCCCCGATATTCACATAAGAAGGCATCATAACGACGCCGGGAGCCAGATAAGCGCCATAGCGGGCAATGGCATGTGGGACTATACGTACATTTTGAGCAGCAAAATCTTTTTTTAATGGAATTTTGTCGTGGAACTCAAACATACCGGTTTCCATGGTTTCCATTTTCCGCAACAGGAAATAAAGAATGACCGCTTTTTTTATCCATTCGTTTACCTTCCACTCTTCTGCCACGGGCATTGCCACACGCAACTTTCCTTTGTCCAATGCATCCACTGTGTTAAAAACAGCCTCTCTCACCTTGTCAGTTTCGAGTAAATTACGGCTTTCCCATGCTCTATTTATCAGTTGTTCAGCAGTATCCATGTGATTCAATTTTTGAGCCAAAATAAACATTTCCGCAATAGGCCGAACAATAATTTTTTACTCTGAGAATATTTTTATACTTTTAGGCCACCAATTAAGTGAAAACTCTTTTCTGTTATGAATACACCTGTTGTCAATGGGTTCCGAACCCCTAAAATTATTATTCTCTTTCTTATATTTTTTATCTCCTCACAGTATACCTTTGGTGCAGGATTGTGGCCGCCGGTTGGCGCCAGACAGGCAGGACTAAACCATTGCTCTGTTGCGCTGAGTGATTTCTGGAGTATTCAAAACAACCAGGCCGGTATGGCGCTGATAAAAAATCTGTCGGTAGGCGTTGCTTATGAGAACAGATTTCTTGTTCCCCACATGGGAACAGCAAACCTTGCCCTGATTTACCCTCTGAAATCTGGCAATATGGGGCTCAGCATGAGCTATTTCGGCTATGCTTTATATCACCAAATGAAAATAGGACTGGCCTATGCGCGCTCTTTTGGTCCCCGGTTAAGAATAGGCGTACAACTCGATTATTTGCAAACCGGACAGGGAGATATTTATGGCAGCCGAAGCAATGTAACATTTGAAATGGGGGTACAATCCGATGTTACCGAACATCTTACGTTTGGGGTTTATGTCTATAATCCGGTGCGTGTTAAATTTTCCGATTATGCCAACGAAAAAATTCCTGCGGTCTTTCGCTTTGGAGTGACTTATCATTTTTCCGACAAACTGCTCACCACAGCAGAGGTGGAAAAGAACACCGATTATCAGCCGGTGATATTGAGAGGGGGCATAGAATACAGGTATAAAAAGCAGTTCTTTTTCCGTGTCGGCTGCGGAACTTCCCGTGATGTTTTTTCTTTCGGATTTGGCTGGCACAAGAAACATATACAATTCGACATTGGCACCACCATGCATCAGTCGCTGGGTTTCTCTCCCCAGTCTTCACTTGTATTTGCTTTTTAAAATGGAACGGTATATTACATATTATCTCCTTCTGTCTTCAGTTTTAATCTTCTTTGCAAGGCTAAATGTGGATGCTCAGAATGGTGATACGCTACACTATTCTGCTGATTTCCTGACCAATCAGATGGAGAATCTGGCAAAATCTTCAGACAGGCAACAGGATTATTCCGACCTCGCCGAAGATTATATTTATTATACCAAACATCCCATCAACATCAATGGGCCTGATGCGAATAAATTACTTCATTTGCGCTTGCTTAATGAGGTGCAACTCGCATCTCTGAGAGCCTATATTCATGAAAACGGCGCTATTCTCAGCATTTACGAATTGCAGTATGTTTCCGGTTTTAATACACAGACCATTCAGCAAATACGTCCGTTTATTAAAACAGTAAATCAGGAAAAGGAGAAACCATTTTCCTGGAAAAGGGCTTTGAAATATGGCGACCATCAGGTATTGATGCGTTACGGACAAATTCTTGAACCTGTTGCCGGTTACGCAATTCCTGCCGATTCGGCCTGGTTAAAGCCGGGCTCCGTCTATTTGGGAAGCCCGCAGAAACTATACCTGCGTTACGGCTTCCGCTCGGGCAATCATTTGCGTTGGGGATTTACGGCTGAAAAAGACGCCGGGGAAATGCTTTTTCCATCCCCTTTGAGCGACAGCGTGAGACAATTGCTGGGAAGCCAAAAACCACGGTTTCCCGACTTTTTCTCAGCTTTTGCTTACGTTTCTCAGCCGGGGATATTGAAAAAGGCCATCATTGGTGATTATCATCTTGAATTCGGCCAGGGACTTTGTCTTTGGTCGGGACTGACATTCGGAAAATCGGCAGAAGTCACTGCCGTCAAATATTACGGTACCGGCATTCGCCCCAACACCTCGGCCAACGAAAACCGGTTTTTTCGCGGAGCGGCTTTCACCCTCGGAATGAAAAACATTACGCTGACAGCCTTTTATTCTCACAACAAAGTGGATGGAAGCTTTTTTATAACACCCACAGGTCAGGATGAAATTTCAACGATTCTCGAAACGGGAAACCATCGTACTATCAGCGAGTTATTCAACAGGCACCGGCTTGTTATCGACGCTTTTGGCGGGCATTTGGGATACATTTATCGCTTTCTGAAAGTGGGGCTGACTTATTATCAAACGCGGTTGAGTCTGCCACTGGAACCGGATCAGCAACTTTACCGGCAATTTCTATTCCGTGGAAAACGGATCAGCAATGCTTCGGCTGATCTAAATTTCGAATTTAAACGCTTATCTTTTTTTGGTGAATTTGCTGCCAATCCCGGAGGAAGTATGGCAGGAACAGCTGGTATAGATATCTATCCTTCCGACCGGCTAACCCTCACTCTGAGCTACCGTAATATTTCTCCGGCCTATAAAGTTATCTATGCAGCTCCGTTTATGGAGTCGGGAAGTGTAAACAACGAAAAAGGTGTTTATCTCGGTGTAAGGGTTCTGCTTTCGCGCCTGTTTACTTTTACGGCTTATGCCGATTATTTTTCCTTTCCATGGCTGAGATTTCAAGTGAACGCCCCGTCTGCCGGAAAAGCTTTTCTTGCTCAGCTCGACATGGTTCCTGATAGAAATATCAGCATGTATTTTCGCTTTCGCTACAAGCAAAAAGCTGAAAACATCTCCGGATCAGAGGACTTTCATCCTTTACTGACAAATAAAAGTTATGCTGATTTTCGCTATGCCATCGCCTATACTGCCTTTCCCCGGTTGATTTTTAAGACACGTATTGAATATGTCCGTTTTGCCAAAGCGTCAGACCGCGAAAGAGGTTTTTTGATATATCAGGATATTGTGTACCGGTTTGTGAATTTCCCGTTAAAAATTAACTTTCGGTATGCGCTTTTTGATACTGATGGCTGGAACAGCCGCATTTATGCTTATGAAAACGATGTGCTTTATGCTTTTACCGTTCCGGCATATTACGACAAGGGTCAGCGGGTTTATTTGCTGTTGCACTACCAGCTAAAAAGGCACATCGTCATTTGGCTAAAAACAGCCCGGACAGTTTTTTTCAACAAAAAGAGTATTTCTTCGGGGCCGGATGCCATTGCCGGGAACCACAAAACCGACATTAAACTACAGCTTCAGTTAAAATTTTAGCATAAAAAAAGGAGCCACATTCATGTAGCTCCTCTTGTGTCATAGCCTTGATGCTTAAAGGTGTTGCTCAAGTTTATTGATCAGGACCTGTTTGGGAACCGAGCCGACCTGCTTATCTACTACTTCTCCGTTTTTGAAGAACAAAATGGTCGGAATATTACGAATACCGTAACGGCGGGCAATGGCAGGGTTATGGTCAACATCCAACTTGCCAACCAGTGCTTTATCGCTATATTCCTCGCCAATTTCCTGAATAACAGGGCCTACAACACGGCACGGGCCGCACCATATTGCCCAAAAGTCGACAATCACCGGTTTATCCGAGTTCAATACAAGTGTATCAAAATTTGTATCTGTGAATTCTAAAGCCATTTTTTATTTGTTTTTATTTGTTTGCAAACTTAAAAAAGAAACTGATACGGACAAATGTGTAAATATTATTTTGTTACAATTCCTTAGCCTATTTGCTCAACGTATATCGAATCACTCCAATCCTGCTAAGATTATTCAAAAAAAGTCGGGCATCCACATTTCCCGATTTGCTTTTTAGAACCAATTGTCTTTTTTTATCAACGGCGTTCAGCGAAATCATTAGTTGAGTTTCCCCGGGATAGTCATGTCTCATTTTTACCAGTCCATTTATTATCTCATCGGTAATATCCTCAGGATTAAAATATAGTGTAAGCTTTTTCATTACATTATTCATGGCATCTTCCAATAGAGAAACATCATGAATATTAATATTTATGTTATTCTCATCGTAGCGGCTGGGTTCCACTTTGGCATTTACCAGCAGGTTGTTGCCCACCACCATCATGTGCCGCATTTTCAGATAGTTTTCTTTAAAAAGCCGTAGATCTATCGAGCCTGAATAATCTTCCAATGTCATAACACCAAAAAGAGATCCGTTTTTTGTGGTCCTTTGCAGTGTCGAAGTTACCATGCCGCCAAAAACAGCCTCTTTATTTTTATATTTAGCCAGGTTATTACGCAACCGGGCAATATCCACATTGCATAGATGTTTCATCGTCAGCTCGAAAGCGTCTAACGGATGCCCTGAGATATAAAAGCCTGTTACCTCCTTTTCGTGTCTTAACTGAACTGCTTTGGGCCATGGTTCGCAAGGAGGAATAGGCGGATCCTGCACTTCAAATTCATCTGAATCACCAAAAAGGGAAACCTGGGCAGAGTTCTTTTTTTGTTGATATTTTGCAGCAAACCGGATAATCTTTTCAATAAACTCCGGGTCGTTCTCATTTTCTTTATAAAAATACTGCGCCCGGTGTGTGCCTTCAAAACAATCAAAAGCTCCCGCTTTGGCCAGCGCTTCAAAACTCCTCTTGTTCACTGACTTCAGATTTACACGCTTGGCCATGTCAAAAATACTTTTGAAAGGACCGTTTTTCTCCCGTTCGGCGATAACATCTTCCACCGCGGTACCTCCTACCCCCTTGATGGCGGCCAGACCAAAACGAATAATACCATCTTTTGTTACGGTAAAATTGAGCGAGCTTTCGTTGATATCCGGTCCGAGTACCTGAATACCCATATGTTCCGCCTCTTTGGTGAAGAAGGTTATCTTGTCGATATTGTTCAGGTTGCGACTCAGCACGGCAGCCATAAACTCTGCCGGATAATGTGCTTTCAGATAGGCTGTCTGATAGGAAACATAGGAATAGCAGGTAGCATGTGATTTATTAAAGGCATATTTAGCAAATTCCTCCCAGTCTTTCCATACTTTTTCCGCTATGTCTTTGGAAATACCGTTTTTCTCACAACCTTTCAGATATTCCACTTTCAGCTTAGCCATTTCAGCCAGCTTTTTCTTTCCCATGGCTTTCCGCAGTGAGTCGGACTGGCCGCGGGTAAAATCGGCCATCAGACGGGAAAGCAACATTACCTGCTCCTGGTAAACAGTAATTCCGTATGTCTCTTTCAGGATTTCCTCCATCACAGGCACATCATACTGAATTTTTTCCAGGCCATGTTTTCGTTTAATAAACTGAGGGATATACTGCATGGGCCCCGGACGATATAAGGCGTTCATCGCAATCAAATCTTCAAAACGTGTGGGCTTCAGTTCCTGAAGATATTTCTTCATGCCGTCCGACTCGAACTGAAAAAGGCCGGTTGTGTCGCCCCTGCTATACAATTCATAGGTCTCTTTGTCATCTAACGACAAGTTATCGATATCAATATCTATCCCTTTTGAACGTTTAATGTTTACCAGAGCATCCTTAATGATGGAGAGTGTTTTTAACCCCAGAAAGTCCATCTTCAGCAGCCCCACATCCTCAATATATTTTCCATCATACTGGGTGGCCAGCTCCAATACCGATTCTTTTACCGTGGAGACGGGAACATATTTATCCAGGCTGTCGCGGGCAATAATGATACCACAGGCATGGGTACCGGTATTTCGTACGGAGCCTTCGAGGGTAAGGGCATTTTTCAGCACTGAAACAATTTCAGGTTTTCCCTTTTCCAGTTCCCGCTTTAACTCTGGCACCTCTTTAATGGCTTCGTTCAGTGTAACGCCCGGACGATCAGGAATCATCTTTGCCAGCCGGTCAGCTTCCTGCAGCGGTAACTTTTGCACCCGGGCTACATCGCGAATGGCAGATTTTGCCGCCATACTTCCAAAAGTAATCAGGTGTGCAACCCGCTCTTTTCCATATTTTTCGGATACGTAATGCAGCACCTTTTCCCGGCCATCATCGTCAAAATCAATATCAATATCAGGCATGGAGATGCGGTCGGGATTCAGAAAACGCTCAAAAAGCAGTTTATACTTAATGGGATCTATCTGGGTAATTTTCAGGCTGTACGCTACAACGGAACCGGCAGCGCTCCCCCTTCCCGGGCCAACCGAAACACCCATTTCGCGTGCTGCTTTCAAAAAATCCCATACGATGAGAAAATAATCGGGGAAACCCATGCTCTTGATGGTTTCTAACTCAAAATCGATACGCTCACGAAGGGCATCATCCATTTCGGGATAGCGTTCTTTAGCGCCTTCGTAAGTAATGTTACGCAGGTAGGCATTTGCATCTTTAAAAGGAGCGGGAATCTCAAACTCCGGCATGATGGGCTTATGGTCAAGTTCGTAAACCTCCACCTTATCCGCTATTTCCTGTGTGTTGGCAACAGCTTCAGGAATATCGGCAAACAGCGCGCTCATCTCTTCATGTGTTTTAAACCACTCCTGCTGCGTATAATGCAGGCGTTTAGGGTCGTCTAAATCGCGGGCTGTACCAATACAAATCAGCCGGTCGTGCGCTCCGGCATCCTCTGTATTAATAAAATGCACATCATTGGTTGCCACCACTTTGATGCCATATTTTACCGAAAGCTTCAGCAGCTCAATATTGACATACTCCTGGTCTTCATACACACGTCGATCCATTTCCGGGTCTCCGCTTTTGTGGCGTTGCAGCTCAAGATAAAAATCATCCCCGAAAATAGCTTTGTATTCGAGCAATGCCTCTTCGGCTTTCTCCACCCCTTCGTTGACAATTTTAGAAGGTATCTCGCCGCCAAGGCATGCTGTCAGTACAATAAGTCCCTCGTGATGCTTCTTCAGTAAGGCTTTGTCGATACGGGGTTTATAATAATAACCTTTTGTCCAGCCGGCGGAAACCAGTTTTAAAAGATTATGGTAACCGGTTTCATTTTTGGCCAGTACCACCAGATGCCATCCGGAAGCATCCACTTTGGATTCCTTTCTTTCCAG
This sequence comes from uncultured Bacteroidota bacterium, assembly GCA_913009685.1. Taxonomy (GTDB): domain Bacteria; phylum Bacteroidota; class Bacteroidia; order Bacteroidales; family F082; genus Sulfidibacterium. The sequence goes on from CAJVXP010000008.1 coordinate 70,192, forward strand.
GCCACGACGGGCCACATACATTTCACAACCGAGAATGGGTTTGATCCCCTCTTTAAGGGCAGTTTGATGAAAACTTTTTACCCCGAACATGTTGCCATGGTCAGTAATAGCCACAGCCGGCATCCCATCATCTTTGGCTTTTTTTATGAGCGCCGGTATTTTCGACAGGCCATCCAGAACGGAAAACTGCGTATGCACATGCAAATGTGTAAAAGACTGTGCTTCCTGTTTAACGGTAACTTCGTGATTAGCGACAGATTGGGATACCGGCTTTTCTGTTTTCGGTTTCTCTTTGGAATAAGTCTCAATCTTTAGTCCAATGGGCTCTATCGGTACAGGATGTAGCTCTTTGAATTCCCGAATGGTTTCTTCAGACAGCCCAAGCATAGTTGCCGATATCACATTCAGACGAATCAGTTCCAGAAAACAACGGGCAGTAGCCTGAACATCCGCTGAAGCATTGTGAGCAGCATCAAAATCTTTGCCGAAAAGTTTGACATGAAGTTCCGACAGTTTTGGCCATTTGAACTTCCCTCCTCTTCCGCCCGGGATAGCACAATAATTGGTGGAAGCTTCTTTTGTATCCACAATAGTTTTTTCCGTCAGCAGGCAACTCAACGATTTCCGCATGCATTCAACCCTGACAACCGTGTTGTCGAAATTCACATTATGGCCGGCCACCACTTCTGCTTTTTGCAAGGCTTGTCCAAACTCTTCCAACACCATACTAAGCTCTTCTCCTTCTTTCAGGGCACGCTCGGTTGAGATACCGTGCACTTTCTCTGCAGCCCGGGGAATCACAAAACCTTCCGGCCTGACGATGAAATTTTTCACCTCAACAAGCTCTCCTTTTTCATCATGAATTTGCCAGGCAAGTTGAACCAGCCGTGGCCAGTTGTTAAAATCACTTAATGGGGCGTTATCATTTACGGGCAAACCGGTGGTTTCTGTATCGTAGATTAAAAACATGGCCTTATTCAATGTATTAGTCTGATTTGATGATTAATATATGTGGGGTATCTGCCTAAACAAAATTAGTTAAATAGCCATTCGAACGGCAGTCTGTTAATAACTTTCAGCAAGTTTTTACAACGAATTGAAAAACAAAGATAAGAGGCAAAAAGCCAAAAACTATCTGTAAAAAGATATGAACAATTATTGTTTTGCGTATCTTTACGGCGATGGAAAAAAACAGAGTAAAGGGAATGTCAGGGCGAAGTAATAAGAATGGAAATCAAAAGGTTGAAAAAAAAAGAGACCATTTGATTTTTCTTATTTGTCTTCTGTTTGCCGCTTCTTTTTGGCTACTCATCAAATTATCAGACAATTACTCTGTAAGTTATCGGATGAAAATAAAATACAGCCATCAGCCGGCAGGGAAACTGATTACAGCCCTGAACGACAGTACAGCAACCGTACACTTCAAATCAAACGGATATAATATTCTGGATCTTATGCTACACGGCAGTCTCGACAGCCTGAAAGTGGACCTCCGGCAATGCGATATTAAAAAAGATGCCGATGGTCAGTACTTCATTAATACTGCAAACTTACGGGAAAGTACAGCACAACAGTTAGGGGTAGGTGACCGGGATATTGAATTCTCCAAACCAAAACTCAGTTTCTCAATGGAGCGTCTTCACAAAAAAAAGATGAAAGTCTCCGCCTTGTTAGATTTAACCTTCAAAAGCCAGTTCAGGCTTTACAGTTTTAAAATTATTCCCGCTACTATCACTGTTTACGGACCAAATCAAATTATAGACACACTGAAAGGGCTGAATACTGTAACGATTCATTTGGAAAATCTGGAAAACAGTCAAAAAGTCAAAGTGAATATCCACAATCCTTATCCCAGGATGCTCAGACTTCTTCCTCCGCAAGTTACCGTTTATTTGGATGTTGAGAAATATACAGAGCGAAGCTTACAAATCCCTGTCGATGTTTCGGAAATTCATCCGGATATCAGAACCTTCCCTAACACAGCAGCTGTTAATTTCAATGTTTTTATCAGAGATTACGAAAAGATACATGCCAACCAGTTTAAACTGATTCCGAATATTAAAAATATTAATCTCCGTAAGGTAAAGAAACTCAGACTCGAACTGATTTCCAAGCCAAAAGATATTAGTAATGAGCGAATTGTTCCTTCGGAAGTGGAGTTTATTATTGTCAACTAAACGGGAAACCATGCTGAAGATAGCTATCACGGGAAATATCGGAAGTGGCAAAACCACAGTTTGCAAAATATTTGAGAGTCTCGGAGTTCCGGTTTTTTATGCCGATACCGAAGCCAAAAATCTTTACACCGATGCTTCTGTTATTTCATCGGTCGAAAAAGCCTTTGGCAGGGATATATTTGATAATAACCGGCAACTTATCAAACAAAAACTGGCAGGTATCGTCTTCAGTGATGCCTCTGCTTTAAAAACCCTGAACAGTATCATTCATCCTGTGCTTATGGAAAAGTACCGGAACTGGCTGACCGAGAACGCACAGCATCTTTACACTTTGCATGAGGCTGCCGTGATTTTCGAAAACAGCCTGGCAAAAAGATTTGATAAAATTATCAATGTTTCAGCTCCCGGGAACATTCGCATGGAACGAATCAAAAGCCGGGATGGCCTCTCCGAGAAAGAAATTAAGAACCGCATGGTGCGGCAATGGTCTGATGAAAAGAAAAATATGCTTTCGGATTTTGTCATTAACAATGATGGCAGCCGCTTTCTTATCCCTCAGGTAATGGAAATTCACAGAATTTTAACAGAAATAAAGTAATATGAACCTTAAATCACTCACAAAACAGGTAGTTAGTTTAAGTAAGAATGTTGGTCAAATGATTCGCGACGAAGTGGATAAACTCACCGAATCAGATGTGGAATACAAAGGCGTCCACAATCTGGTAACTTATGTAGATAAGAAATCGGAGAATATTTTAATTACAGAGCTGAAGAAGCTGTTACCGGAAGCCGGATTTATAGCCGAGGAAGATGACAAACTGGCCAGAGGCGAACGCTACAACTGGATTGTGGACCCGTTAGACGGCACCACCAATTTTATTCATAAGATTCCGCTTTACTCCATTTCCATTGCTTTGAATGATGGCGACGAAACCGTTTTGGGCGTAGTTTATGAAATCAACCTCAAAGAGTGTTTTTATGCGTGGAAAGATGGCCCTGCGTTTTTGAACGGGCGGGAGATTCATGTTTCGCAAGCCGATGTTCTTGATAATTCGCTTATTGCTACCGGGTTTCCTTACTCCGATTATTCATATCTGGATGTTTATCTTATGTTGTTTAAAGATCTTATGCAAAGCAGCCGTGGTATTCGTCGGCTGGGTTCTGCTGCCGTTGATCTTGTTTATGTGGCTGCCGGACGTTTCGATTTGTTTTACGAATACGGACTAAATCCCTGGGATGTGGCAGCCGGCGCACTCATTGTGAAACAGGCCGGCGGACATGTTACAAGGTTCCGCGGAGAGGCCGGTTTTGTCTTCGGAAAAGAGATCGTTGCCTCAAACGGTAAAGTTCATGATGAGTTTTTGAAAAAGCTCGGGCTTTATTTTATTTCATAACTTTAAGCCCGGAAAAAAAATACCGTTGGCTGAATTTAGTATTTTCACGCTCTCAAAACAAACAGAGTGATTAAATCAAAATATTTTAAAAAAGACAGCCCTACCCGGAGTATTTTGAAAGCCATTAGTTGGCGTGTCATTGCTTCGGCAACTACTTTTGTGATCAGCTTAGCGGTACTAAAAAAATGGGAGGCTGCCACGGCTATTGCCAGTGTGGATGTGGTAGCAAAATTAATTTTGTATTACTTTCACGAACGGTTATGGACAAATATTTACTGGGGTAAATATTGGAGTAAAAAAGCCTGGCGAAAAAAATACCGCAAAATGCATCGGCAACTCGAAAAAATAAAAAAATAATCGGATGATAAAAAACAGGGGACATTTTCTTACGGTTTTTTTCCTGACAAACCTTATATTTCTGTTTCTTTCCCCCGCATTATCGGCCGGTAATGACTCGCTTTCCTCTACCACCGTTTTTACTTTTAATATCAAAGAAGAAATTGCTCCTCCCGTGTGGCACACCACCCGGAAAGCCATGGAGGAGGCACAAAAAGAGCATGCCGATATTATTCTCATTCAAATGAATACTTATGGCGGCATGCTGGAAGCAGCCGATTCTATCCGCACCAAAATCCTGCACAGCAAAATCCCTGTTTATGTCTTTATCGATAACAATGCCGCCTCTGCCGGAGCTTTAATCGCACTGGCCTGCGACAGTATCTACATGAGTCCTGCAGCTAACATAGGCGCTGCCACTGTGGTGGACCAGTCGGGGAAACCGCTGCCTGACAAATACCAATCGTATATGCGCTCGCTCATGCGTTCCACAGCCGAAACCAAAGGACGAAACCCCACTATCGCCGAGGCTATGGTCGACCCGCGTATTTTCATAAAAGGGATCAGCGACTCGGGAAAAGTACTTACTTTTACCACTTCCGAAGCTATTGCAAATGGCTATTGTAATGCCGAAGCCGACAATATAAAACAAGTGCTGAAACACGCCGGCATAGACAATTACACCATCCGGAGTTATCATCTTTCAGCTACCGACAGGATAATCAGATTTCTTGTCCATCCCATCGTGAGTGGTATTCTTATCATGGTTATCATTGGCGGAATCTATTTTGAGTTACAGACTCCCGGCATTGGTTTTCCGATTGCTGCTGCCGTTGCCGCCGCCGTGCTTTATTTTGCTCCGCTTTATCTCGAAGGGCTGGCCAGCCACTGGGAAATTTTACTTTTTTTGCTTGGACTTGTCCTGATAGCTCTGGAAATCTTTGTTGTCCCCGGATTTGGTATTACCGGTATTCTCGGCATTACTTTTATGGTACTGGGGTTGACGCTAAGTCTGATTCGTCCGGCAGGCCCCGGCTTTCTAAATTATAATTTTACTGCATTGGTCAGAGCCTTTTCCATTGTCATAATATCCACGGCACTGTCTATTATTTTCTCCATCTGGCTCACTAAAAGGCTTTTTATCTCCGGACGGTTTGGGTATCTCGGTTTACAGAAAACCCATCCAAAAGAGGAAGGCTTCACTTCAGCTTCCGCAGAATACAGTAAGATGGTGGGAAAAACCGGTGTAGCACATACCAAGTTACGTCCCGCAGGAAAAGTTGTTGTTGAAAACGATGTTTTCGATGCCGTTGCTGAAATCGGTTTTATTGATAAAAATAAAAATGTGAAAGTGGTCGGCTACCAAAATTCGCAACTGATTGTAAAACAAATAAATAGTTAAACCCAATGAATGTTTCGCGATTAAAACAGGTCAGTGGTGACATCACCCGGATGCATGTTGATGCGATTGTAAATGCCGCTAACCGTACTTTGCTGGGCGGTGGTGGCGTGGATGGTGTCATTCATCGTGCTGCAGGCCGGGGATTGCTGGACGAGTGCCGGAAACTGAACGGCTGTGATACCGGCTCGGCAAAAATCACCAAAGGCTATAACCTTCCGGCAAAATATGTCATTCACGCTGTTGGGCCGGTATGGCGCGGCGGCAACAACAACGAATGCGAACTGCTCAGAGGCTGCTACGAAACGGCGTTGAAGCTGGCAGCAGAGCACCATTGCAAAAGCATTGCTTTTCCCAACATCAGCACGGGAATTTATCGCTTTCCCAAAGAAAAGGCCGCAGAAACAGCCATCGATACCGTAAAAGATTTCCTTTCGGAAAACAATCTTCCCGAAATGGTTTAT
>CAJVXP010000009.1 GCA_913009685.1 uncultured Bacteroidota bacterium
CTTGCCCTACACGACGATCTTCCGATCTACCACCCATTACGTCCGGGACCGAATTATAAATCATGACAGCATGCCGGGTACGTTGCAACAGCCGGAAGAAATGATAAGAAGCTACAGCTGTTTTGGTGTGCTGTAGGGGAAGATTGTAAGCGTTTCTTAAATCGTAAGGGATGAACGATTCCTGAAAACCGGTTTTGGGTAAAATCCCTTCATTTGCTCCGAGAATTATCACCCGCTCAAAATCCAGGTTTCTGGTTTCCAGCATACCCATCACCTGAATTCCGGTCAGCGGTTCACCTTTCAGGCTAACTTCCTTACGTCCCATAAGTTGCAGCAATATCTTTTGAATACTCTGAAAGCCAAGATATTGTTTCTGATCGGAGAAAATTCCTTCTGCCAGTTTTACTATCTGCATCATCAGTGTCAGCTGAAAACGCAACAAAATATTCTTCTTTTCCAATATCGCCGGCAATGCCTGGAGCTTCTGCAACAAATTTTTCAGCTTCTCCGTAAACTGTCCGGGTCTTTCCCATCCGAAAAACAGCAACCGGAATAGACTTTTAAGTTGTTCATCCTTAGCGGACTCCATTATTTCGTCAGGAGAAGCGTAAAAACGGTTTAACGGGAAGAAATCCGTATGCCGGCGCCCTTCCAGCATTTCCATCAGTGGGTTTTGCAGCAGACCATTCAGAGCCGGCAAAGAAATCCGCATAGAGGCATCCTCACTACGCAAAGTCAGCAGTTGTGTCCAGCGATAAATCAAATCGTAAAACGGACTCTGCATTAGCGGGTAACCGAGTGTTACATTATAATGAAACGCCGTTTCGCCATCTGCACCTGCCGGAACAGAACTCAACAGCGGAACAAGCAGTCGCTCGTCAGCGAGTATCACGGCGATATTCCGGGCATCTGTTTTCTGCACCACCAGCCACTCATACAGAAGCTGTCCGGCATATTTTACTTGTCCCATTTGCCGGGGAACCGCTGCAATTTCAATTGTTTTCTCCTGCGTCAGCAAAGCATTTCCAACCCATTCGGGTTTGTCAATTTTCAAAAACCTCGTGATTTTCCGCAGAAAAGTTCCCGCTTCATGATTTCCATTGCTGCCACCATCAAAGTAATAGCTGTCTGCATCAATAAAAAAATGTAAATTAAAATGCTCTTTTAAAGAGGCAACCACGCTTTTCTCTGCTTCGGTAAGTGCATTAAAACCAACAAAAACATAATCAGTCCATGGTTTCTTTTCAAAATTTCCGTTACTTAGTCTTTCAGCAGCAAAACGGTATGCCATAGCTTTGTATGCGGTTTTTTTCTCATACAAACGCATTTGAAGTCGTTCGTAATAGCCGAATAGCGAGTGGAAAAAAGCAAGATAAGCCATTTGCATTTCCGTTAAAGGCCGGTCATTCAGATTCCATTTTTCCAGCGCTTTCACTTCGGAAAGCTCGGAAAAAAGTCTGTGAGCATCAGCGAGAGAGTAATCGATATCGCTAAAATCGTTTAGCATGAGTGGCGCCCACGACAAAAAATCGTCCAGATTACGGGCCTTATCACCTGTCATCTCACGGTGAATCTTAAAAAGCTCAAAATAGGCAATCAAAGGATCTATCACCGTTAAACCGGACAGCTGCGCCATAAGCTCATCAATCGTAAGCATGTCGGGCAGCCAGTAATCACGACCGGCATTTTTGGCAAGATATTGCTTAAGAAAGACCTGTGAACGCCGGTTGGGTAACACTACCAACGTGTGGACAGCATCTCCGTTTTCGCGGTGAACAAGAAAACCGGCTATTTCGTCTAAAAAGGACACAGGGTATGGCATAAGCGTAAGCACCTGAACTTGTGCTGTTTCTATAATTTTTTCAATACAGGGAAACCTACTGATACAAAAAGCGTTTAATACTCAGTTTAGGTGTTTTTTCAAAGGGGTCGGGATGTAACACAATGCGGGAAACAGCCATGAAAGAAGGGAACTCTTTGTTCATCTCTTTCCTGTAATTTTCCAGCTTATCTTCGAGTTCTTTGTTGGAAAGCATCATGCTTTTAACCACATCATCATCGGGATAAACCAGTGCTATTAATTTTCCATCTCTTTGAATAACAATAGATTCAGCTACGCAGGAGCGGTTATTCAGCTTCGATTCGATCTCTTCGGGATAAATATTTTGTCCCGATGAGCCGAGAATCAGACTTTTGCTACGCCCTTTAATAAAGATAAAACCATCCTTATCCATGAGCCCGAGGTCACCGGAATGTAGCCAGCCATCGTTATCCAGCACCATTTTAGTTGCTTCTTCATCTCTGTAGTAACCAGCCATCACATTTTCACCGCGCATAAGAATTTCGCCCACCTCATTTTCAGGGTCATTCGAGTCTATTTTCACTTCTAACGTGTCAACTGCTATGCCGCAGGATCCGATCTTCGCATCTTTTGCAGGAGCATAAGATATCAACGGACCACATTCCGTCATGCCGTAGCCCACGGTAATGGGGAAGCCAATCTGTCTAAAGAAAGTTTCAATTTCGTGGCTCAGGGCAGCGCCGCCGACAACTACTTCCACAAAATTGCCACCAAAGCCTTCGCTTACGCCTGCCAGTACTTTTTTATAAATGAGTTTGTTCAGCAACGGGGTTTTTAGCATCCAGCTAATGGGAGACTTGTTCACCACAGGTAGAATTTTCTTCTTATAAATTTTTTCAATAACCAGTGGCACGGAAAGGATCAGCCGTGGTTTAATCTCCTGAAAAGCGCGGGTAATAATCTGCGGACTGGGTGTTTTGGTAAGAAAGGTGATATGACATCCGAGCGAAAACGGAAATAAAAATTCAAAAGCCAGGCCGTAGGCATGTGCCAGAGGCAGGAATGAGACAATCTTATCGCCCGATTCCAGCGGCATGTGGGTGCGGGCAAAGCGCACGTTGGCAGCCAGGCTATTGTGCAGGAGCATAACACCTTTGGAAAAGCCCGTGGTTCCGGAAGTATAGCTAATCTCTCCGAGTTGCTCATTTCCCGTAGTGGGAAGTGCAAAATTTTCGGCATTCAGTCCCTGAGGGAACTTCTCTTTAACCCATCCGTTAAGCGAATGGATGACCTCCTCAAGATGGTCGATGCGCGAAAACAGCGGCATGAGTTCTTCCACGCCCATAACAAATTTCAATTCCAGCATTTGGTCGATGTCCAGCGTACTCCAAATAGAAGAAGCTGCGATGAATACTTTTGATTCGGAATGATTCACAATGAAATGGATATCCTTCGGAAGGAAATCCGGTAAAATGGGGACAATTACCGCACCGTAGGTGAGAACTGCAAGGTAAGCAACAGCCCAGTTGGCAGAATTTTTCCCGATAAGGGCAATCTTATCACCTCTTTTAATGCCGGTTTTTTCAAAGATAATGTGAATTTTATGAATGGTTTCTCCCACTTCTCTAAAAGTAATGGTCTTGCCGTTGTAATCGGATACGGCTGGCTTTTCCCAGTTTTCTTTAATGGCTGTTTCAAAATATTCAACCAAATTCTCTTTTATCATAAAGCAATGATTTACGTTTCGGGCTTAAAGATAACAAAAGTAAAGAAAATGCCGGCAAAATAATATAATATAATACTCCCCGGAAATCAGACCACTGCTTAAGTTGAAAAAAGATTAATGGGGACTTCTAATAATTCCTTTCTTTTCAAGAAACAAATGTGGATATTCCGGGCATATTGTGCCCCTTTTTCTATTCAAAATTGTTAAAAATTCTTTGTCTGTCTTCATTCTTTTTATCGTTTTTGTGATACAGCTCGATGAAGACAATTTTTTCTTCTTTTTGAAAGTGTGCATAAATTAATCGCAAACCTGAATTTACGCCCCGACCTTTTAATGCCCTGCAAGCAATCTTTTTCACTTTAATTACACAGGTTTCCAAATCCAAATTGTCTATGCGAAAACTGAAAGGCGGTCTTTCATCAGGAGAGAACTCCAAAATTTTTTTCACTACATCCAAATCATCGTTCAGCGTTCTGTATTTTTTCAGAAGTTTTTTCAAATCTCGTTTAAATTCTGTTAGTTCATCGAAGGTCATCGTTCTTCAATTTCATCTCCGTAGTTTCTTACCGAGAAAGGAGCCTCTCTGTAAAAAGCTAATTCATAATTTATTTCCTCTCCTTCTTTTGAGGCTAACCAAGGCATATCCTTATGAGAGTAATTGCTTATGGCAGCAGCAGACCAATCGCTCATTTGTTCAATAACCTTATCAATTATCTCTTTTTCACTTGCTTTCAATTCTGTCAAATCTGCTTTTACCAAAGGCAGGTAACGCGTTTGTGGATAACTATAGTACTCGGTTTTAACGCGTTGCAATTTGCCTTCGTCAATCATTTGACTAATAATTGTGTTTAAGTTTTGTGGAACAGGACCGTATGGTAATTTCCGGTATTTAGCACCGGTTAAATGCTCTTCATACAATTCATAGTAATTAAAATCAGAAAAATACAGCAACTTATAAAGGACTGTTTCACCTACATTCGGTTTGCCTGCACATTTTTCCAAAATATAGAGCAACACATTTTTAAACTTATTGATATTCGGGACTGGAACAGAAATACGTTCTTCAATTTTTTGTGACTTTGCTTCAGTTTTATCTATAATATGCTGACCGGCCAAAAAATCTTCAGACATAAAATCATCTAAAGAAAAGCCCAACACCATTGACAGCCGTTGCAATTCCATAATATTAACACTTCTGTTACCTAACTCTATTTGAGCTAATGACGGACGGGATATTTTGACACTTCTCGCTAAATCTTCCTGAGATAATCCTTTCATTTTGCGTAGTTTGGTTATCCTCTGACCTATTTGTTTTTGTGACAATTTTGTATTCATATCGTTTTAACTTTTACTATTCACGGGTACAAAGATAATAAATGTTTTAATATAAAACAATGAAATGATTTAAAACAGAACAAATATTTTTTAAAAGAAGTCCTGCCTTTTGTATCCATTCACATTGGCAAGTCACTCGAAAAGCCAACTGCACAAACCAAATCTTACCAAAGAATATGGTTGCCCCGACGCTCTGGAGAAGAAAACACGGGCATATAACAGTTGAGTTTCAATAAGTCAGGAAGTCCCGTGCAGTTGTCGGGATGACTTATTTGGGCGGCGTGTTGCAATCAACCTTCCAGCACTGAGAACAAGGTGATTTTCTATGTGATTTTTACTTATTTCCATAGGCTCTCTCTCCCTGCACAAAAGTAAACAGCACACGGGTGCGGAGGATATCCGCTTCCGGACAATGCATAATATCGCGGTCAAGTATTACAAAATCAGCCAGTTTCCCCGGCTCAATACTGCCTTTTATTTTTTCATCAAAGCTTCCCTTTGCCGGCCAGATGGTTATGGAACGGAGCGCATTTTTCCGTGAAATGGCATTTTCCATTTGAAAACCGCCCGGCGGCCGGCCGTTCAAATCTTTCCGGCTCACAGCAGCATAAAATGTTTTTACGGGACTTATATCCTCAATGGGAAAATCGGTTCCGTTCACTTCCCAGCCGTTTTGTTCCAGCAATTGTTTGTAAGCATAGGCCGTCTTCAACCGTTCATACCCAAGCCTCTCCCCTGCCCAGTACATATCCGATGTGCAATGCGTGGACTGGATGGAAGGAATAATGCTGTAATCACCGAAATAATGAAAATCGTCCGGCGAGAGCACCTGCGCATGTTCAATACGCCAGCGCCGATCATTTTTTCCTTTCAAAAAGCGGGCATAAATTTTCAACATAATACGGTTTCCCGAATCACCAATGGCGTGTGTGTTTACCTGAAAACCAGCGGCATAAGCCTTGCGGCAAATGGAGTCATAATAAGGCAGCGGATGAAGCCGCAGGCCGTAATGACCGGGCATATCGCTGTAAGGCTTTAGCAGCAAAGCACCGCGCGAACCCAACGCTCCGTCGATGTACAATTTCACCGCACTTACCGTGAGCCGGCCGGTGTGCAAAGGACCTTTGGGGAAAAAATAATCAAAATCCTCTTCTGTAGGATCCATCATGGCATAAATCCTTATTTTCAGTAGCCCTTCCCACTGCAGGCTGTCCATGAGCAGAATATCATCTTTCGGTAATCCCGCATCTGTAACCGATGTAAGCCCCACGGCAAAACAATTTTTCTGAGCCAGCTTGAGTGCTTTAATTTTGGCACTTCTGCTCATTTCGGGGATCAAAGCCCGCATCCGGTCGGCAGCATTATCAATGAGTACGCCGGTAGGCTTGCCATTTTTCAACACTACCTCTCCCCCATCGATTTTTGTAGAAGCCGTGATACCGGCCAGCTTCAGCGCTTCAGAGCTGGCCAGCAAGGCATGTCCGTCGATGCGCGAAAGCACCACAGGATGGCCGGGGAAAAGCTTGTCTAATTTTTCGTTGGTGGGATATTTTTGTACAGTCCAGTCGTTCTGATCCCAGCCGCGCCCGAGAATCCACTCTTCGGGATACTTTTGTTGATGGGCTTTTAACACTTTCAACACAGCACCAAAAGAATCTGTACCCACCAGATTAGCCCAGCGCATCAACGTTTGCCCGTAAGCCAGGAAGTGACTGTGACCATCATTAAAACCGGGATAAACAGCTTTGCCACGCGCATCGATTGTCTTTTTTGCCTCGTAGTGGTCAAGAATTTCGCGGTCTGTGCCAACGGCAAGAAACTTTCCGCCTTTCACGGCAAAAGCACTCGCCGTATCAAACTGTGGATTCACCGTGTAAACCACAGCATGATAAACAATTAAATCAACTTTCTGTTTCGACTGACAAGCGCTCATAAGCGTTATCGTTAATATCGTGACCAATGTCAAAAATAAGTAGGATTTTTTCATACACAAAGTGATTGAAGTTTAAAGTGCCTGCCTTCGCCTCGTTTTAAACGAGGCTACGCGCAGGCAGGCCTAAAGTTAGAGATTTCGGAGTGATAAAAGTATGTAAATATGAGTTTGTATTGACGATTTACATACATTTTTATCGTGAACATAAATGACGTTATCCTGTAAAACTGATCTGTACTTTTTTGTCTTATACCAAAAATGACACGTCTTCAGATTATGCGGTGTATTTGTTAAGGGGACTTATAATTAAAAATTGTGTATTTTTGTAAATGTAAATTAACAAAATAGTTTAATAATTGATAAAACACTTTAACAATGCTTACGGATTTGCTTTTACAATCAAAACAAGTCATTGAACAGGTTGACTTAACATTCAGTCGATATTTAATGGACAACATCAACTGGAATAATCGTTTAATTGCAATAAAGGGAGCAAGAGGAAGTGGCAAAACCACCTTAATTCTTCAATATATTGCCAAAAACCTGAGCGTGGACCACACCATTCTCTACATCAGTATGGAAGATTTATTTTTTTACAAAAACACACTCCTGTCTCTCGCCGATGATTTTGTCATCAACGGAGGAAAATATTTGTTTCTTGATGAAGTTCATAAATATCCCGACTGGTCACGGGAATTAAAACTCATTTATGATAAACACAAAAGTCTGAAAATAGTTTTCACCTCCTCCTCTATCTTGGAAATTCACAAAGCAGCATACGATTTAAGCCGCCGTGCTGTTGAATATTATTTAAAGGAGCTCTCTCTGAGAGAATACATTGCTTTAAAATACAACATGGAGTTATCCACTTACAACCTTCAGGAAATATTAGAAGACCACGCCCTGATTTCGAAGAAAATTTCTAAAATAATTAAGCCGGTTTTTGAATTTAATCAATACATTTACAATGGTGCTTATCCCTATTTCAACGAAGGAGAAAAGGAATATGTACAAAAACTCCAAAATACACTTGCACTTGTTTTGGAAACCGATCTGCCCGCAGTTTTTAAACTTGATTTCAATTTAATTTACAAAACCAAGAAATTATTATATTCTCTGGCCACGTCGTCCCCTTTTAAACCCAATATTACCAAGCTAAGCGAAAGAACAGGCGTTTCACGACCGACACTGCTTCAACTGCTGGGCTATCTTGAGAAAGCGGAAATAATTTACCAGCTCAGGCGAAATCGTACCGGAATAAGCAGCCTGTCGAAACCGGAAAAAATATATTTACACAATACAAATTTGTTGTATTTGCTTGCCAGTGACAATTTTAATACCGGAAATATCAGAGAAACATTCTTTCTAAACCAACTATCCACTGCGCATCATGTTAATTATTCAAACGAAATGGATTTTATTGTTGATGGAAAGTTTTCGTTTGAGATAGGCGGTAAAAACAAGCGGCAAAAACAGATACATAATTTAAAGAATGCCTATATTATTAAAGACAATATCGAAACCGGTATGGCCAATATTATTCCCCTGTGGCTCTTTGGTTTTTTGTATTGACAGGGGTTGAAATCTACGAAAGGCATGGCATCTTACCATTACCTATGCTCATTCGGGTTTGTAACCCGAATGAAAAGAGCCAAAGGATTTTCAATCCGTTGTTCAGCAGGATAATACCGATGTAAATTTAAAAATGCTTGTTAGCGTATTTTGAAAAACAGATGGTGTAATAGTTTTTTTTTGCATAAAACCACACAAAGTCATTTGGATTTATGTATCTTTGCTCAAAAAGACGTTCGATTTAATGTAAATATAAAAATTACCCATGGAACGATTTGCAATGCAGAACCTTAAAAAATGGAAAAACAAAGATAACCGCAAGCCTCTGGTCATAAGGGGCGCACGGCAAGTGGGCAAAACCTGGTTGATGAAAGAATTTGGGGAAAATGAATATGAACAAACCGCTTATGTGAATTTTGAGAGTTCTAAACGGTTAAAATCACTTTTTGTTGATGATTTCGACATCCAAAGGATTATTACTGCTTTGCAAATTGAAACCGGGATACAGATAAATGCAAAAAACACGCTTATTCTTTTTGATGAAGTTCAGGAAGCGGAAGGAGCCATTACTTCACTAAAGTATTTTTATGAAAATGCTCCGCAATATCATATTATAGCAGCCGGTTCGCTGCTTGGTGTGGCCCTGCACCAAAAAACATCCTTTCCGGTGGGAAAGGTTGAGTTCCTTCAACTCTACCCGCTATCGTTTTTTGAATTTCTATTGGCAATGGGGCAGAAACCGTTGCTTGATTTGTTAAACAATAAAGATTGGCCGCTTATAAAGAGTTTCAGGGAAAAGTACATTCAATATTTGCGACAATACTATTACATTGGCGGCATGCCCGAAGTTGTACGCTCATTTAAAAACAATAACAATTTTCAGGAAGTAAGGGATATTCAAAAGCAGATACTTTCGGCTTACGAACAGGATTTCTCAAAACATGCCCCACACGGAATTGTCCCCAGGATCAGGATGCTGTGGAACTCCATACCGGCACAATTGGCAAAAGAGAATAAAAAGTTTATCTATAAAGTTGTTAAAACGGGAGCAAGGGCAAAAGATTATGAACTGGCCTTATCATGGCTTACCGATTGTGGTTTGGCATACAAAGTTACACGTTCGTCAAAACCGGGCATTCCGCTCAAGGCTTACGAGGATAACCATGCCTTTAAACTGTTTGTTGTTGATGTCGGGCTTTTGGCAGCCATGGGTGATATTGATGTGAAGACCTTACTTGAAGGCAATTTAATTTTTGAAGAATTTAAGGGGGCTTTAACAGAACAATACGTACTTCAACAAATCAAGACCATTTCTGATATGGCAATACATTATTGGTCTGCCGAGCGGTCAGCTTCTGAAATAGACTTTTTGGTACAATATGCAGGGGCTGTAATCCCTGTTGAGGTAAAAGCCGGGGAAAACCTGCAAGCTAAAAGTCTGAAAGCATTTTGTCAAAAGTACTCCCCTTCCCTGGCCATCAGAACTTCAATGTCTGACTACAGAAAAGAATCCTGGCTGATAAACATTCCGCTGTATGCTATAGGCAAGTTAACTTCAATAATAAAAAAACAAAACGGAAAATGACAAAAGCAAATCATTGCAGGGCACCGTATCAACAGGATAAAGGCTCTTTTTTTGGTTTATATCCGGAAATTGAACAGTCTTCCAATACTTTTTCTAAATTAGTAACCTGAGTTCGATATAAGACTTACCTACGGAAAGTCTACAAAATGTGAGATTTGGAGCAAAAAAACATGTAGGAATAGCGGGTTATTTGCCGGCTTGTGTATAGTTGCCCCAAGCCTCTAACTTTTCCAACACCCCGGCAATACTGTGAACCTCTCCCACCAGTTTAGCATCCCGGTACAATCGAAAACTTCCACTTTCATATTCCACAAAAATCCCATTCTCAGGAATATTTTCCGTCTGTACAACAGCAAAGCCTTTGCGTTCCAGCGCATTGGCTATCCAGACACCTTCATGGCTTCCGTTTTTTACAAAAACAATTCTTCGGCTCTGCAACGATTTACTCTCTACCCTGAAACGACCTTTTCCCACATCGAAATGCAACCCTGACCGTTGAAAATATTCTCCCACTTTCCCCTGCAAAACCATGTCTTCCGGAATTCCCGCCAGCAACGGCTTCCGGCGATGCATCAGCCACAGTGTGTCAGCATAACGCAAGCCCGTTTCCATGTCGTGGGTCGTCATCAGGATGGCTTTCCCCTGCCGATGTGCCAGTTCTGACAAGATTTCCATGATTTCAATGCGTCCGGGAGAATCGATAAACGCTACCGGCTCATCCAGGAACAAAAAGGGAGTGTCCTGCACCAAGGCTCTGGCAATAAGTACTTTCTGCCTTTCACCATCACTCAGATTATAAAATAATTTCTCTTTTAAACTGCCGACATCGAGTTTATCCATGGTCTGGTTAATCAGTGATAAGTCCCCCGTTTTCATCCTGCCGAAGAAGGAAGCATACGGAAAACGCCCCATACGTACCACATCAAAAGCGGTGAGGTACAAATCTGAAAATCGGTCGGTGAGCACCACCGAGACCAGCCGTGACAACTTCTTTAAATCCAATTTATTCAGCGGATTATCGCCAAAGTAAATTTCACCGGATAACGGATTCAGAAAGCCGGCAAGTGTTTTCAGCAGGGTGGACTTCCCGGCGCCGTTGGGGCCGAGCACACAAACCAGCTGACCCGTTTTCAGCGTGGCATTTATCCCCTGCTGTAGAACCACATCCGCTTTTTTTGCAGAACCATATCCGGTGGTCAGGTTTTCTATTTTTAAAGTCATCTCCATGCTTATCCCCATTTTACATGACGGCTTTTCATAATCACCCAGATAATTACCGGTGCTCCCACCAGTGAAGTTACCGCATTGATAGGCAACGAGATATCATAACCCGGAAGCTTGGCCAACAAATTACAAAACAGTGCCAGCGAAGCGCCAGTGAGAATGGTTGCCGGCAGCAAAACGCCCTGCTGTGAGGTTTTAAAAAACCCACGTGCCAGATGCGGCACTGCCAGCCCGAGAAACGCAATGGGGCCGGTAAAAGCCGTTCCCACAGCCACCAGAATGCCGGTAACAAAAATCAAAACCCGCTGGATGCGCATCGGGCGAAAGCCGATGCTACGGGCATAGTCATCGCCCAAAAGCAGGGCGTTCAGCGGTTTCACATAAAAAAACAGGATGACCACGCCGGACAAAGCCGTAAAAAGCAGCAGAAACGACTGCTGAATTGTCGCTTTCGAGAAACTACCCAACCCCCACAGCACATAAGCATGCAGGTCCTCCGAACCACTGAAAAACTGCAAAACACTCACCACAGCCGAGACAGCATAGCCCAACATGATACCGATAATCAATACCGTAATAACGTTGGCCACCCGTGCCGATACAAACAGTATAATCCCCAGCACTAACAGAGCGCCTGCCAACGCAGCCAGCACCACTGCAAGGTTTCCCACAATCGCCAACGATGACAAATCAACACCTGCCACACTTCCCGAGAGCAATATCACCGCCACACCGAGACTGGCGCCGGAGCTTATCCCCAGCACCGACGGACCGGCCAGCGGATTGCGGAAAAGCGTCTGTAATACCAGTCCGGACATGCTCAGCAAAATTCCTGTAGCCAGTGCTGTAATGGCCTGTGGCATGCGGTACTGGTTTACAATAACCAAGGCGGTAGCATCTGTGTGGGGGGCATGAAACAGTGCCCTTATCACCTCAGTCCACGGCAACATTACCGAGCCGAAACCCAGATTAGCCACAAAAAGCAGCAGACTCAACAGCCCCAGCATCAAAAACCACAAATTATTCCGGAAGGTCGAATGCATCATTATTCTTTTCGGCAATAAAAATAAAGTTTTTTCCGACAGGAAAACCTTTTCAAAACCGGACTGTGAAAAACAGCCCTCTTTCGGCCATCCTTATTTCAGCACACGGTAAAAGACCGGCTGATAATCAGGTAATAACTTCGGGTGAAAGGCCTTTATAAAATCGGCCAGCACCCATTGTGGCTCCATTGCACTACGTTCAAAATAGGCTGTTTTCTTCGGGTCGCAATAAATAATATGATGTTTTCGGAAAGCGTTAAACCGGGGATAAAGTTCATTTTCATCGGCAATTTGCGTGTACGATGGCTTACTTCCAAACGTTCCCACAATTCGCCAGTAGTCAGCACCTTGTGCTTTCTCAAAGACCGTTTCAAAATTTAATGGAAAGCTGGCTATATGCGTGTCGTTACGCCAGAGATAGTTGGCTCCGGCATCAGTAAAAATACGGGCAATGTAACTCTTGCCTCCGGCCACAAACCACTGGCCGCTGAAAAACTTATCCGAAAATACGGTGGGACGTTTGGAGAGCGTATCCGTCATTTTTTTCAAAGCAAAGTATTGTTTTTCAATGTCTTGAAAAATACTGTCCGCTTCCTTTTCTTTTCCAAAAAAGAGGGCGCTAAATTTTATCCACTCTGCCCTTCCCAGCGGACTGCTTTCCGTATAGTCAAGGTACGGAATTGCCGTCAGTGACGACAAAGTCCGGGGCAGTTTGAGGTTTCCCTGAAAAGGCGAAAAGAAAATAGCTTGGGGTCTTTGTTGAAGAATGCGTTCAATAAAATAATGGCCTCCGGCTGCCAGCTCGGTCATTTTGCCGGCTGCCAGCGCCTTTTTCACCTGCGGATTGGAGATAAACCGCGCTTCCGAAATGCCAGTTACCTTGTTGAGAACTCCCAACATCCGCAAAGCATTCAACTGTGTGGACGAAAAAACCGCCACACTGTCCAGTGGTACTTTTATTTCCCCTTTGCCGGGATGGCTTTTCACCAGTACAAAACGCGCCAGCACTTTTCCTTTCTGCCATGGGTTGTAAACCACCACTTCCTGCTTCCCATCATGGTTGAAGACAGCAAAATCTTTGGCATATTTTATTTCAATTGTTTTTTTACTTCCCTCAAGAGGAGCTTTTGTTTTTCCACTTCCGCCACATCCGGCAACGAGCAACCAAATGATGGCCGGCATCCAAAGAATAATCTTTCTCATATCGCCTTCTCTGTTTTTGCTCTTTTTTCCAAAACATACCAGCCCACAAGGCCTATAAACACGAGGATTGGAGAAATAATTTCTGCCTGCGTAATGTAGTGTCCGAAAATATTGTACGTGTTGTCGACCCGGATATGCTCAATAAAAAATCTTTCTGTCCCGCTGAAAATCAGATAAATGGAAAATAAAACGCCAGGTGTTTTTATTTTTTTGCGAATAGACCAAAGGATTACAAAAATGACAACCATCATAATGGTTTCGTAAACCGAGGTCGGAAAAACACCTTGTGGCAGTTGCATACAATGCGGACCGGTGCAACCCGGAATAGGAACTCCCGCATTGATAATGTTGTGCGGGTAGGTATAACTCCACAGCCAGTCAGGCAGAAAACCCAACCAGTGCGGTTTTGTCAGGTGGTTTACAATTCCCCAGTCGCCATCGCCGGCCACATGACAGCCGATGCGGCCTATGCCGTAAGCAATAGCCAGTCCGGGTGCAAAACTGTCGGCCATGGGTTTCCACGGGATACCATGTTTTTCACCGTACCAGACTATGGCAATAGCTCCAATGATAAGACCGCCGTAAAAAGTGAGTCCGCTGAAGGAGAAAAGTTGCCCGAGAGGATCGGCGAGAAAAGCCTGCCAATTTTCTAACTGGTCAAAAATCTTAGCACCGATAATCCCGAAAACCGCAGCCACTAAAACAATCATCCATGTTTGCTCATAGGCATGAACAAGCACCTCTTTTTCGACCGGCTTCTCCAGCCTTCTTTTGTTCTTGTCATACCAGATATAAGCCGTGTAAAGCACACCGGCCAATAAGCCTACCCACACAGAACCTTCGCCGGAAAATAAAAATTGCTGCGGATCATTGGCAAAATGCTGGTAATCGGTGATGGCGGCAGCCGCTTTAAAAGCCAGAAAAAAACTAACCGCAAAACTAATGAGCAGCTCACCGGCAGAAACCGGTTTCCCCTCCGTAATTTTCCTGGTTGTTACCTTTAACAGTCCTTCGTTCTCTTTGCGGATAAATTCGAGATAGAGCAGATATGCCCCTACAAGAAAGGCCAGCGCCACAAAAAAGCCGTAACTCATAATGGGCAAATTGATGTGGGTTCCGAAGAGCGAATTAATCAGGTCGCTGATTTTAGGATACATATCGTCGTGCTTTTTTCAAAAATAATTTCGTGTTCATATCGCAAATTTACATTTATTCTTCGACCGCGGAAACGGGGAATGAAAAACTTAGGAATTGTTACGAAATAACCATTCGGAAGCGCAGAAACAATTACGCAACGAGCCGGATATCATCGAAAAGCCGGGATTTCCCTGACACACTACGCTGTTATCCTTTTCGCGAACAGGATGTTTACATAATCATGGGAAAAAGTAATTGAAGAATACAGCATGCGGCATGAAAATTCAAAAGATGGCAACATTACCGCTGAAGCCCGATCCTCGAGAAAAATAAAAGTTCAGTATAAATCTTTTTTGAAATCCGGTTAGTGTTTTATTCCTACTTTTGAATGCATATAACATTTTTCCGTAAAGCAATGATTAAACGTAATTTAACTTTTTTAGGGCTGCTGCTTTTTGCCTTTTCCGCAACCCTGAATGCCCAGGTGAAAACATCTTATTCCCGAATGGACGGGAAAATGGGCAGAAATATTGATGTCATCGGCAATTTCAACCGGGTAGGCACCAAAGTGGAAGGCAATTACTCTTACAATCTCAATGTGGATGACAGCCTGCTGCATTTGGCCCGTATCGTTCGGCTTTACGGCGGTATCGACAAACGTAATAAAGTGATTTTAAATCAGTTGCAAAAAACAGACAGTACTATTACAGGACTGTTTGCCGATCATCGGTTTATTGGAAGCTGGCATGACCCCGATTCCACTGAAATTCCCTTCCTGCTTAAGGAGGATTATCCTGACGGGAGTATCCGGATGGATATTTTTTACCTGCATTCGGACAAAGAACTTGTAACCGGAGCCAAAGGCACCCCATCGGCAGAAATTGAATTAACACTTCTCTATCCGAAAAAAAGCATCCACATCCCTTCGACCGTAGCCGATTCCGTGAAAAAATTTATTCAGGAGCAATTCTTCGGGCAATTCAAATCCAAACAAATGCCGGAAGCTATGATGAGCCGGACAGAAAAGGATTTCTACAACCAGTTTGTCGAATTGAACAACCACTGGAGAACCAACCACAAGATGGGATTTAATCTTGAAAAAAGAGAACAGGTTTCCGTTATTTTTAACAGTTACCATCTTCTTTGCCTGCAATATAAAAAGCTGGGCTACGCAGGCCGCGGAAATCCGCTGGAACACCTTTCTTACGATTTGGTCGATTTGA
The DNA here is from genome assembly GCA_913009685.1 of uncultured Bacteroidota bacterium. Taxonomy (GTDB): domain Bacteria; phylum Bacteroidota; class Bacteroidia; order Bacteroidales; family F082; genus Sulfidibacterium. The sequence goes on from CAJVXP010000009.1 coordinate 15,783, forward strand.
GAAACGGGGAGAAGCTCACTTTTGACAGAATTTTTAAACCGGGGTCAAAAGCTATCCTGACTGCCCTCATCAACAAAAAAATCAGGGAAGACAACGACCTGACCGACAGTACTTCACTTAAAAGAATCGATTTCTTTACTGACAGTATTTCCATAAGCAAAAACCTGTCCTTTTCCGGTAACGGCATCAACGTGATTTACAACATATATGACGTTGCGCCTCCTGCCAGGGGAATCATAAAAGTTTTTTTGCCGTTTAGCCAAATAGGTTCCTGCATAAAATCCACTTCCGTACTCTACCCTCTTAGCCGATAGGATATTAACTTCAGAAACAGAATACTCAACTGTCTGTATTTTGAAGAATAAAGTTTACCGGATACGTGCTGTCCTTTTTTGTTTCACCTCGTACAACGCCGGATCAATGGAAAGCAGCAACTCGAAAAGTTTCACCGTTGCCAGCGCATCGCCGGCGGCCCGGTGACGGGCATGATTGTCGATGCAGAGACTTTTACACAGTTTTCCGAGGCTGTAGGAAGGATGGCCGGGGATCAGTTTCCGGCTCACCTTTACCGTGTCCAAAGTCTCCCGTTGAAAATCGAAGCCGAGCCGCAGAAATTCCTGCCGGATAAAACCGTAGTCGAACCGCACGTTGTGACCGACAATGATGACGCCTTCGGTGAACTCCACAATTTTCCGGGCCACTTCGAAAAACCGCGGGGAGTTCTCCACCATGCGGTTGTTGATACCTGTCATTTGGGTGATGCTGTACGGAATCTTCCTTTCCGGATTAATGAGCGTGCTGTACTCGTCCGTTATTTTCGTCCCGTCATGCAGAAAGATGGCGATTTCGGTGATTTTCTCCCGTGCCGGACTCAGCCCGGTGGTTTCGATGTCGAGGATGGCATACATAATTTACATTATTACCGGCATCTCTCTATAAACTTTCCCATCCAGTTGACAACCTCCTTTGGCATGATACAAATTTTTTGACTCAATAGTCGGGTCATTATTGTCAACATTAGAATTTTTCCGGCCCCATTGCTTAAAGAAAAAAGGAGTTCCGTTTTCACTGCAAATCTTTAAAATATTATCGACCCATGATTTTTCCATTTTTCTTGCTCCGGCACCAGATTCACCTCCGACTATGACCCAATCTATGTAAGAAATATATTTATCAAGAGATATTACAGGCCCGATGAGAGGTTCACAGGAAAGGAATTTTGTTTTTGCAGGAGTTTTTAAAAGGTCTGCTATCCTCGGAGTAACTTTTTCATTTTCAACGGTTACTCCCATCCATATATTTTCAGCCCATGTTAATTCGCCGGCAATTTGAAGCAATCGTTCGGAACGCTTTGTCAGTATCTGGTAATTGTGCTGCGGCGTTTCATTCATAACCTTAAAAACAGCTTTAATAAACTCGTCCGGTACTTCCGGGTGAAACAGGTCACTCATAGAATTGACAAAAACCATTCGGGATTTTTTCCATGTGTAAGGCCTCTTCAATTCTTCGGGATGCAAAGTAAGCCTAAACCCGTTTTGGTATTTAGGCAAACCCATGGACTTCAATCTCAATGATAGAGGTTCAGCATAACAGAACAAGCAGCCATCTGATATCTTGGTACATCCCGTTGTGGGGTTCCATGTCATTTCCGTCCATTCAATATTTGATTTTGCCATAACAAATAATCTCTTTATTTTTTAACAAATTTAAATGTAACAACTTTCTCTGGAGGCCGTTTATAATTATCGTAGCCCCGTATTCTGCTTCACTCCATACGTGACCTACCATATAAAACCCCTAAGGGATTTTTTAATCACCCTTCTCCGGTTTGAAACGGGACAAGTTGTGTGTTTAACTTGTTAATCATGGATTTTTCATATTGCTATTTTAGAATTCTAAATTTAGTACAAAATTACGTATGAAAAAAACCAAGTGCTTTGCACTTTCTACAGATTCAACTTCATCTGAATAGCCTGCACCTGCTGTTTCAGCTGTTTCACCTCTTCGGCCAACTGGTCTTTTTCTTTGTTGGGTTCGGGGACTTCGGAGCTGATATAATTGACAAATTTCCAGATTTCCCTTATTTCGGTAACGGGTAATTCGTAAGGCAGGTACAACGGATTAAGAGAATAAAGTTTAAGTTTCCCTGACTCTTTTATATTGTTTTCCAACACTTTAAAAACAATCCCGTCCTCTTTGGTCAGCACAATGTAAGCGTGGTGGTTACGAATATAATTCCAATCCTGCACAAACTCGCCGGTTACATAAGAGCCATCGGGAATGGGGAGCATGGAGTCGCCGCTCACCTGAAACGTGCGGTATTTTTTCTGCTTAGACAAAAAAGGTAGTTTAAAAGTCGGCAGCACTTTGATGTAATCAGGATCGGCAAAACCGGTGGCATAGCCGGCCTTGGCTTTTTCGTTCACCAGTTCGATATTTTCTTCATTGTCCTGATCAACCGTGGTGGCCAGCACACGCAGGTTACTCCCCTTCACATAGATGTCGTAGCCGCGCTCTAATTGTGACAACTGGCTTTCCGAAAGTGAAGACAAATCCACCTTTACCAGTGTGTCGATGGCTACACCGTAGTATTCCGAAAACCGCATAAGTGCGTTCAGATTGGGTTGTGCCACACCGTTTTCGTAACCGCTAAGGGAGGAACGTTTCATCTCTAAGGCAGAAGCCACCTCGTCCTGTGTGCAGCCTTTGCGTTTTCTCAGTAATTTAATGTTGTCTTTAAAAAATGACATGATTTCCTCCTCCTGTTTTTCTGTTATTAATACTGTTTTTATTTTTAAAATGATTATATTGCCGTCGTAAAATTGATTAAATTTTAATCAAAAATACACAATATATTTTAAATGTCAAGTATTTAGGCGAAATATTTAAAAAAATGGGAGAGCGGACGATTGTTCATTTGGATTTGGACAGCTTTTTTGTATCGGTGGAACGGTTGCAAAATGATACTTTGAAGGGGAAACCGGTGATTATCGGCGGCTTTTCCGACCGGAGCGTGGTAGCCAGTTGCAGCTACGAAGCCCGCCGGTTTGGCATCCATTCGGCTATGCCCGTGCACATGGCCAAACAGTTGTGTGGCGATGCCATTTTTATCAGTGGCGACATGGAACGTTACAGCAAATATTCCAGGCTGGTAACGGAAATCATTGCCGAAAGCGCCCCCGTTTATGAAAAAGCCTCCATCGACGAGCACTATCTTGACATCACCGGCATAGATCGTTTTTTCGGAAGTCTGAAATGGACGCACGAGTTGCGTCAGCGTATCATCAAAGAGTCGGGGCTGCCCATCTCTTTTGGTCTGTCGGTGAACAAAACCGTTTCGAAGATAGCTACAAACGAGTCTAAACCCAACGGCGAGTTGCACATCCCGCCTGGACGGGTAAAGCCTTTTCTGTTTCCACTTTCCATCCTGAAAATCCCCATGATCGGACCTAAAAGTTACCAGCTGCTGCGTTCTATGGGCATTTCTACCATCCGTACTCTGAGTCTGATTCCGCCGGAAATACTGATGCAGGTCATGGGCAAAAACGGGTTGGTTATCTGGAAGAAAGCCAACGGCATCGATCCAGCTCCGGTGATGCCTTATACCGAGCAGAAATCCATCGGTACCGAACGTACTTTTGACCGGGATACCAACGACATGGACAAACTGCGTCACGTACTTATCGGGATGGTGGAAAAAATTGCTTTTGAGTTACGCAGAAAAGGAAAGCTCACAGGCTGTGTTACGGTAAAAATCCGCTATGCCAATTTCGACACCCACACGCTGCAAAAGCAGCTCCCCTACACAACCTTTGACCATATTTTAATAACAACCGCACTGGGACTTTTCGGGCGCCTCTATCAGCGCAGGATGCTCATCCGCCTGATTGGCGTGCGTTTCAGCCATTTGATGGGAGGCAGCCAGCAGTTAGATATCTTTGAGGATAAACCGGAACTGACCAATCTTTACCAGGCTATGGACCACATCCGGAAGCGTTACGGGAAACAGGCAGTGGGGAGGGCGGCGGGTAATGTTTGAAGTTTAGGGTTGCGGATGCCGTCATGAGTATAAGTAAAATTATGGAATGTAGACACTGGGATAAATACGCCCACGTTACAAACACGGACAAGTGGCAAAGAAGCTGATTCTTTAAAGATCATAAGAATGAACAGGCCGGTAGCACCTTATATGGACACGCCCAGCCAGGTTTTGGCCAGAAATCCGATACCGAAGGAGATCGCTGCCACGCCCAGCGAAATCAACGCCATGGTTAAGAACCGCTTTTTGAAGTTGACCTCTTTGGCCACTGAAATGTAATAGTTGTAAGTGGCAATGATGAGCAGCGTCATGATGAGCATGACCACCATGGCTATTTTGGTGTCGGAAAACAGAAAATAGGGAAAGACCAGCAGCAGCACTGTTATCAGATAGGCTACGCCAGTGTAAATAGCAGCCGTAACCGGGTTGACATCCTCTTTTGCCTCCTCTTCCTGTGAGGCGAGATAGCCGGACGACGCCATAGACAGGGCGGCGGCAATGCCCATAATGAGGCCGGTAACGCCGATGACGAGGTTATCGCTGAAGGCAAAACTCAGTCCCACCAGCGTTCCGGTCAGTTCAACCAGTGCATCGTTCAGCCCCAGCACAATAGCGCCCACGTAAGAAAGCCTTTTGTCGTTTAAAATACCGAGCAGTTCCTTTTCGTGTGCCTCTTCGTCCTGTGCTATCTTACTCACCTCCGGGTGTTTTTTGGCTGCTTTTTCATAAAATTCCTGTGCATGTACCTCGCCGCTTTCCATGAGTTTCAGCGCAAAACTCAACCCAAAAAGACGGGCCAGCAGCACATAGAAAAAGACTTTCAGTCGTTGGGGCTTTAACTCCTTCCCGGTAATATTTTTCCAGGTATGATAATGCCGCAACTCATCATCGGAGATACCTTTTAAAATGGATTTGTTTTTTTCGTCTTCACAAAATTTACTCAAACGGGCATAGACCTGATATTCCGTAATTTCAGCTTTTTGCTGGGACAGGAAAAGGGCATCTGTTGCTTCATTCATGAAATTGATTTTTGCTTATATTTTTTTTTGTTATGGCGCAAAAATAGACAAATGCGGGAAATTCGGAAGAGCTGCGTGAGAGGAAGTCACCTCTCTACAAAACTACCCTTTTGTGCGGGGAGGTTGCTTCAGCTGCCTTATTCAATTTTATTGTCAGGGTCTGCTGAAAAACACTCTATTACATAATAATCAATAAGATATATTAAACTCGGCAACTTCAAATGCAAAGTTTTTGACTGAAAGGCGTTAATTTCCCTGCATTTTTTGTTTAGTTAGCCCGTAGCACATTAGGGGACTTCTAATAATTCCTATCTTCGAGCTTTTGGCTTTTCGTTCCTTCTTTCCTCTTTTTTTACAACCATACAGTTGCAAGGTCACTTGAACAGGGCAAACGCATCATATAAATGACAACCTGTTTTATTGACCCTATAAATGAATTTATAGGCAAGGATTGAGTCGTCCCTAACGGGACTTTATTGAAGTCCCGTTAGGGACGACTCAAACAATAGTAGTGGATTTTAATCCACTGCGAAAAAAGTACTTTTGTGGTTTACAATAACTTATCGATATAAATTGTTATAAAACGTATTCTCTGTAAAATTTGTGTAAAAGATGATACGTTTGCCCAGGTCACTTGAAAGATACTGTGTTCACATACGGCATTTTTCCCTAATTTTGCCCCTCAAAATATTGTATAGCATGATTGAATCCAAACTGGCAGAAGCGCTGACAAAAGCTGTAAAAATACTGTACCAACAAGTGGTGCAACCGGAAATTTTCCAGATACAGAAAACCCGTCCGGAGTTTGAGGGCGACCTGACCGTTGTGGTTTTCCCGCTGTTGCGTCTGTCGCACAAAGCGCCTGAACCCACTGCTAACGAGCTGGGACGATGGCTGACGGAGCAGTTGGATGAAGTGAAAGCTTACAATGTCATCAAAGGATTTCTGAACCTGGAAATTAACGATGCTTACTGGCTCTCCTTTTTCAAGACGGCCACAGAAGAAAAAAATTTCGGCTTTAAGCCGCAGCAGGATGAGCCGCCGGTGGTGATTGAGTACTCGTCGCCCAACACCAACAAGCCGCTACATCTGGGGCATGTTCGCAACAACCTGCTGGGATGGTCGGTGGCTGAAATATTGAAAGCCAGCGGAAAAAAAGTTTTTAAAGTTAACCTGGTAAATGACCGGGGCATTCATATTTGCAAGTCTATGCTTGCCTGGCAGAAATGGGGCAATGGAAAAACACCGGAGAACACCGGCCTGAAAGGTGATAAGTTGGTGGGAAACTTTTATGTACTTTTTGATAAGGAGTACAAAAAGGAGATCGCCCGGCTGATGGAACAAGGTATGGACGAAAAAGAGGCTGCTCAAAAAGCGCCGCTCATCCTCGAAGCCAAAGAGATGCTCGTAAAGTGGGAAGTCGGTGACGCAGAAGTACGCCAGCTGTGGAAAGAGATGAACAGCTGGGTTTATGCAGGTTTCGATATGACTTACAAGCATATGGGCATTGATTTTGATAAAATCTATTACGAATCGGAGACTTATCTGCACGGCAAGGTGCTGGTAGACGAAGGATTGGAAAAAGGTGTCTTTTACAAAAAAGAAGATGGCTCCGTATGGTGCGACCTGACCGATGAAGGGCTGGACAAAAAACTGCTGCTCCGCGCCGACGGCACTTCCGTGTACATGACGCAGGACCTGGGAACGGCACAGTTGCGCTATAACGATTTCCACCCACAAAAGCTTATCTATGTGGTAGGCAACGAACAAAACTATCATTTCGAAGTGCTGCAACGCATTTTTAAAAAGCTGGGTAGAAGTTGGAGCGAAGGTATTTATCATCTTTCGTACGGCATGGTGGAGTTGCCGAACGGCAAGATGAAATCGCGCGAAGGTACTGTGGTGGATGCCGACGACCTGATGGAAGAGATGGCAGACACAGCACGAAGGACTTCCGAAAAGCTGGGAAAATTCGATGATTTTACCCCGGAAGAATCCTTTAAACTATTTGAAATGATTGGCCTTGGCGCTTTGAAGTATTTCATTTTAAAAGTAGATCCAAAGAAAACCATGCTTTTCAATCCGGAAGAGTCCATTGACTTCAACGGCAACACCGGCTCGTTTATCCAATACACACACGCCCGCATTCGTTCGGTCATCCGAAAAGCTGCTGCTGCCGGCATTAATGCAGAAAAAGAGGATATGTCCGGACTATCACTTGAGAAAAAAGAAAAATCGCTTATAAAACTGCTGTACGATTTTCCGCAAGTTATCAATGCTGCCGCAGAGGCATACAGTCCGGCACAAATTGCCAACTATTGCTATGAGCTCGCCAAAGAGTACAACCAGCTTTACCACGATTTGTCCATTTTGAAAGAAGCAAATATCTCAAAGCGTGCCCTGCGGCTGATGTTGTCTGATTTCACCTCGCAGGTGCTGCACTCGGCCATGGGAATGCTGGGGATTCAGCTTCCGGAAAGGATGTAAATAAAGTCTGAAGTGTGCTAAAGTGTCTAAAGTACTTGAAGTTAGGGGTTCCCGGAAGGAAATTATATTTCAGGCTCCATAAAATGCGTGTTTGTTACCCGTTTCCTTTAGCACACATTTCATTCAGCCACAGCCCTCGCTACTTCCTGTCCTTCACAACTTTACCGTAATAGTTTTCCCCAGCACCGGAAAGGCGAAGCAGATATATTCCGGGCTTAAGCCGGGATAAAAAAGTATTGTGCAGGGAAAGCCGGGAACCGGTGACCGAAAATTCTCTCTCAAACAACTTCTTTCCATCCAAAGAAAACAGTGTCAGCCGGAACTTCCCGGAAATATTTTGGGGAACTTTCACAAAAAAACCATCATGGAAGGGATTGGGATAAGTGGTTAAAGTGTTCTCCCCTGTTTTCCGGTTCGGGACACCGAGATAGGCATCGGCTTTGGCGAAATCGGGAATACCCCAGCCCATAAGCGAATTGGGGTTGTCTGATAAGGAAGCCGTCTTCTTCAGTGCTTCAATAATCTGCATATTTGTAGCCAGGGGATGCGCTTCCCACAAACAGGCGCTCATGCCCGCCATGACTGGCGAGGAAAAAGAAGTTCCGCTGGCGCGCATAACAGAATCCGTTGAATTGGCCACTGCATCGCCTTGTCCCATAGCCATTACTGTGGGTTTAATACGCCCGTCGCAGGTCGGGCCAATGGAGCTGAATGAGGCTCTAATGCCGGTGGCGGTAACCGCCCCGACAGTCAAAACACTGTCGCCATCGGCAGGAGCGCCAATCCATGGAAATGTTTTGCTACCACCGCTGTTTCCGGCGCTGTTTACCACGAGTATTCCTTTGCTTGCCGCAATCTCTGCTCCTCGTGTAGAGATACAGGTTTTACCATCCATATCGGAATACGGATGAGAATAAGTGGTATCATCAAAATCGATATATCCAAGCGAGCTGTTTATGACATCGGCTCCCACGCTGTCGGCAAACTCTGCTGCAGAAACCCAGTTGTACTCTTCAATCACGTTTTCCGAACGTGCATCTTCCGAACGCAACAGCCAGTAAGAAGCTTTCGGCGCCGTCCCAATCATGGTTCCGGGTATATCTGCTGCCATACACGAAAGCACCATACGGCCATGGTAATGTTGAGGATAAACATCACCGCCGGGATTGACAAAATCACGGGTTCCCAAAATACGGTGGTCATTCCGCAAGCTGTCAAACAAAGGCTGTGTCTGCACATAACTGTATCCGGCATCCAGAACGGCAATCACCATACCCTGTCCCCGGAAACCTTTCCTATGCAAGTAAATGCCGTTAATTTGTTTAATTTGCGTCAAAGCAGCGCCATACTGCGCATCCGGAATATCATCGGCTTTAAAAACCGGAGCAACCCCTTTCGGCAACACCGCTTCTTTTCGGAATTTATCCTGTTTCTGCTTTGCAGCACCAAGTTTAAGCGTCTTCCTGACAAAAGAAAAGCCTTTAATACTATCCAACAGCACCGTATCAGTAGTATAAACCGTTACGCCGTTCAGCCAACGGCTGGTATTTAAAATTTTTACACCTGCATTAGCCACAGCTCTAACATATTGAGGGTTCACCGGAAGGTCATTTTCTTTTATGGGGATATGAAATTTTGCCCGTCTTGCCAGTGCCCTGGCGGTAAGAAATTCTTCGGGATGATTCAGCGAGTAAGGTGAATTGTTTTTATCCGTAAACTGAATATAATATTTGTCGGGAGCAATCTGAGAAAAGACCTGAAAGCTTAGGAGAGCCAGCAAAAAGAATAGAAAATATTTTTTCATATATACTATGTTATTGTCAATAAACGCATTAAACTTTTATATCTCCCTGACGATTCCTAATAAATTACCATTCCTCAGCTCATCCAGATTTAAGGCTCTAATTTACAATACTTTCGGATTACAAATCCGAAAAAGCGAAAACGGAAACGATAAATTCGAAAGAGAGGAGCTTCTCTAATTTTCCCAAACGTTATTACTCATATCCACATCCGGCACATCGGGCGCTCCGAGAATAACTTTTATAATGGTTTTGGCTTTATTGGCCTGGATACTGATTGTATCCTGCCCTTTGTTCCACACAGCCGTAGATTCCAAAAAAGTATCTTTTGAGCCATCGGCATATACGCAAACCACTTTGACCGGCATAGGAAGACCGCCTGTATTTTCAATAACAATTTTATTGTCAGCGGTAACCTCTTTCACCGCCTGATCAGCGTAACCGGGGCCAAAAAACCAGGGTTTGAAAAACCACATCAAATTTTGTCCTGTGGTATTCATAAAGCAATTGAAAAAGTCAAATGGGATGGGATGTTTCCCGTGCCAACGGTTTATGTAGGTATGCAAAGCCTTTTTAAATTCAGTATCGCCGAGGGCATTACGCAAAAACTTATAAGCCAGTGACGGACGCGTATAAGCATGAATTCTGTAAGAGGAATAATCACAAATCAGGTTGGAAGGAAGCATAAGTGTTACCTCCATTTGCCGTCCGCTGGTACGGCTAAAGCGCTGTGCTGTCCTCTGAAAATAGTGATACTCCGGGGCCATATTTTCACTAAAAGCACCGGTAAAATAGGAAGCCCAGCCTTCATCCATCCAGGCATATTTACGTTCGTTTGTCCCCATGAAAAACGGGAAATAGGAATGGGAAATTTCGTGGAATACCAGGCCGGCAGTGGAGGTAGTATCTTTCGGGTCGCCATCGTTGGCCATCATCGGGGTTTCCATGCCTCCGTTGCGCGTACCATTGCTGAAAGAGGTCATATGCTCAAAGGGATATGCGTACCCCGGCCATTCGTATGACATAAATTCAATGCTTTTGCGCGCATAGTAAGCCGTCCGCTGAAAGGTGTTCGACGAATCGGGATAAATAGCTTCCACGCGAACGCGCCGGCCGGTAGCGGAATCAACCAAAACCGACGAAGCATCCCAGTTGTACCGCAACGTGGCGGCAAACGAGAAATCCGTTACATATTTAGCCGTAAAATGCCAGGTGTTGACGCCTTTGTTTTTCAACACCTTGTTCTTGTCCCAGTCTTTTTGACTGACAACAGCAATGATTTTGTCCGATCTTTTTACCTTTTTCAGCCGTTTCAAAACCGGTTTGGCATACACCTCATCTGCATTGTTTAAATGTCCGGTAGCCCAAACGGCATAATCCGGAGGTGTGGTGATATGAATATCATAATTGTTGAAATCGTTATAAAATTCGGTGATACCGTTAAATTTAGTCTTGTCCCATCCACTGATATCATCATAAACGCTGATTTGCGGATACCAGTAGGCGATAAAAAAACGACCTTTTCCGTAGTTTCCCATGCGGTTCCGGGTAGTCTCCGGAATATGAAATTTCCATCCGGCTGTCAGGATTAGCGAGTCTCCCGGAGTCAGCGCATGGGGCAGCCTGATATAACGGTTTGTGCCTAAAAAATAGCCATATTGTTTTGCCGGCATTTTAACCGGCTCACCGTTAACCTTTATGTAGTCTATTTGGACGCCATTGGTAAGGTCGGCAGAGCCAATATTCCAGGCACGGGCAGCGCCTTTCTTGTAAAAATCCTGATAAAGCCTGATAACCAGCATGTGCAACGTGTCGGGACTATTGTTAAAATAGGTAACTTTTTCTGTTCCTTTCAGGCTGCTTTCCGCCGCGAGCAGTTCTGCATTAATTTGATAATGTGCATGGTTTTCCCAATAATTTGGTCCCGGATTACCATCTTTCGACCGTGTTCCGGCTGCATAAGCCTTTTGTATTTCAATGGGAATGAGCTGGTTAGATTGTGCCATCAACGCAGAAAATTGAAGCCCCAGAAAAAGAGCTGTCAATAAAAAGGAAATTCTTTTCATCTGATTTTGGATGTTATGTTTAAAGGGTAAAATTAAAAAAATCTATTGATAAACATTTTTCCAGTGAGACACGCATTACAAACGCGCGCCGGTGATTCGGCGAAGGCAGGTACTTCAGGCTTAAGCAATAATTATTCTTCCGGACAGGAATCTTTGTTGGTAAAATAAGCCAGTTTTTCCAGCTTGCTAATCATGTCATAGTTTTCCACATGAATTTCTTTTGGCACTTTAAGGTGTACAGAAGTAAAATTCAATATCCCCCTTACTCCCGAGTCGATAATGATTTTTGAAATATCACCGGCAAAAGAGGAAGGCACTGCCAGAACAGACAGTTCAATATTTTCCCTTCGCATAATCTCTTTCATTCGCGAAATATTATAGCATTTCACATCAGGAAATTGCATCCCCGGCTCTTTGTCTATGCGGAAGGTTGCCGCCACTTGCAGCATGGTATCCTGATAATTGAAATAGTCGGCTACAGCCCGGCCCAAATCACCAACACCCACAAAAGCAACTTTCTGTACATAAACACAGTCGATGGCACGTCCGATACTTTTGATAAGTTCAGAAACATCATAACCTTTGTGAATATCACCGGAAAAGCCGATGAGCATCAGGTCGCGACGTACATGCACCGGATTAATTTTCAGCAAATGCGCCAGTTGGTGCGAATGGATATGTGTTTTATCTTCCGTCTTTAAATTAAGAAGGGTTCGCCGGTAATTGCTCAGCCGTTCTACAGTGTTGCCAGGTAAATTCTTTATCATCGAAGTATGTATTCGTTTCTTAGTTTTTTGAGGGGCGCAATTTATAAATAATTCCAACATTAAAGCTAAGAATTCTGTCCCGGTTTTATATTGATTTGAAGATTGGGGGAAAACGGGGTCAGACCAAAATAAGATGCCGGCTTAAAAAGCAAAGGTCATATTTTCATTAAACCGGTAAACCATAATGAAAGAATTCTGAAACTGAAGCATATTTTCCGGTTAACACATTTGTCAAACAAGAATTTCATTTTCCCGGTTAAGCAATGGTTTTCAGTAAGGTTGTTTTAAATAACTTCTATCAAAAAAATCCGAAATGGAAACATCTTCTATCAAAGTTTTTTGTATATTGCACCATAAAATAAAGCTAAATCATGAAAAAATACATTTCATTATCAGTAAAATGTCCCTTTTGCGGAAAATCGCTCATGGATGGGGATGAGCTCCTTCATGGAGAGCCTACCATTAAACTGAATATTCAAACACGGGAAAGCAGAGGAATTATTCATCTGTGTTCCATTTACGAGTGTTTTGATTATAAAACAGAGGTGGCTCTTACCGAAAAGGAGGTTGTGGAATTTGTCTGTCCTCACTGCAATAAGGAGCTGAACACCAAAGATGTATGTCGCATTTGCCATGCTCCTATGGTTTCATTGCTTCTTAAAACAGGCGGAAGAGTAAGCCTGTGCTCACGAACAGGATGTGCCAATCACTATGTAGCTTTTGAGGATTTATCCACAGAGCTGCAAAAATTTTATGAAAAGTATGAGATTTAGGGTTTGTGAGGTAATAACCTAACTGTTTCGGCTCGTTCTTTTGCGCTTTTACTTTGTTGCAAAAGTTTTAAATAAACTGTGGCTATTCGCAACTTTTGCGCCTTGAAAAACCACAAAATTACTTCGTCGATTCCAGTCACGTTATTTCCTCACAAGCCCTTAGCAAATTCGGGGTAATTGCTGCCCCGAAAGCATCTCAATCATTCTTTTGCCACCTACCGATGTGTTGAGCCAGGCTTTTCCGGGATGCTCGCTGGTTATCTCGCCAATAACAGCAGCTTGTTTACCCAGTGGATTAGCCTGCATGGCTTCGACGATTCGGTCTGCATCATTTGCTGCCACTACCATCACCAGTTTTCCTTCGTTTGCTACATAAAGCGGGTCGAAGCCCAGCAGTTCACACATTCCCCTCACCGAATCTTTCGGCACAAGTTTATCCTCATTTATCTGAATGCCGAAATCCTTTTTTCGCACCAGCTCGGACAATACCGTTCCGAGTCCTCCGCGGGTAGCATCGCGCATGAAGCGAATATTTTCCGAAACTTCCAACGCCTCTGCAATAAGTCCGTTCAAACAAGCACAATCCGACAAAACAGACGTTGAAATATTCATGTCATTTCGTGCCGCCATAATGGCCATGCCGTGCTCGGCAATTCCGCCGTTGATAATGATTTTATCGCCTGCTTTTATGTTCTTTCCAGAGCTGATGGCCAACAAGTTATCGTCTATCTCCCCTACTCCGCTGGTATTGATGAAAATTTTATCGCATTTTCCTTTTTCCACTACCTTCGTGTCGCCGGTAGCGATGAAAACACCGGCCTTTTTGGCTTCTTCCGACATGCTTCTCACAATCTTTTCCAGCTCATCAAGCGGAAATCCTTCTTCAAGGATAAATCCCACGCTCAGGTATTTGGGAACGGCCCCGGAAACGGCCAAATCGTTAACTGTTCCTGCAATAGCAAGCTTGCCAATGTTTCCGCCGGGAAAGAAAACCGGATCTACCACAAACGAATCAGTGGTAAATGCCAGATTTTGCCCATGTAACTTCAGAAGCGCCGAATCGCCCTGTTCGTGCAGGATAGGATTGTCGAAATAGCGAACAAACAAACTTTCAATTAATTCGTGGGTCATGCTGCCTCCGCTACCGTGTCCCATTAATATTTTATCGTCTTTCATGATTATTTCTTATTATTTTTTTATGATTACTCTAAATTTCCAGGCCTCAGGTCAATTTGTATGAGAGAATATGAATATTCGCCGTGTGTTTTGTAGTTTATACTACATTTAACAAAGAACCAATTTCCGATTTCCAACCAATGACGCCGGAGCACCTAACGATTATATAAATAGTACGCCTGGCAGGCTCCTTCGCTGGACACCATGCAGCTTCCCACCGGATCGCGGGGCGTACAGACTTTGCCAAACAGCCGGCAATCTTTCGGCTTTTTTAATCCCTTCAGCACTTCCCCGCAAATACATCCTTTTGGCTCACGCAAAGGCACCATTCCGTCTGCGCTGATGTTTACTTCCGCATCGTGAGCGGAATATTTGGATCTTAATTTCAAGCCACTCTCTTTTAGAACTCCCAAACCACGCCACCAGTCATCGGCAGGTTCAAAAACTTCATTCATCATCTGCTGTGCTTTTACATTTCCCTCCGGTTTTACTGCTCGTTTATACTGAATCTCCACACGGGTATTTCCGGTTTCAATTTGTTTTATCAACATCAAAATCGACTGCATAAGATCGACCGGCTCAAAGCCACTGATAACTACTCCAAGTCCGTATTTTGCAGGAATTCCCTCGTAGATTTTCATTCCGGTTATGGTACTCACATGGCCGGGACCGATGTAACCGTTAATCTTAACTCCTTCATCAATCAGTGCAGACATGGCAGGCGGCATAACTTTGTGAGCGCTGAATACAAAGAAGTTTGTTAGCTTTTCTCTGTATGCCTGCAAGATCGCTACTGCTGATCCCGGCGCTGTGGTTTCAAAGCCTATACCAAGAAAAACAATTTTCTTCTGCGGATGCTCACGGGCTATCTGCAAGGCATCCATAACAGAGTAAACCACCCGGATTTGCGCTCCGCCGGCATGCTCCTTTTCCAGAGAACTTTCCGAACCGGGAACGCGAATCAGATCGCCATAAGTAGCAATGATCACATCCTTTTGTTGACTGTATGCTATCGCTTTGTCGATATAAGAACGACTTGTTACACACACCGGACATCCCGGACCCGATATCAGCTCAACTGTGCCGGGCAGCAATGCCGGGATACCAAATTTTTGTATTGACATGGTATGACCTCCGCACACCTCCATGAGTTTAACCGGTTGTGTGGAAGCTTTCCTAATCTCCTGTGCAAGCGCCTGCACCACCTTCCTGTCTCTGAATTCATCAATATATTTCATATCAGCCTTTGGTTTTTTTCATTTTCTTCACGATCCATTTCCTCATTGAGCTTTTTAAAATCTGCGAAAGCCTCTAAACTTGCCTCCGCCTCATCTTTATCCAGTTTCTGAATAGCAAAACCGGTGTGAATCAACACATAATCACCGGGTTCCAGTTCCTCCACTGACAACATCATTAAATTGGCCTCATACGTTGAGCCTCCCACAGAACAGACCGCTGTCTCTCCATTAATTTTTTCAATTTTTGCCGGAATACTTAAGCACATATTTTTTTGTTTTTATGATTTTCTACTTGATTTTCAATATTTTATGGATTTTCCCGTTTCCCGCCTCCGGGCTGCAATAGCGAGTTGTCCCAGCGCGATACCGCCATCGTTTGAAGGAACCTGCTCTTGGCTGTAAACTTCAAAGCCCTTTTTACGCAGCAAAATTTCTGTATTCTTTAACAGGATTTTATTTTGAAAACTACCTCCTGAAAGTATTACTTTTTTCAAACCCGTTGTCACCGACAGTTTTTCCACGATCTTTTCGACAACCGTCACAACCGTATTATGAAACTTTGCAGAAATTACAGACGAAGATTTTCCGTTTTCCAGATCATCTATCAAACCCGAAAACATTGGTTTAAAAGAGATTTGATCTTCCTGAATAGTAAACGGATAGCTGTCCCGAACATTTTCAGCGGCTACTGATTCGAGTCTCATGGGCGCTTCGGCATGATAAGAAGCTTCGGTGCAAACACCGGTAAGTGCTGATACGGCATCAAAAAGTCGCCCTGCACTGCTGGTTTCGGGACAATTTATTCTGTTTTTCAGCATAATCAAAACCATGTCGAAAGCTTCCTGCTCCACATAAGGGAAGAGCTCCCCTTGCATTTTCCGCAAAAAATCCTCACCAAAATAGTGATAAAGAGAGGAAACGGCCATTCGCCAGGGTTGCCGGATGGTCAAATCCCCACCTGGTTGTAAAATATTTTCAAAATGAAACGGCCTTTCAAAATCTATCAGGTCGCAAATTAAAAATTCACCACCCCATATTTTCCCATCGGTACCGAGTCCGGTTCCATCAAAGCTAACCCCTATTACTTTTTCATCAAGGTTATGCTCTGCCATACAGGAGGCTATGTGCGCATGATGATGCTGGATGAGTTCTATAGGCATCCCTGTTTCCATAGCGAATTTTGTAGAAAAATAATCCGGATGTAAATCGGCCGCTGCCAGAGAGGGCTTAAAGCGAAACAAATGCCGGAATCGTTGAAAGGATTCGGTATAAAAATCAAGAGTTTCCGGATTTTTCAGATCACCAATATACTGACTCAGTAAAACTTTATTCCCTTTTCCGACGGCAAAACAGTTCACCAATTCCGCACCTGCGGCAAAAAGCCCTTCCGTATTATGGCTGAGGGTTATTGACGCCGGCACATAAGCACGCGAACGTCTGATAACCCGCTCCTTTCCGTTCACCACCATACAAACCGAGTCGTCCAACCGGTTATAAATTTCGCGGTTGTAAGTGAGGACGTCATCTGCAATGCCGGCAAACTTCTCCACTGCCTTTTCATTATCAATAATAACCGGTTCGCCCGACAAATTTCCGCTGGTCATCACCAAAGCAGGGGTGCGTAATTTTTCAAAAAGCTGATAATGGAAAGGCATGTAAGGCAGCATGGCCCCCACGGTATTAAGCCCGTTGCTGACGGAGAAGGGCATCGGCTTCTTCTCCCGCAGCAGCACTATGGGACGGCGCCAGCTTTGCAGCAATTTTTCTTCTTCAGTATTTACATGTAGATAATTTCTCACCGTTTCCACATTGGCAAACATAACGGCCAGAGGTTTCCCCTCTCTGTTTTTTTTCAAACGTAACAGGCGAATGGTATCTTCATTGAAAGCATTACAGCTCAAATGGAAACCACCCAACCCTTTCATAGCCAATATTTTTCCCCCGTCCAGCAAGCGGACAACCTTTTTCAAAATGGTTTCAAAATCATCAAGGATTTCTCCATTGGACAAATGCAGCGAATATCTTGGACCACAGTGGTTGCAAGCTACCGGTTGGGCATGAAAACGCCTGTCAGGCACATCGGTGTATTCCGAATGGCAGGTATCGCACATTTTAAACGGTGCCATGGTAGTATTGTGCCGATCGTAGGGCAATACCTTTATTATACTAAACCGGGGGCCACAGTGCGTGCAATTTGTAAAAGGATAATCTATCCGGTGCGGTTGGCTTTTCATATCTTCCAGGCAGTCATCACAAACCGCAATGTCAGGACTCACCTCTGTTATTTCATTGGAATAAGAATGACTTGGAAGAATGGAAAAGTTCTCGAAACCTGTTATTGGTTCCACCTTAATATTTATTGCGGCAATTTTAGAAGCCACAGGAGCCTCCGCTTTCATCGCCTTTATAAATTGTTGAAGATGGTTTCGGTTTCCCTCGGCCTGTACCAAAACACCCTCGTTGTTGTTCTCCACATTTCCACGGATGGAGTGCCTTTTGGCCAGTTTATAAATAAAAGGGCGAAAGCCTACACCCTGCACCAGCCCTTTAATCTCTATCTTATAAGCCTCAACAATCATTCCCACTTTCTAATTTATAACCATTTTAAATTCCGTACCTGTGATTTATTTCACGAATAAATTTATACTTTTGCTGTGAATTTTTTAACAGGGCAAAAATAATACAAATTAATAATCTATGGCAGAAAAATCGAAAATAAATCAGTTGCTGGCTCAATTTGGTTACGACAAAACCAGATTGATGGATATCTTATTATCAATCAATGAAATGCAAGGGTTTGTAGGGCAAGAAGACATGCAAAACATATCAGACTCCTTAGGTATTTCAATGGCTCAGGTGCAGGAAACCCTTTCTTTCTATCATTTTCTCTCCCAAAAGCCACGCGGAAAGTATAATATTTATCTTGACAGCAGTATAATAGCCTTTATGAACGGCAGAGAAGCCGTAAAAGAGGCTTTTGAAAAATATTGCGGAATATCGTTTGGAGAAGTGTCTGATGATGGTCTTTTCGGACTGTTTAACACATCCTGTATCGGGATGAACGATCAGGAACCGGCCGCCATTATAAACGATAAAGTTTTCACAAACCTTACTCCCTATCGTGTTATGAATCTTGTGGAGGGAATGCGTGCCGGGAAGCACATAGACGATTTGGTATATGAAGACTATGGTAATGGTAACAATTCCGACCCTGATGTAAGGGCGATGGTCAACAATCATATCAGAAAGAAATCTATCATTCTGAAAAATGATTATGAGCCCTATAGCCTTTTAAAATCAAAGTTAAAAGACTACAGTCCGGAAGAGGTCATTAGTGAAATTGAAGCCTCTAATCTGCGAGGACGCGGTGGAGCAGGCTTCCCCACGGGTCTGAAATGGCGTTTTGGTCGTCGCACGGAAGGGAAACACCGGGTGATCATTTGTAATGCCGATGAAGGCGAACCCGGCACTTTCAAAGACCGCGTAATGCTAACTGAGTATCAGGAACTGGTGTTTGAAGGCATGGTTGTAGCAGCTTATGCAACAGGTGCTGACATCGGTCTGCTCTATTTACGCTATGAGTACAAGTATCTGCTCCGGTTTTTAAATCGCAAACTCGCCAAAATGCGTGAAGATCATTTCCTCGGAAAAAATATTGCCGGCGTGAAAGATTTCAATTTCGACATACGTATTCAATTAGGTGCAGGAGCCTACGTCTGTGGCGAAGAGTCAGCGCTGATTGAATCGTTGGAAGGCAAGCGGGGCGAACCACGCGACAAACCACCGTTCCCCGTCGAAAAGGGTTATCTTGGCTATCCGACAATTGTAAACAATGTGGAAACCCTTGCTACCGCAGTAAAAATACTGCATCACGGAGCCGAATGGTATTCAAACTTCGGAACCAAAGATTCGCTTGGAACCAAATTGCTCAGTATTTCGGGCGACTGTCGTTATCCGGGCATTTACGAAGTGGAATGGGGAACAAGTATCCGCGAAATCCTGGCCATGAGCGGCGCTGACGATGTGCAAGCCATCCAGGTGGGTGGCCCTTCGGGTATGCTTATCGGCTTGAAAGACATTAACAATCTGGATAACAGCGAGCTGATGAAATGGTATAAACCTTCGGGTATGATGATTGCGGAGAAATTTTTCGACCGGAGGCTTAGCTATTCAGACCTCCCTACCGGAGGTTCTATCATTATTTTTAACAACAGCCGTAATTTGCTTAGAGAAGTCGTTATGAACTTCATGGACTTTTTCATTGAAGAATCCTGCGGTTCCTGCTCCACCTGCCGCAATATGCCGTTGCTGATGAAAAATAAATTGCAAAAGATTCTGGATGGACATGGTATCAGAAAAGACATCTACGACCTTCTCAACTGGGGGAAAGTGCTGAAAGCCAGTCGCTGCGGATTAGGACAAGCAGCAGGCAATCCGATTCTTTCTTCTGTTTTTCATTTCAGGCATTTATACGAGCAACGTATTCAAAGTCTTACCAGTTTCGACAGTGGATTTGATCTGGGAAAGGCAACGGCCACATCAAGTGAATTTGTAAATAAAAAACCGGCATTTCATCATTTTTAAAGTATTTCAGATAATGGAAAAAACAAATAATAAAATAAGGATTACCATTGATGGAAAGAGAACCTATGTCACAAAAGGCTCTACCATTGTGGAAGCAGCGAAAGAAAACGGAATTTACATTCCTACACTTTGCCACTTTGAGGGGGCTGACCCCAAAGCTTGTTGTCGCATGTGTACCGTAAAAATCAACAACCGTATGATGACCTCCTGTACCACACCTGTAACAGAAGGTATGGAAATAGAGAATGATACGGAAGAGCTGAACGAAGTTCGGAAAAGCATCATCGAACTGCTGTTTGTCAGCGGCAATCATTTCTGCCCTGCTTGTGAAAAAAGCGGAAATTGTGAACTCCAGGCACTTGCCTACCGTTACAAGATGCTGGTTCCGCGTTTCCCATACAGCTTTCCCCGCAAGGAAGTGGATGCCTCCAGCCCGAAAATTATAAAAGAACAAAACCGGTGTATTGCTTGCAAACGCTGCATAAAGACCATCCGCGATGAGCACGGGAAACACTATTTTGCCTACAAAAACCGCGGGCAGCATTTGGAAGTAATCCTCGATCCGGTTCTCGGGGACACCATGCCCGATGATCTTGCGAAAAAAGCCATGGAAAATTGTCCGGTAGGTTCTATCCTTTACAAAGAAAAAGGATTTGACCAGCCCATTGGAACCCGGAAATATGACAAGCAACCTATTGGAAGTGAAATTGAAAATAATGTTTAAAGCGTAAATTATGAATAAAAAAATATTAGCCACTACTTCACTTGCCGGATGTTTCGGCTGCCACATGTCCATACTGGACATTGATGAGCGAATTCTGGATCTCATAGAGCTGGTGGAATTCAACAAATCACCTATTGATGACATTAAAAAATTTACCAAACCGGTAGATATCGGGATTATAGAAGGAGGCTGTTGCAATAGCGAAAACGTGGAAATTCTGAAATATTTCAGAGAAAATTGCAAGATTCTGGTTTCTCTCGGAGAATGTGCCATTATGGGAGGTTTGCCGGCTATGCGCAACGGAATTCCCATTGAGGAATGCCTGAAAGAGGCGTATATCGATGGCCCTACCGTACAGGAAAACAAGGAGCATATCCTCCCCAACGATGAAGAGCTTCCTCTTTTGCTCGACCAGGTATATCCATGTCACGAAATTGTAAAAATCGATTATTTCCTTCCGGGATGTCCTCCCCGTGCCGACCTTATTTGGAATGCACTTTATGCGCTCATTACCGACAATCCCATGGAAATACCTTACGAAGTAGTCAAATTTGATTAAAAAATAGCAATATGTCAAAGAAAATAACCATAGAACCTGTTACAAGAGTTGAAGGCCACGGAAAAGTTACAATCCAAATGGATGATAATCATCAGGTTATAGATTCCAGGCTACACATTGTTGAATTTCGCGGCTTCGAACGTTTTGTTCAGGGAAGGCCTTACTGGGAAGCGCCCGTTTTGGTACAACGGCTTTGCGGCATTTGTCCGGTAAGCCATCATATAGCTGCTGCTAAAGCACTGGATGTTATTGTGGGAGCCGGTGATGGCGATGGGCTGACGGCCGTAGGTGAAAAAATGCGTCGTCTTATGCACTACGGCCAGTTTTTCCAATCGCATGTTTTACATTTTTTTCATCTGAGTTCTCCTGATTTCCTGTTTGGTATTGATGGCGACCCTGCCATGCGAAATATTGTCGGTGTTGCTCAGGTACACAAAGAGCTGGCAGTACAAGGTGTTATGATGCGAAAATTCGGCCAGGAGGTCATTCGTCTTACCGCCGGAAAGAAAATCCACGGAACGGGAGCCATTCCCGGTGGCATCAACAAAAATCTCAGCATTGCGGAGCGCGATGAGCTCTTAAAAGGTCCTGACCCGCTAAATGCTGACAAAATGATAGAATGGTCGCTGTCGGCTCTGGAGTTCTTCAAAAATTATCACAAGCAAAATCACGCCAAAGTCGATGATTTTGCCAGCTTTCCTTCCAACCATTTGAGTATGGTAAGAAAAGATGGTGCTTTGGACATTTATCACGGTGTACTCCGTGCAGTGGACAGCGAAGGAAACCGGATTCTCGACGATGTTGACTACCACGAATATTATAACTACATCGAAGAAGAAGTAAAAAGCTGGAGCTACATGAAGTTCCCCTATCTGAAACATTTGGGAAAAGAGAAAGGCTGGTATCGTGTAGGACCGCTGGCACGCCTGAACACTTGCGATTTTATCCCCTCTCCCCTTGCTCAAAAAGAATTTGAAGAGTATAAAGCTTATACCCACGGCAAACCCAACAACATGAGTCTGCATTATCACTGGGCACGGCTGATAGAAGTGCTGCATGCCGCCGAGGTCATCCGGGATTTACTCCATGATCCGGATTTACAAAATGAAGACCTCGTTGTTAAGGGAAAGAAACAAAAAGAAGGTGTGGGCGTCATTGAAGCACCCCGTGGGACACTTTTCCATCATTACAAAATCGATGATAATGATTTGATTACCATGGCTAACCTGATTGTTTCGACCACCAACAACAACGAACCCATGAACCGGGCCGTTGAAAGTACGGCACGGGCGTTTATGAACGGACAGGAAACGATTACCGAACCCATGATGAATGCTGTTGAAGTAGCCATCAGAGCCTATGACCCCTGCCTGAGTTGCGCCACACATGCACTGGGGCAAATGCCTCTCGAAATGACCATTTTAGGAGCAAGCGGGCGGATTTTAGATCACAAAATGAAAGACTGAAAACAATGAAAAAGATTCTTGTTTATGGTTACGGAAATCCCGGACGGCAAGATGATGGCCTGGGTGTGAGCTGTGTAAAAATGTTGAAAGAATGGGCTGAGAAGAATTTTCCGGGTACTATTGATGTGGATATGAACTATCAGCTTAATATTGAAGATGCAGAGAAAATTTCACATTACGATAAGGTGATTTTTGCCGATGCTTCCTGCGAAAATATCCATCAATTTGCATACACTACGATTAAGCCTTCCGACGCACAGCTCGAATTCAGCATGCATGCCGTCGCTCCGGCTTATGTGCTTTATTTGTGTCGTTCGCTTTTCGGGAAACAACCGGTGAGCCATCTGTTGCACATTCGCGGTTATGAATGGGGTATGCAGGAAGGGCTGACCGAAAGGGCAAAAGAGAATCTTGAAGTGAGCTTCCATGCCATGACCGGGCTTTTAACAGACTACTTATCAGATAATTAAAAATTTATATTATGGATTTATCCACAACCTATATGGGATTAAAGCTGAAAAATCCGATAATAATCAGCAGTTCAAGAATAAGCGGCGAAGTGGAGACTATTCGGCAATGTATTAGCTACGGCGCCTCAGCTGTTGTTCTTAAGTCGATTTTTGAGGAACAAATGAGCCTGCGGGCTGAGGCAAGGTTAAAACAGAGCAAAGAAAATGAAGCCTACTACTGGTTTTCCGAAGCCAGGGAATATATTTTAAATCTTTCTAAAGAAGCTGTACTGGACCACTATCTGCAATTTGTTAAAACAACCAAGGCTATTGATGCTTCCGTACCGATTATCTCCAGTATCCATTGTAAAAGTGCCGACAACTGGCCAAAATATGCCAAAGAAATTGAAAATGCAGGTGCTGATGCACTGGAGCTGAACATTTCCATTTTTCCGTTCAACAACAGCATGTCCAGCATTGAAATTGAAGACCTTTATGTGAAAATTCTGGGAAAGGTAAAACAGGAAGTCAGTATACCGGTTTCCATAAAGCTGGGACCATTCTTTACCAATCTCTGCACGCTCATCAGGCGTTTGGTTGATGCAGGTGTCGATGGATTGGTACTGTTTAACCGCTACTTCAGACCCGATATTGACATTGAATCCTTAAAAGTCGTCAGCCGCGAGCATTTTTCCTCTCCTGAAGAGATGAGTCTGCCCTTGCGATGGATAGCCCTGCTGAGTGGTAACGAGGTGTCCTGCGATCTGGTCGCCTCCACCGGCATTCATTACGATACGGCTCTAATAAAACAAATTCTTGTAGGGGCACGGGCTGTAGAAGTTTGCTCTACCCTTTTTCAAAACGGGATTCCCCATATTGCAAAAATGCTGGGAGGCTTGGAGAACTGGATGAAGAAACATCACTTTGAAAGTCTGGATGACTTCCGCGGAAAATCGCTGGATTATCAAACCACTGATGCCAGCTTCGAACGTATTCAGTATATGAAAAGAGATTTTGAAGAAATATTTTGATAAAACGCCGAACAATGCACGAGTTATCCATAGTTATGAGTATCGTTGACACGGTGGAAAAAGAGCGCGGAAAGCAACAGGCTGATGCCGTGGAATCCATTGAACTGGATATAGGCATGATCTCCGGCGTGGAAATGGATGCTTTTTATTTCGCCTGGGATGCCGGGGTGAGCAAAACAATTCTGGAAAACACAAAGCTAAAAATCAACCGGCCACCGGCAAAAGCAAAATGCACAGCGTGCGGACATTCTTTTGCCGCCACCAGCAGCTTCGATGCCTGTCCGGAATGTGGAAATCCTTTTTGCGACATCATTTCAGGCAAAGAGTTAAGAATAAAAAGAATGATAGTAATCAAAAATTAAAAAGACAGCATTATGTGTATGACATGCGGTTGTGGTAATTCCACAGAGAACAACGTACTGATAGCCAGGCCGGGAAAAGTAAATCCGGAGGAGCTGTCGTTGATGCCCGAACAAAAACATGACCACGAGCATCCTCATCACCATCATCACGACCATCCGCATACAAAAACCGTGGTTGAGATGGAACAGGACATCCTGCAAAGCAACAATCTGACTGCCGAGCGAAACAGAGGCTTTTTCGAAGCAAAAAATATTCTTGCACTGAATCTTGTTAGTTCTCCCGGTTCCGGAAAAACCAGTTTTCTCGAAAAAACCCTTCACGACCTGAAAGATGAAATACCATTTTCAGTAATTGAAGGTGACCAACAGACTTTTAACGATGCGCGACGAATTGAATCACAAGGCATTCCGGTAGTTCAAATTAACACAGGACAAGGTTGCCATCTCGACAGCGACATGGTTCACAGGGCGCTGAAAAAGCTGAACCCTCCGGAAAAGGCTGTCGTTATGATTGAAAATGTTGGTAACCTCGTGTGCCCTGCACTTTTTGACCTCGGCGAGAATAGCCGCATTGTTCTTATCAGTGTTACGGAAGGCGATGATAAACCCATAAAATACCCTGATATGTTTCAATCTGCGGATATATGTATCATCAACAAAATCGATTTATTACCCTACGTAAACTTTGACATGGAAAAAGCCAAAGATTATGCAAAACGGGTCAACCATCATTTAAAATTCTTTGAAATATCCGCCACAACCGGCGAGGGCATGGATGCCTGGTATGACTGGCTGAGAAAAGAGAGAACGTAAGAACGAGGGGGCGAAAGAACGCCTCGCTCATTCGGATTTGTAATCCGAATGTTTACGAATGTCCTGCAAGAGCACATTTTATTACTTTTACAAACCAAAAAAACGGCTATGACACAGCGTTTTCTCTTGTTTGTAATCTCATTGATTTTTTCTGTTTCCCTCACTGCACAGCAATGGGATGCCGATGCAGGTCTGGTGCATCCTTATGCAGCAAAAATTACCGTCAGTTCCGGTCAAAATTCACAAAATATCAACGACAACAATCCGCATACTTTCTGGCAATCAGGAAATCCGCTACCGCACGGTTACATTGCACGAAAAGATTTGAACTACTTTCTGAATCCGCAGCATTTTTCTCTGCAACCCGGACTTCCTGCACAAAATCCTGCATTCGATGGCAATACCAATACCCATCAGGAGATCCAAAACGGCAGGCTGTCCCTCCGTCTGCAGCCTGCCGCCTCCCTCCTGCTTTTGAGCTTAAAAGCAGAAACAAAGGATTCTTTGTTTCTCAGCCTGCAAACCCAAAGCCACCGGATCATCCGGTTTTCTTATCCGCCTTCAGACAATTTCCAGGCAAAAAATTTCATCATTAAAACAAAAGAAAAAATTATCAGTATCCGCCTGGAAAGTAACATATCATTCCAACTGTACGAACTGGCAGCCCTGCACAAACCGCCAACGGAATACGTGCTTTTTGATTATGGGCGAACGAGAGATATCGGCTGGATAAGCAGCCGCCAGCTCAACAGCCAATCCGTTACGCGGATAGAAGTGCTTGCCGGCAACGACAAACACCGGTGGAAACCTGTAACCTCCTTAAATCCCAAAGCCATTCCTTTTTTATATGAACCCTTATCGCACACGATACGGGCAAGATACCTGAAAGTTGTGTTTTCCCTACCGTTGCGTAATTATCAAAAAGCCGCTCTATGGGAGTTTGCGGTGTACGATAAAAACGGCCCCTGGGGTGCAAGACCTGCAGCGGAGCCTTCTCAAAATACTTTTGCCGAAGCATTTGGACTAAACACTTTCTGGGGCTGGGGCTACAGCGTTTATTCTGACCTTCTGAAGCCAGGTACCGGACAGGAAAAATTCAAGGCTGTAAGCAAAAATTTAAGAAGTTACGAGCCCCTGAATTGGGATATGATTCGACCGCAACAGATTCCTGATTTTACGAAAATGGCAGCCGGCGGCGGAACACCGGCTAAAAAATGGCTTAACTGGGACCGGGAATACAAAACCTGGATACGGTCGGGATTTAGCATCGACATAAGCCTGGCTTTTACACAGGACAACTTCCCTGATTCGCTATGGAAAAATACTTATCACGAGGCTTATGCTTTCGGAAAAGCCTACGCTACCCACTTTTGTGTTAAGAACAACATAGTGGATAAAATTGAAATTGGCAATGAGCCCTGGGGTTACAGTACGTTAACTTATCGTCAAATTCTCGCCGGGATGAATGCGGGCATCAAATCCGTTTCAAAAGTCCCGGTAATTTCCTGTGCTGTTCAGGCTTTTGAGCCGGAAAACGACAACAACAATTACATTTCACGCTTTATCACCGCTTCTGACAGAAATATTGATGGTCTGAACACCCACATTTATTCCTACGTTTTTCAGGAAAACGGAAAAAGAACGGCCGTAAATCCCGAAGACCCGCGTTCAGAAGTATGGTCTATAATCAATCTGATACGTTTCAGAAACAAAAACATGCCGGGAAAACCGATCTATGTTACAGAATTCGGTTTCGACAGCAAAGGCGGAGGCGAAAACTGCACGCACAGCGAGTGTGTTTCAGAGCAGAAGCAGGCGATTTACGGCGTACGGATGGCCATGATACTCTGGCGGCTGGGCACCCGGCAGTTTTACTGGTACTTTTTTGCCAATGTGGCCTACAGCTCTTTTTTACACAACCGCTCCGGACTTTGCGGTTCGTACAACACAGGGTTTCGTGAAAAACTCTCTTTTAAGGTGTTTGCTCTTCTGCAACAAAAAATCGGGAACTATCATTTTGCTAAAATCATAAGAGAGGACAACGATGTATATGCCTATTTATTAGAAGATTACACAACCGGAAGCAACATTATCATCGCCTGGAGGCCCACAGCATCTCACCATTTAGAGCAGCTGCCGGAAGAATTAGGTGTTCCTGAAAAAGTTTCAAAAATCAATTCCATTTTCAATAACAAAAATGTTTCATTCAGGGAAACAAACCGGGTTTTGAGGATAAATCTTTCCGGCGTACCCGTGTTGATTTATTTGGAAAAGTAAATGAAAATAGTAAATAAACGGCACAAGCAGACGCTCAAGTCATTTGGTTGATACATGCGATTTACCTATAACTTTTTGAGATTTTTTCTGTTATCAAATCCCCACATTTCATTATTTTTGTTGTTTCATTTAAACAGTCAAAATCATGAAAAAATATGGCATCTTATTACTCATCGTCCTGTTTGGTTTTTCTGCCTGTAAACAGACAAACCGGATAAAACAGCAAAAAGCAAACCTCATTGAAAAACCCAACCTCAAGCTTTCCAGCGATATTATGACGCCGGAAGTTTTATGGTCTTTTGGCCGCCTGAGCGACATTCAGCTTTCGCCCGATGGCAAAACCCTTGTTTACGGGGTAACTTATTACAGCAAAAAGCAAAATAAAGGCAACCGCGAACTTTATAGTATAGGTGTGGACGGTAGAAACCTAAAACAGCTTACCCACACGGCCGGCAGCGAATACAATGCCCTTTGGCGGCCTGATGGCAAGAAAATCGGTTTTCTTTCCGCTCGTAATGGCTCCATGCAGCTATGGGAAATAAATCCCGATGGCTCCGACCCGATACAGATATCCCATTTCAAAGGCGGCATTACAGGTTTTAAATATGCTCCCGATGGAAAAAAAATTCTCTTTACCGCAGAGGTAAAAATTGACAAAACACCCCGCGACATTTATCCCGATCTGCCCAAAACCACAGGCAGAATTTACACCGACCTGATGTATCGCCACTGGGATACATGGGTTGACAGTTACAGTCATATCTTTGTTGCCAGTTACGATGGCTCTTCCCTGAAAAAGATCGTTGACATCATGAAAGGGGAACCTTACGAAAGTCCCATGAAACCCTTTGGTGGCATGGAACAAATAAACTGGACTCCCGATTCCAAAACTATTGCTTACACATGTCGCAAAAAGAAAGGACTTGCCTACACCCTTTCCACCAACTCAGATATCTACTTTTATCATCTGGCTGACAAAACCACTCAAAATATGACCAACGGCATGATGGGTTACGATGTGGCTCCGGTGTTTTCCCCCGATGGAAAATTTATGGCCTGGGAAAGTATGAAACACGACGGCTATGAGTCGGACAAAAACCGCCTTTTCATTATGAATCTGAAGACCGGTGAAAAAGCCGACTACACCAGAGATTTTGACCAAAACGCTCACGGTCTGGAATGGAGCAAAAATGGAAAATATGTTTACTTTATCAGTGACTGGCATGCTTCGGACGATATTTACCGGTTGGATGTTAAAAAAGGCAGGATCACCAAAGTTACCGAAGGCATCCACGATTACACCAATGTGATTCCGGCAGGTAAAACACTTTATGCCACACGCATGAGCATGTCGATGCCTGTTGAGGTTTATGCTGTAAATGCTAAAAACGGAGATGCCCGGCAGGTTACGTCCACCAACAAAGACCTCCTTGACCAACTTACCATGGGCAAGATTGAAAAACGCTGGGTAAAAACGACGGATGGCAAACAAGAGCTTACCTGGGTAATTTATCCGCCTCATTTTAATCCTGACAAAAAGTATTCCGCACTCCTTTACTGCCAGGGCGGCCCGCAGAGCACGGTCAGCCAGTTTTGGTCATACCGCTGGAATTTCCAGATGATGGCAGCCAACAATTACATTATTGTTGCTCCTAACCGCCGGGGGCTTCCCGGATTCGGCACCAAATGGAATGAAGAAATCAGCGGTAACTACGGTGGTCAGGTTATGAAAGACTATTTCAGCGCCATCGATTCGCTGAAAAAAGAGCCTTACATCGACGAAAACCGGCTTGGCGCTGTAGGCGCTTCTTTCGGCGGTTATTCCATTTACTGGATTGCCGGCCACAACCTGAACCACAGGTTTAAAGCGCTTATCGCTCACGATGGCATGTTCGATCTGAAGTCGATGTATCTCGAAACTGACGAAATGTGGTTCGTAAACTGGGATTTGGGTGGCCCCTTCTGGGACAAAAGCAACAAAGTGGCTCAGCATACTTACGCTACAGCTTCGCCAAGTAATTTTGTACAAAACTGGAATGCTCCCATTTTGGTGATTCACTCACAATTGGATTACCGTATTCCGGTAACCCAGGGCATGCAGGCTTTTGATGCAGCCGTTCTGCTTCACGTTCCGGCCGAGTTTCTCTACTTCCCGGATGAAAGTCATTGGATACTAAAGCCGCAAAACGGCATTTTATGGCAACGTACTTTCTTCAACTGGTTAGACAAATGGCTGAAATAAAGTGAATTGATTTGACTGAATAATAATTAACCCCTGAACATCATTGGCAAATCTGATGATGTTCAGGGGTAATAAATTTAGATAATGGAGATGAAGTTTCGTGTATTTGTTTTGGCGTTTTTATTTTTATCCATGGGACTAATGGCTGACGTCCCCGCAGATTCCATTCCCCGTGAAAAAGCCGATACCACCAACCCCTGGTCATATAAAGGGAAGTACGCATTTATGATTAATCAGATTGGCTTTAAAAACTGGGCAGCTGGCGGAGAAAGCTCCCTTTCGGGACGTGCCTCGGTGGACTATCATTTGAAATACAAAAAGAACAAATTCTCGTTTGACCACACGGCTCACCTCGCTTACGGTATGGTTGGCTATTTTCATAAAAGAGTTCAAAAGACCGATGACAAAATTGACCTTTCGGTCACCGTTTCCAGCCAGGTTTCCAAAAAATGGTATTTCAGTAGTATTCTCTCTTTTAAAACACAATTTTCAAAAGGTTACAAAAATCCGGATTTCAGCCATGTGATTTCAGATTTTATGGCCCCGGGATATGTTACTATATCCACTGGTTTCCGGTTTAATCCCAAAAAGAACTTTGAGCTGTTTATGAGTCCCCTTGCGGGAAAAATAACCTTTGTCCTCGACCAAAGCCTCGCTGACAAGGGAGCTTACGGCGTAAAAAAAGCTGTTTATGACTCGCTGGGAAACAGACTGGTGCCCGGCAAAGACCTCTCGGGGCAACTCGGAATCAATATCCTTAGCAGTTTTCAAACCAAAATTATGGAAAATATCCTTTTCAAAACCCGTGTAAGCCTTTATAATAACTATCTCGAAGAAGAGCCTTCCAAACGCTGGCAAATAGACATGGACTGGCATAACGAACTGACTTTTAAAGTGAATAAATATTTTTCAACGGTTTTGCTCTTACAATTAAAATATGACCCCAATGCCATGTTTCCCATTTACGAAAATGTTGATGGTACGAGCACGATAGTTTCTGAAAAAAGCAAGCTGCAATGGAAAGAATCGCTGGGTTTAAGTTTCTTATACCGCATTGAATAACCGGCATAACTTAACCTGTCTATCTCAATTATTTATTTACTTTTGAAGATTATATTAACTGAAAAAAAGAAAATATGAAGATAATAATGGTTGGTACCGGTTACGTCGGATTAGTAACCGGTTCTTGTTTTGCCGAAGTAGGCATTGACGTTACCTGCATTGACATAGATCAACAAAAAATTGAAAACCTGAAAAAGGGAATCTTACCCATTTACGAACCGGGACTGGAAGAGCTGGTTAAAAGAAACACAGAGAAAGAACGGCTTAAATTCAGCACGGAACTTTCGAAAAATCTGGATGATGCTGATGTTATTTTCGGCGCTGTGGGAACACCGCCGGATGAAGATGGAAGCGCCGATCTAAAATATGTTTTGGGAGTAGCCAGGGAAGTGGGACAACACATGACCAAATACCTTTTGATGGTTACCAAAAGTACGGTTCCTGTGGGAACAGCCGAAAAAGTCAGAGCTGCCATTCAGGGAGAACTGGACAAAAGAGGAGTAAACATCCCCTTTGATGTGGCTTCCAATCCGGAGTTCCTGAAAGAGGGCGCAGCAGTGGAGGATTTCCTGAAACCCGACCGGATTGTGGTAGGGTTGGATTCGGACAAAGCAAAAAAAATTATGGAACGGCTTTACAAACCTTTCACCATGAACGGACATCCTGTTATTTTCATGGACATTATTTCTGCCGAAATGACAAAATATGCCGCTAACTCCATGCTGGCTACAAAGATTAGCTTTATGAACGACATTGCCAACCTGTGTGAGATTGTCGGTGCCGATGTAAATTTTGTACGGAAAGGTATTGGCTCCGACCGGCGTATTGGTCCTTATTTTATTTATCCCGGCACGGGTTACGGCGGTTCCTGCTTCCCTAAAGATGTGAAAGCGCTGATTATGACTGCTGAGAAAAACGGTTATAATATGGAAGTGCTTAAAGCTGTGGAAAATGTCAACGAACGGCAGAAATCTGTTCTTTTCGGAAAAGCGATGCATTATTTCGATGGTGACCTGAAAGGGAAAACTTTCGCTTTGTGGGGATTGGCATTTAAGCCGCAAACCGATGATATGCGTGAAGCTCCTTCACTTGTCATCATTAAAAAGCTGCTGGATGCCGGCGCCAAAGTGAAGGCTTATGATCCTGTTGCCCTGGAAGAAGCCCGGCGAATCCTGGGAGACTCTGTCCAGCTGATTGATGACCAGTATGAAGTACTCATCGATGCCGAAGGTCTTTTTGTAATTACCGAATGGCCTGAATTCAAATACCCCAATTTAAAGATAATAGACAGGCTGTTAAAAGGGAAAGTCATTTTTGACGGACGTAACATTTACAGCCCTGATGATCTGGCGGAAGCCGGCTTTGACTACTTCGGCATCGGACGAAACAATACAAATAAATAAATTTTGAACTTCTGACTCCCGGACAACTTATGTTTGGGAGTTTTTTAAATACTTTTGGTTATGAAACGAATTCTTGTTACGGGAGGAGCTGGTTTTATCGGGTCTCACCTTTGCAAACGCCTTCTACACGAAGGAAACGAAGTTATCTCTCTCGATAATTATTTTACAGGACAAAAAAGAAACATTGTCTCCCTCATGGATGATCCCTATTTTGAGGTGGTTCGCCACGATGTTACCAGCCCTTATTTTGTGGAGGTTGATCAGATTTTCAATCTGGCTTGTCCTGCTTCTCCCATTCATTATCAATATAATCCCATAAAAACGGTAAAGACCTCGGTTATGGGAGCCATAAACATGTTGGGACTGGCAAAAAGAGTTCGTGCCAAAGTTCTTCAGGCTTCTACCAGTGAAGTTTACGGCGACCCGCAGGTTCACCCGCAAACGGAAGATTACTGGGGTCATGTGAATCCTGTCGGACTGCGATCATGCTACGATGAGGGCAAAAGGGTTTCCGAAACTTTGTTCATGAACTACCATCATCAGAACAATGTAAAAATTAAGATTATCCGTATTTTTAATACCTATGGACCCAACATGCATCCCCACGACGGACGGGTCGTCTCCAACTTTATCATGCAGGCACTTCGTGGCAAGGATATCACAATTTATGGAGATGGCCGGCAGACCCGTAGCTTCCAGTATGTGGACGATTTGGTAGAAGGTATGATAAAAATGATGGCTACCGGTGATGAATTTATCGGTCCGGTAAACATTGGCAATCCGATAGAATTTACCATCCTGGAACTGGCCGAAAAGATTATCGGCATGATTGGAAGCAAATCAAAGCTTATTTATCATCCGCTTCCCTCCGATGATCCCATGCAACGCAATCCGGATATCAGTCTTGCTAAAGAAAAACTTAACTGGGAACCAAAAATTCCCCTGGAAAAAGGGCTGAAGAAAACCATTCAATATTTCGAGAACCTTATTCGGGAAGATAAGAACATTTGACCATGAAGGAAATTCTTGTTACGGGCAGCAACGGGCAGCTGGGATCTGAAATCAGGCAGTTGGAAAAGCAGTATCCCGGTTTTGCTTTTACCTATACCGATGTGGACGAACTGGACCTCACCGATGAAAAAGCGATTAATGATTTTCTGGAAAATTCGACTTTCGACTATTGTATTAACTGTGCAGCATACACTGCTGTGGACAAAGCGGAGGACGACCGTGAGCTGGCCATGTTCATCAATGCAACGGCAGTGGAGTTTCTTGCCAAAGCATGTGCCGGCCACAACGTTTATCTGGTTCATATTTCCACCGATTATGTGTTTGACGGCACAAATTACCGGCCATACGCCGAAACCGACCCGCCTTCGCCCAACTCTTTTTACGGACTGAGCAAACGCAAAGGAGAAGAGGCGATGGAGCAGTTTGCCTGTAACGGATTGATTATCCGGACAGCTTGGCTTTATT
Source organism: uncultured Bacteroidota bacterium (assembly GCA_913009685.1). Taxonomy (GTDB): domain Bacteria; phylum Bacteroidota; class Bacteroidia; order Bacteroidales; family F082; genus Sulfidibacterium. The sequence continues at coordinate 49,598 of CAJVXP010000009.1, forward strand.
CTTCTTTTGGCAACAATTTTGTAAAAACCATGCTCCGGCTCGGAAAAGAACGGGAATCGCTGGGCGTGGTAGCCGATCAAATCGGTACACCCACTTATGCCGGTGACCTGGCACGCGCCATTTTAAATATTCTTTCCGGCGAAAAGTTTCAAGACGACGTAGATATCTATCATTACAGCAACGAAGGCGTTATCAGCTGGTACGATTTTGCGCAGGCTATTATGCGTGAGTCGGGAACCCCGTGCCGGATAAATGCCATTGAATCAAAAGATTTCCCGGCTAAAGCCAACCGACCGTTTTACAGTGTGTTGAACAAAACCAAAATCAAAAGAGATTTCGGACTGGAAGTTCCATACTGGCTCGACAGCCTGAAAATTGTATTGAAACAACTAAACAAGAAGTAATATAAAGAAATCCATGTTATACAAAATTAAACACAACAGATTCTCACGGTATTCTTCCCCGCAAGGCTAACCAGTGGATGCCTAAGAATTAAACGAATGTCTGGTTTGGAATTATTTGCATAAAGAAAAAAATGCATATCAAGTTTAACAAATTGATAAACAGAATAATAAAAGCTATAAATCTATGAAAACTATGATAGATCAAAATGTTCTGGACAAAGCCAACGTGTGGCTTAACGGCGATTACGATGAAGAAACCAAACAAGCCGTTCGCGATATGATGGAAAACAACCCTCAGGAACTTACCGAAGCTTTTTATCGTGATTTGGAATTCGGAACGGGAGGTTTGCGCGGCATTATGGGAGCCGGCTCCAACCGTATGAACAAATACACTGTTGGCATGGCAACACAGGGATTCAGCAATTACCTGAAAATGAATTTTCCTGAAAAAGAACAAATCAGCGTTGTCATTGCCTGTGATTCCAGAAACAACAGCCGCTATTTTTCCGAAGTGGCAGCCAACATTTTTTCCGCTAACGGTATTAAAGTCTATCTGTTTGATGACCTGCGGCCTACGCCGGAACTCTCTTTTGCCATTCGCCATTTGAAATGCCAGGGCGGCATAATGATTACCGCTTCGCATAACCCTAAGGAATACAACGGCTACAAAGCCTACTGGGAAGATGGAGGCCAGCTGATTAGTCCGCACGACAAAAATGTAATTACAGAAGTCAGTAAGATTGGCAATATTGATGACGTTGAATTCTCCGGAAATCCTGCTTTAATTGAAAGTATTGGCAAAGAGGTGGATAATGTATATCTAAAAAAGGTAAAAGCGCTTTCCCTTTCGCCGGAAGTCATTAAACGCCGGAAAGATTTTAGCATCGTGTACACGCCATTGCATGGTACCGGTATTAAGCTGGTTCCGGATTCGCTAACGAATTTCGGCTTCCAAAACGTCCATATCGTTGAAGAGCAGGCTGTTCCCGATGGTAATTTCCCAACCGTAAAATCACCTAATCCCGAAGAGCCGGCTGCTTTGAAACTGGCCATTGAGAAAGCCAAAGCCATTGGTGCCGACCTGGTTATGGCCACTGATCCCGATGGTGACCGGGTGGGTATTGCCGTTAGAAGCGGAAATGATTTTGTTTTGCTGAACGGCAACCAGGCTGCTTCGCTGCTTATCAACTACTTGTTGACAAAATGGTCGGAAAACGGCAAGCTTACTGGCAATGAATTCATTGTTAAAACCATCGTAACTTCCGAACTACTTTTTGATTTGGCTGAAAAATACGATGTGCAGCATTTCGATGTACTCACCGGGTTCAAATACATTGCCGATATTATCAAACGTTTTGAAGGAGAAAAAACCTTTATCGGCGGTGGTGAAGAGAGCTACGGATATCTTGTCGGTGATTTTGTCCGCGACAAAGATGCTGTGATTTCCTGCTCGATGATTGCCGAAACGGCCGCATGGGCTGCCGACCAGGGCATTGGCATGTATGAAATGCTGAAAGAATTGTATGTGGAATTCGGTTTCTACAAAGAAAAACTTGTTTCCATTGTCAGGAAAGGCAAAGCCGGAGCCGAAGAAATTAATAAAATTATGGATGATTTTCGTACCCATCCTCCCAAAACGCTGGGCGGCTCCAAAGTGGTACGTATCAAAGACTACCAAACCGGCATTGACCATGACTTGGTTACGAACAGCAAAAAGACTATTGATTTACCGAAGTCAAATGTCTTACAATTTTTCACTGAAAACGGTTCAAAGGTGAGCGTTCGCCCTTCCGGGACGGAGCCGAAAATTAAATTTTATTTCGGCATCAAAGGACAGTTGAGAAAAAAGGAAGATTTCGATAAAATAAATGCCGTATTAGAAGCACAAATTGAAGATATCATCTGTGAGCTGAAGCTGAAATAAGACAGGTTTTTTTCAATAAAATTATTGTTTTTGATTAACCTCCTGATTGCCCGGCCGCCAAAGTAGTACGCCGGGCAGGCAAATCCGGAGGAGTTAGGCTTATACGTTCCCTCCGGGCAGGGATGGCAGTGGCATCCTGTGCTGCGCGGAGGCGATGTGAAGTAAGCGGGAAAGAGCGACCGGTGGAAGCTCCTTTGCCGCTTTACGGAATACGCCCCCGCACGGTACAGATAGAACGAACAGCCCGGCCGCCCGCCAAAAACAAATATCAGCTATAAAAAAAGAAACTATTTTTGCAAAAAAATTAAGTATGAGTAACGAATCCTTTGACATCACTTTAAAAAAGCCCGTTTTGGAAATACTGACCGTGGCCAACGAATATTGTTATTATTTTGAGCATTTGGGGGGAAAATCACACACTGAAATTCTCGAATTTATATACCGTGTCGGGCCGTTGCTTTATTTAAAAGGAAGCTTAATTCCTGATCTGGAAGTGGAAAACCCCGAGGCCAACGAACGATTTGTTACGCCCGAAGAATGGGAGACGTTGTTTTATTCTCTTCGGAAAATTTTTGGAAAATACGATGAGTTCTGGATTATCGACCCGCAGTATATTAATGAAAACGAGCCGTTAAAAGCGAGTCTTTCCGAAAACTTAACAGACATTTATCAGGACATGAAAGATTTTGTATTGCTCTATCAACGAAATTCTTATGCGGCACGACAGAATGCTGTGAAAGGGATTCGGAAACTCTTTGCAAACCATTGGGGATATCGCATTACAAACATCCTGCCGAAAGTACACCATTTGCTACACGAGGAGGATACCGATTCACTTCCTTACATGCAATCGTCAGACATGTTTTAAAGGAGTCTGTGGGAAAAATAATACCGTGAGTCAGGTATTTTTTAATTGATGGAAAGAAGCGTATTTTGCAAATAAATAAAAAAATGGAAAAGAGAATATGACCCTTGCAGAACTGAAGACCGGAGAGAAAGGAATCATCACAAAAGTACGGGGTCGCGGCGCATTCCGCAAGCGTATCATCGAGATGGGCTTTGTGGTGGGCAAGCAGGTTATTGTGATAAAAAATGCCCCGTTAAAAGACCCGGTTGAGTATAACATCATGGGTTACGAGGTTTCGTTGCGACGCAGTGAAGCATCACTGATTGAGGTTACCAAAAACCTGGACTTTATAAGCAAAGACAACAAATACCGGGGAACACTGGAGCTTGAAGAAACGCTGAACATCACTCCTCTGGGGCAGGTTCACAGCAAAGTTATCAATGTAGCTCTTGTGGGTAACCCTAATTGCGGCAAGACCACCATTTTCAATTTCGCTTCACATTCCAAAGAAAAGGTAGGAAACTACGGTGGCGTAACCATCGATGCCAAACAAGCGGTTTTTGTCCATCGCGGCTACACTTTTAAGCTGGTTGACCTGCCCGGCACCTATTCCATAACAAGTTACACGCCGGAAGAGCTTTATGTCCGCGACCACATCATAAACGAACTTCCCGACATTGTTCTCAACGTTGTGGACACTTCCAATCTGGAGCGCAACCTTTACCTCACAACCCAGCTCATCGACATGGATATGAAGGTAGTGATTGCCCTCAATATGTGGGATGAATTTCTGGCAAAAGGCGACCATTTCGATTACGAAGCGCTGTCAAAAATGATTGGTATACCAATGGTACATACCGTTGGCTCGAAAGGAAATGGTATTGGGAAACTTTTCAATAAACTTATTGATGTTTTCGAAGACAACGAGCCTACCGTAAGGCACATCCATATTAATTATGGCCATCTTATCGAAAACGCCATAAAAGATCTTCAGCAGTTTATCAACAAACCCGGGAATGAAGCTGTAACAACCAAAATTTCTCCACGTTACCTATCGCTCAAGCTTTTGGAGCGGGACGCAAAGGAAATAAGCAGAGTAAAAAAATATTGTGCCAATGCCGATGAAATTCTTGCCTTTGCTGAAAAATCGGCAGAAAGCATTGAGAAACAGAGAAATGAGGCCATGGAGACCATTATTACCGATGCAAAATATGGTTTCATCGAAGGCGCCCTGCGGGAGACATTAAAGCCGTCCGAAGAGAAGGACAAAATCACCATGAGTCGCATTATCGATACGGTGGTTACCGGGAAGCTGCTAAGCTATCCTATTTTTCTGTTTGCCATGTGGCTGACTTTTCAGGCTACCTTTTACCTTGGCGACTATCCCATGCAATGGATTCAAGCTGGTGTGAACTGGCTGGGAATGCTCTTCACGCGAATTCTGCCTGCCAATGCTTTTCGCGACATGATTGTGAACGGTATTATCGGCGGCGTGGGCGGGGTTATTATTTTCCTTCCCAACATTCTCATCCTGTTCTTTTTTATCACACTTATGGAAGCTTCGGGCTACATGGCACGAATAGCTTTCATTGTGGACAAGCTAATGCACAAAATCGGCCTCCATGGTAAGTCGTTTGTCCCCATGCTCATGGGCTTTGGCTGTAATGTACCAGCTATTATGGCCACACGAACCATCGAAAACAAAAACGACCGGTTGGTTACAATGCTGATTATCCCGTTTATGTCGTGCAGCGCCCGTTACCCTGTTTACATACTGATTATCAGCGCATTTTTCGCGTCGTATCAGGGAACTATTTTGTTTGGGATTTACCTTTTCGGCATTTTTCTGGCCGGCGTTATAGCGTGGGTTTTCAAAAAGACTATTTTTAAAGCCACCACCATTCCTTTTGTCATGGAGCTTCCTCCCTACCGCATGCCAAGGATCAGCTCTGTTTTAAAACAAACCTGGTTTAAAGGGGAAATGTATCTGAAAAAGATGGGAACCATTATTTTGCTGGCATCCATTATTATTTGGGCGATGGGCTATTTCCCGCTGGGTAAAAAGTATGAGGTAGCATTTAATAAAAAGATTGAACAGGTTAATAAACATGCGTTCATCAAACTGAAGCAAGACAATTTAACACCTGTGCAAATCAAAACGTTAGAAGCTTCAAGAGATAGAGAAATAAACATTCTGAAAGGTGAACTTTCTATGAAAAAACAGGAAAACTCTTTTATTGGTCGTATTGGCCACTTTATTGAACCGGCCATCCGTCCGTTGGGCTTCGACTGGAAGATGGGAGTCAGTCTGATTGCCGGCGGAGCAGCCAAAGAAGTAGTTGTTTCGACCATGGGTGTGCTCTATCCTTCCTCTCAAGGGAGAAATAGTAAGGAAGGACTTTCCCGGCGGTTGCGCGAGCAGGTTTACACCAGCGGGCCACACAAAGGTCAAAAAGTTTTCACGCCCCTTTCTGCCCTGACTTTTCTGCTGTTTTTCCTGATTTATTTCCCCTGTATTGCCGTAGTAGCCGCCATTAAAAACGAAACCGGCCAGTGGAAGTGGTCGCTATTTCTTGCTGCCTATACTACTACCCTGGCCTGGATTATGGCCTTTATTGTTTTTCAGGGAGGAAGTCTGCTGGGGTTTTAGGATGTGAGATGTAAGATTTGGAGCGAATAGAGATTCCTGAATAACAAACACAATTTATTCTTATCTTTGGCCATATCTATCAATAGCCGGCCAATCTAACAGAATGATGTATAAACATGTCTTTGCTGAAACAGAAACCGAAGCAATAAAATATGTTTCGTCAGGCCAAATTGTTACCGGTTCAAAGGACGAGATAATAACTTCCAGCCCTTTGGGCTCCTGTGTTGCTGTTGTGGCTTATGATACCAAAAACAAAATTGGAGGCATGGCACACGTTATGCTGCCGGGCAAATCATATAGAGAAAACAGGTGCGATAAAAACAAATATGTTAGCGATGGTATCAATAATTTATTAAGCAATTTATATGAGTCAGGAGCTCAAAATTCAAATATAGAGATTTGTCTGATAGGCGGTGCAAATGTGTTGAGAAAAGAAGATGATTTCATAGCAGAAACGCTTGTTATCAGTGTTATGAAAATTATTGGCGAAAAGAAATTGAAAATATGCACAAGCTCATTGGGAGGTTTTGAAAGGCGCAGTGCCAGGTTATATATAGAAACCGGAACTGTTTGCTTCTCCATCGGGGAAGATGCGGAAAAAGTGTTATGGGAGTTTAACGGAAATTTTACGTCAGGTAAAAAGAAATAAATATAAATTGAATATCAATATTGATTAACTAATGAAGTTGAACTAAGGTATTGTTACGAAATAACCTGACCGTTCCGACTTGTTCTTTTGCACGCTAACTACGTTAATAAGCCTCGCCATAGCTGCGGCTATGTCTACGTTTTTTGCCTTGTTACCGCACAAAATAACATCGTCTGCTTTGGTCAACCTATTTCGTAATAATGCCTAAAAGAAAATTACTTTTAAATACAGGGAGTGTCTTATGATGGACGATGCAACTAAAACGAGAGAACAGCTTTTAAACGAAATTAAAGCGCTAAAACAAAAACTTATAAAATCAGAAAAACTTAAGGCAAAGCTGAATGACATCAACCAACAACTTACAGCCAGCGAGCAACAGCTACAAGCGGCAAACCAGCAGCTTAAAGCAACTGAACAACAACTGAAAGCTGCTAACCAGCAACTTGGGGCAAATAATCAACAGCTTGTTGCAAGCGAACAACAACTACAAGCAGCAAACCAACAGCTAATGGAAAGCAAAGCCATAGTTAGTAAAAACATGGCCCTGTTGCACGCCATTCTGGAGAGCCCGTATGGTATGATTATTTTTGCTTTGGATAAAGAATACCAATATACGGCATTTACCTCTCAGCACAAACAAACTATGAAGAAAATCTGGGGGGTTGAAATTAAAATTGGCATGAGCATGTTGAAGGCTATCCCGGATATTGATGATCGTGAAAAGGCTAAAAAGAATTTTGACAAAGCGCTTCACGGAGAACATTTGGTGTTAGTGGAAGAGTATGGCGATAAACACATGCAACGTTTATTTTGGGAAAACCGCTATGCCCCTGTTTATAACGAACAAAATGAAATTATTGGTCTTTCCGTATTTGTAATTGATATTACGGAGCGCAAGATAGCTAAGGAAGAACTAAGTGCAAAGATCCAACAACTTATTGCAAACGAACAACAACTAAGGGCGGCAAATCAGCAGCTTAAAGCAACTGAACAACAACTGAAAGCTGCTAACCAACAGCTTGAAGCAATCGAACAACAACTAAGAGCTGCTAACCAGCAACTTGAAGCAAATAATCAACAGCTCGCTGCAAGCGAACAAGATATCAAAAAGAAAGAGCACAATCTTCGTGAAAGAGTTAAAGAACTGAATTCTCTTTATGGAATCACAGAATCCATCAGAATTAGGAAAACTATTGAAGAAGTCCTGCAGGATACTGCCGATATTATTCCACCAAGCTGGCAATATCCGGAATTTACCCGGGCAAAAATTCTATTTGACGGAAAAGAATACGTATCGCAGCCTTTCAAAGAAACTGTTTGGAAACAAGCTGCCGAACTTGTTGTGAAAGACCGCGTGAGAGGTTCTATCGAAGTATATTATTTAGAGGAATGCCCCGAACTTGATGAAGGTCCATTCCTGAAAGAGGAACGAAGCCTGATAAATAGTATATCAAAAATCATAAGTAAAGCAATCGAACGCAAGCAGGTGGAAGACGCACTTGGTGAAAGTGAGAAAAAATACCGAACCATTCTTGAGAGCATTGAAGAAAGCTATTTTGAAGTTGACATCGCGGGGAACTTCACGTTTTTCAACGATTCGTTGTGTAGGCTTCTCGGATATTCCAAAGATGAATTGATGGGTATGAATAACCGACAATATATGGACAAGGAGAACGCTAAAAAAGTATATCAAACCTTCAATATGGTCTTCCAAACCGGGAAACCAATCGAAGCATTCGATTGGGAATTTATCAAAAAAAACGGAGAGAGGAGATTCACAGAGGCCTCTTCATCTCTTATGAGGGATACCGCAGGCAAGCCGATAGGGTTTCACGGCGTCGTCAAAGACATCACCAAGCGAAAAAAAGCAGTGGAGGCTTTAAAAGAGAGTGAAGCAAAATTAAGTACAATCATTGAACATTCTCCGAACGGGATATATGTTATTGATGATAATGAGAAAGTTATTCTAATTAACGAAGCAATAGTTAAGATTGTCGGATATCCGAAAAATGAGATTCTGCATCAACCCTTTAAGAAATTTATTGATAAAGAAAATCTGCAACTGGTAACTGAACGTTATAAAAAAAGACTATCCGGTGAAAAGGTTCCATCGCATTACGAATTTAATATTATCCGAAAGAACGGTGAAAAACGTATTGTTGAGATTAGCTCATCTTCTGTTAAAGAGAAAACCGGAAAAAGTATAATCGTTGCACATATGGAGGACGTTACTGAAAAAAGAAAGTATGAAAAAGCACAGCAGTTTTTATACAATATCTCAAAAATTTCATTAACAGAAATTTCGCTTAAAAATTACCTTGGGCAGATTCATCAGGAATTGAAACAACTGATGAAAGCCGATAATTTTTATATTGCCTTATATGATCCGGCTAGTGGTAAATACAGCTTTCCCTATCATGTGGATGAGTATGATGATTTTGAAGAGTTTGAAAATGTTCAGCTCGATGGAACCCTTACCGATTATGTGCGCAGAACAAGGAAGGGGCAAATAATTACCGAAGAAACGGAACGCGAAATAAAGAAAAAAGAAAAGATAAAAACAGTTGGTGAACCTGCACCGGTTTGGTTGGGCGCTCCGCTTATGAATGCATCGGGTGAAGTAATGGGCGTGATTGCCGTACAGGATTACAAAAACCCAATGGCATACACGAATCGTGACCTGGAATTACTCGAAATTGTGGCAAACAACACCGGTGTTTTCATTGAGCGGGTAAAAAATATAGAGAAGCTTAAAAAAGCCAAAGAAAAGGCCGAAGAAAGCGACCGGCTGAAATCGGCTTTCCTTGCCAATATGAGTCATGAAATAAGAACACCCATGAACGGAATTTTGGGTTTTACAGAGCTTCTGGATGACCCTGATTTCTCAGGTGAAGAAAAAAATAAATTTATAAACAATATTAGAAAGAGCGGAGAACGCTTGTTGAACACAGTAAACGATATCATTGACATTTCCAAAATTGAAACCGGACAGGTAAAAACAGCCCTTCAAGAGGTTAATGTGAATGAACAAATTGAAAATTTCTGTCAGTTTTTTAAACTTGAAGCAGAGGCAAAAGGGATGAAGCTCACTTATAACAACGCCCTTCCGGCGAAACCGGCTATCATCAAAACAGATAAGAACAAGTTTGGCTCCATCATGACCAATTTAATTAAAAATGCCATAAAATTTACCGATGAAGGCAGTATACAAGTCGGATACGAAACTGTTAGGGAAGATCATACCGATTTCCTGAGGTTTTTTGTGAAAGATACCGGCATTGGCATCCCGGCATCACGACAGGAAGCAATATTTAACCGTTTTGTGCAAGCCGATATTGGAAACACCAGGGCTTTACAGGGCTCAGGGCTGGGTTTGGCAATTTCAAAATCCTATGTCGAAATGCTGGGTGGTAAAATTTGGGTAGAATCGGTTGAAGGTAACGGGTCTAAATTTTATTTTACGCTTCCTTATCATAATACGGAAACAATAACTACCCCCGGTAAAAAGGAACTAAGCGAAAAAAAACAGGAAATCAAAAGCGACCACAAAAAGATACTGATTGCTGAAGATGAAAAATTTGCTATTGACTATTTATCCATCGTACTTAAGAAGGAGTCGAATGAAATTTTATATGCTAAAAACGGGGTCGAAGCCGTTGAGCTTTGCCACATCCATCCCGATATTGACGTTATTCTGATGGACATAAAAATGCCCGTAATGGATGGTTATGAAGCCTCCCGAAAGATCCGCGAATTTAATAAAGATGTAATCATCATCGCACAAACAGCCAATGCTTTTTCCGGCGACAAAAAAGAGGCACTTGAAGCGGGCTGTAATGATTATATTTCGAAACCAATAAAGAAGGAGGCGCTTTTAGTAATGATCGATTATCATCTGAAGAAGAAAAAACGTTCTTAACAAGTAATCAACGGGACACCGAAATTGTCCTGAACGGATTTATTGGGAAATAATTGCACTCTTTTCCCCTAAGGTATGGCTTTTATGAATGATTCACAGAGAATTTACCTTGCGACTCGGAAAAGAAAATAATTTTTCTATTTTTGAAAAGAATTTAAACAGGGGATCATGGAGATAATTGACAAGAAACAGTTTTTAGAAAACTTTCAGTATTTTGACGATAATATTGTATTGGAAATTATCAATATTTTTATTGATGAGTATCCGGAACGTATGGAAACCCTGAGAAAAAACATTGACGAAAAAGATTTTGACCAGCTCAAATTCAATGCCCATAGTCTGAAAGGCGTGGTGGCCAATTTTGTCGCCCCCGAAGTGCAGGAGCTGGCACGGCAGATTGAAATAAAAGGAGGAAGCAAGGATATGACCGGGATGGAGACGCTCTATGAACAGCTTCATGAAAAAGCGGATATTGTAATTGAAGAGCTGAAGGAACTCAGGAAAAACTTTGAGTAAGCACTGACTTTTTTCTGTGTCAACAAGTGTATAGATGCTTTTTCTAACCATGCACCGTTCCCTGCGATTTCTCTTTTTATTCGTTTGTTTCAAACAGGGTTTTAAACTCTTCGGGAACCGGTAATTTCTTCTGCGTCTCATAATCGAAAAAGACAATGTGGGTTTTGGCCCGGGCCACCTCTTTTCCGGTTTCTCCGTTGGTGAGCAGATAGAAAAAATCACATCCGGCAGTGGTAAACTCTTTTACCCCAACCGCCATATCAACCACCTCACCATAAAAAGCCTGTGATTTAAAAACCACAGCCGCATCGTACTGGATGAGAGCCGTGCCGCACACATCAAATTCTGTGTAACCATAATGTGCTAAAAAACGCACACGGCTTTCATGGATAAATCCCATAATTGACACATTACCCAAATGTCTGCCATAGTTAAGGTCTGTAATCCTCACGGGAATCTTTGTATGAAAAGGAAATTTTTCAGGGAGGGTAAGCTTTATTCTTGCCATGATGCTTTTAAAATTTTTTTTTCCAAAAATACAAAAAACCGGATGTTAGACGGTATTAAAAAAGCTGTGGAAACTACTTTTTTAATACCGTCTAAGCCTCAAATCAAATGTATTTTAATTCACGCAATGTCTCTTCCACCATGTTATAGCTCCGTTCAATGTCATGGTCAAGGCCGACGGAAAAACGAACCAGTCCGGCCGAAAGTCCCATCTCTTTTTGCAGCTCTTCGGGGACCTCCGAGGAAGTGCTTTTCCCTGAGTTAGAGAACAAGGTTTTGAAATAGCCGAGGCTGACAGCATGATAACCCACACCTTTGTCCTGCATTAACTCCATAAACGGAGCGGCCCGTTCAGCTGTCTCTAGGTCGATGGCAATAATACCCCCGTAGCCGAAATCTTTATTCATCAGCTTGTCCATTAATTTATGCTGCGGGTGATCGGGCAGCCCGGGGTAGATATGTTTCAACCCTATTTTGTGAAATTTTTTCGCCATGAACATGGCATTTTCACTGTGTTTTTGCATGCGAATGTGCAATGTGGCCAGGTTTTTCAATATATTGGATGAACGCAACGGATCCAGTACGGGACCCAGCAGCATAGCAGTTCCATCGTTCACATTGCTAATGGCATTGATAAATTCTTCCGAAGCACAAATGGCACCGGCAACAGCATCATTTTTCCCGTTAATAAACTTTGTCATGCTGTAAACCACAATATCAGCGCCCAGCTGTGCAGGAGAAAAAATCATCGGTGTAAAAGTGTTGTCCACCACCAGTTTAATACCATGTTTTCGGGTGATTTTAGCAAGTTCAGGAATATCGGAAATCTGCAACATCGGATTGGTCATCGATTCAGTGTAAAGCACTTTGGTGTTGGGGCGGATAGCTTTTTTAACACTTTCCAAGTCAGTTATGTTCACAAAAGAAACATCAATTTTAAATTTTTTCAGATAATTGGCAAGAAAGGCATACGTTCCCCCGTAGGTCGTTACACTGGTAATGATATGGTCGCCTGTGTTGCAAAGCTGCAACAGTGTTGTTGTAATGGCAGCCATTCCCGAACCTGTTACCCATGCCGATTCGGTGTCTTCCATAGCGGCGAGCGCTTCAGCGAGGTATTTATTTGTAGGGTTCCAGTGTCGCGAATAGAGGAAGCATCCCTCGCTTTCGCCATGAAAGGTCCTTATCATTTCCTCTTCTGTCATAAAAGTAAAAGTGGCAGAATCTGTTATCGAAGGATTTACGCCTCCGAATTCGCCGAATTGTTCCAGCTTCTGAATAGCTGTTGCCGGATCTAAATGTTTTTTCATATATTTAAATTTTTCAGGTTATTTTTTCTGCAAATTTAAGCATTGACAATAGATATTGCAAGGGGCCGGGCTACCACACCACTGCTTTTGTCGGAATACGGGTCAACCTTATCAACACACGGACGCATGAGGAAGTTTTTGAAAAAATATCTCTCATTCCCGAGGTTGTGGAGTGTCATCACACCACCGGAAAATACTCTCTGTTTTTAAAAATCTACGCCCACAGCAACGAGCATTTGAAAAAGATTCTCGTTGAGAACATTCAGTCAATTCTTGAGGTAACGGCAACAGAGACATTCATTTCGCTGAAGGAAGGTTTTAGAAGGCAGCTTCCTGTCAATTGACAAGAATCTTTTTCCCGTTTCTAAAATAAGAATGAGACAATAAAGGAGAGCGACAAGCGTTTCCATCTTTTATCCTGTGCCCGTGAAGTCATATTTTCCGTTAAAATTTTTTGTATTTTGGCACACTAAAATAAGATTTATGAAATTTACAGCAGAGCAAATTGCAGTAGCTTTAAATGGCGTTGTAGAAGGGAATTCGGAGGTAGAAGTTTCCTCCCTTGCAAAAATTGAGGAGGGGAAACCGGGCAGTCTGAGTTTTTTGGCAAATCCCATTTATACAAAATATATTTACACGACAAAGGCAGATATTATCATTGTAAATGAGGATTTTAAGCCGGAGAAACCGGTAAAAGCCACCCTTATCAGAGTGAAAAATGCTTATTCGGCTTTTACAGCATTGCTGGAAATGTATCAGCAGGCAAAAAACAATAAGTCAGGGATATCGGAGAGAGCCGTCATTGCCGCTACTGCCAAAGTCGGGAAGAATGTTTATATCGGTGATTTTGTTGTGATTGGTGAAAGTACTACTCTTGGAGATAACACAAAAGTTTATGCCAACACCTGCATTGGTGATCATTGTAAAATTGGCAGCAGTACCACCCTTTACTACGGGGTAAAAATCTATGATGAATCTGTGATTGGTGACGAGTGTACATTGCATGCCGGGGTTACCATTGGAGCTGATGGTTTTGGTTTCGCCCCTCAAAGTGATGGTGATTTCAAAAAAATCCCTCAGATTGGCAATGTAATCATTGAAGACCGGGTAGAAATCGGCACCAACACCACCATCGACCGTGCAACGTTAGGCTCAACCATTATCCGGAAAGGGGTAAAGTTAGATAACCTCATTCAGATAGCACATAATGTGGAAATCGGTGAAAACACGGTTATCGCCGCCCAGAGCGGAATTGCAGGTTCGACAAAAATCGGAAAAAACTGCATGTTTGGAGGTCAGGTTGGAATTATCGGACATCTTACCATAGCTGAAGGAGTAAAGATCACAGCACAATCCGGAATTGGAAAAAGTATAAAGAAACCCAATAGCGTTTGGGAAGGCTCCCCGGCTTTTCATCTATCTGATTTTCTGCGTTCTTATGTAAATTTTAAGAATTTGGATCGTATTGTTGAGCGTATCAGCAGGCTGGAGCAGTACCTAAAAGAGAAGCATTAAAAATAATGATTTCCCCTTTTTGTGCGCTTTGACTCTTTTGACATATCCATCTTTGTGAGAAAAAAGGTCGTAGTAAATAAAAAAAATACTAATTTTGCACCCAATTATTTAACAATAACATAACAGAGTTTTAATGACTGAAAGGCAAACAACCCTGGAAATCCCGGTTTCTGTAGAGGGACAGGGTCTTCATACCGGAACAATGGGAAAGATGACTTTTTACCCTGCTCCTGCAAACCATGGAATTAAATTTAAAAGAATTGACCTCGAAGGTCAACCTTTAATTGATGCTCTCATTGAAAATGTTATCAGCACCAGTCGTGGGACATGTATTGGCAGCAATGGCGCCAAAGTATATACCATTGAGCATGTTATGGCTGCTCTCCGCGGTATGAATATCGATAATGCTTTGGTAGAAATTAACATGGAAGAGATTCCTATTAAAGATGGTTCCTCCAAATATTTTGTTAAAGCTATTAGAGAAGCAGGTATCCGGGAACTGGACGCAGAGCGTGAGTACATAGAGATAACAGAAAATATCAGCATAGAGATTCCGGAAAAAAAGACCAGAATTGAAATCCGTCCTTCCAAGCGTTTTTCGCTAAACGTAACCATTGATTTCGAATCCCGAGTGCTGGGAGAACAAACCGCTGTAATGGATGATATTAAAGAGTTCCAGGATAAGATTTCTCCCTGTCGTACGTTTGTTTTTCTTCATGAACTGGAATTTTTACTAAAAAATAATTTGATTAAAGGTGGCGATCTGAACAATGCCATTGTCTTCGTTAATCATCAGCTACCACAGAGTGAGATAGACTATCTTGCTGATCTTTTCCACAAACCGAGAGTAAAAGTTAACGGTAACGGGATTCTTAATAATTTATCACTCTATTTTGACAATGAGCCTGCCCGCCATAAATTGCTGGACATGATTGGCGATTTATATCTTCTCGGCAAACCCATTAAAGGACATGTAACGGCCTATCGCCCCGGACATCATGCCAATACTGAATTTGCCCGGTTAATTTCAGATAAAATTAGCGTTGTAACTAATGATTAAAGAACCACCTTTTGATATTTACGCCAATCCGGCATATGACATTAACCGGATCAAAAAGACACTTCCCCACAGACAACCTTTTTTACTGGTTGACAAGATTCTGGAAATTTCAGGGAGTCATGTGATAGGGTTGAAAAATGTTACCGTGAATGAGTCTTTCTTTATGGGACATTTTCCGGATGAGCCTATTATGCCTGGTGTACTTCTCATAGAGGCCATGGCACAAACGGGAGGTATTTTTGTCCTTCACGGCATTCCCGACCCTGAAAAGTATTCTACCTACTTCCTGAAAATAAATAATGTGAGATTTCGTTCTAAAGTGGTACCCGGTGATACTTTAATTTTTTCGCTGGAGCTTGTCGCTCCCGTGAAAAGAGGAATCTGTGATATGCGGGGGAAAATATTTGTCGGCAACAAACTTGTCATGCAAGGCGATTTGGTTGCTCAGATAGTTAAAAACAAATAAAAGATGAATCAACCGTTAGCCTACGTTCATCCACAGGCAAAGATTGCATCCAATGTAGTTATTGAGCCTTTCGTTAATATCGAAAAAAACGTAGAAATCGGAGAAGGTACATGGATAGGCTCCAACGTTACTATCATGGAGGGAGCTCGTATCGGAAAGAATTGTAAAATATTTCCGGGTGCGGTTATTGCTGCTATTCCTCAGGACTTAAAATTTTCCGGAGAAGAAACTTTAGTAAAAATCGGTGATCATGTAACTATCCGTGAATTTGTAACCATCAATCGGGGCACCAAAGCAAACTGGGAGACAGTGGTTGGAAACAACTGTCTGCTGATGGCCTATGTACATATTGCTCACGATTGTATTCTCGGAAACAGCGCTATAC
This sequence comes from uncultured Bacteroidota bacterium, assembly GCA_913009685.1. Taxonomy (GTDB): domain Bacteria; phylum Bacteroidota; class Bacteroidia; order Bacteroidales; family F082; genus Sulfidibacterium. Next base: position 65,750 of record CAJVXP010000009.1, read on the forward strand.
TGGCCAATGCCTGTAACCTTGCCGGTCATATCGAAATAGATGACTTTGCCATTATCGGTGGAATGTCAGCTGTGCATCAGTTTGTACATATTGGCAAATACAGCATGGTGGGCGGAGGCAGCATGGTGAGTAAAGATGTCCCGCCATTTACCAAAGCAGGCAGAAATCCTATTTCCTTTGTGGGGGTAAACTCCATAGGACTCAGACGCAGAGGATATTCAAATAAGCAGATCAATTTTATCCACGATGTTTATCGGAACCTTTATTTAAAAGGCCGCAACATTTCACAGGCTACCGACTATATCGAAACCAATATGCCCATCAACAAAGACAGAGATGAAATACTGAGTTTCATCAGTAATTCCCAACGGGGTATCATGCGTGGATATCGTCGAATAAAAGAATAATTTTTTAAATACAGAATCTAACTATTATGGCAACAACAGCAGATTTCAGAAACGGCTTGTGCATTGAATTTAACGGTGACTTATGGACTATTGTTGATTTTCAACATGTAAAACCGGGAAAAGGACCGGCTTTCGTTCGTACCAAGTTGAAAAACGTAAAAACAGGACGTGTTTTGCCTAACACTTTTACCTCAGGGGTAAAAATTAACGTTCAGCGTATTGAGAAAAGAAATTATCAGTATCTCTATCACGAAGGAGAGCAGTATCATTTTATGAATACTGAAGATTATGAACAGACATTTTTGGACAAGGTTCTTATTCCTGCACCCGATCTTTTGAAAGAAGGAGATATCGTAACCATTGCATTTCATACCGAGACCGATTCTCCCATTGCCTGCGAAATGCCTACTTATGTTACTCTCGAAGTGGTTTACACCGAACCCGGAGAACGGGGAAATACAGCTACCAATACTTTTAAGGAGGCCAAAATGGAAACCGGTGCCATTGTCAAAGTACCGCTTTTCATCAATATTGGCGACAAAATAAAGGTGGATACCCGTAGTTACGAGTATTCGGAACGCGTTAAATAGGGTCTGCTGAAAAACACTCTATTACATAATAATCAATAAGATATATTAAACTCAGCAACTTCAAATGCAAAGTTTTTGACTGAAAGGCGTTAATTTCCCTGCATTTTTTTTAGTTAGCCCGTAGCACATCATCTACTTCGTTGCTATGGCTCGCAGTATTAGTATACAGCTTCGCCTTGCGGCCTTGTATCTGATGCACTACGGACTTTTTCAGCAGACCCTAAATAACGGTGAAACAGATTGAATACATTTCAGCCGGGATATTCCAGTTCCGGCTTTTTTTCTGCTTCGACTCTATCACTTAATTTTATATTCGTCTGTTTTTTGGCAGAAAATCACCTTGCCGGAAAGAGGCGAGGCAGGCAAATAACAAATTCGAAAAAACTAATTTTCAAACAGAAACCCAATTGTTTGGTATTTTGATATTGACGATTAGAATTTATTTGGGTTTTGTGGTTTGGATCTTGCCTTTTCCGGTTTATCCGGGTTGGGTTTCTCATGGGAATGATAGACATCAAGGGCAACCAAAATGGCCATAAAACCCCATACCGGAACGGAAAGTTTATCAGTAGAAAGAAAGTTATTCAGAAAACCATGGACAAAATAGGTGATCAACCCCAACGTTATCATCAGGCTCATAAAGCTTAGCTCTCTGTTTTTACCATCTCTTGCGCGGCGGTAAATCATCAATCCAAGGTAAACAGTATAGCCGAATAAAAGTAAAACGGAAAGCAAACCCAAAATCCCTTCCTCCGACAAAGGCCCGAGATATTCGCTATGTGCTGTACCACGGTCGCCGAGGTTAGTGGAAATCACCGTGCGTTCGCTGGCAAGCTGAAAAGGAGCATAAACAAACTGATACGTTCCAGGTCCCCAGCCTAACCAAGGGCGTTGTTTAAACATCCGGATTGCCGAATGCAGCTCCAGCTTCGGTGCTTGCCATTTGAAATGCTTTATCGAATTCATCCTCTTTCCAAACAATCCGCATTCCTTTGCCGCCGCCGCCTGCAGAAGCTTTTATAATGACAGGGTAACCAATATCATAAGATAATCTTTTCCCTTCGTCTGTTTCCTTAACTATACCGTCACTGCCGGGTATAACGGGAACGCCATTTGCCTTCATCGTATCTTTTGCAAATGATTTATTTCCCATCGCATTAATCATTTCGGGCGATGGACCGATAAATTTAATATCCGATTCTTCACAGATTTCTGAAAATTCAGCATTTTCTGCAAGAAATCCGTATCCCGGGTGAATAGCATCCGCCCCTGTTATTTGTGCGGCAGAAATTATAGATGGAATTTTTAGATAGCTGTCTCTACTTGGAGGGGGACCGATGCATACTGCTTCATCGGCAAATGTAACGTGTAAACAATTTTCATCGGCTTCAGAGTAAACAGCAACGGTGTTTATGCCTAATTCTTTACAAGTACGGATTATACGAAGAGCTATTTCACCTCTGTTAGCAATTAGTATTTTATTGAACAACTCTCTCCTGGATTTTAGTCAATATTACGTGGGTTGAATTAAAAACAACGGTTGATTGTATTCAACCGGTTTGCCGTTTTCAACAAGAATTTTTACAACTTTCCCGCTCACATCAGATTCTATTTCATTCATTAATTTCATAGCTTCGATAATGCAAAGAACCGTACCCTGGGAAACAGTATCTCCTACCTGAACATACGCATCGGCATCCGGAGCAGGCGCTCTGTAAAACGTTCCAACTATCGGTGATTTTATTTCGTGCAGGGTAGATGCTTCTTCAACAGGTGCGCCCAACTCATCTGTTTTACCAGCTTGTTCCGGTGTTACTGCTGCCACGGTTTGAACGGTTGTTTCCTGTACCGCTGCTGGTTTAAAATTTCTAATCTTCTTCGCAATTTTTATTTTAAGCCCGTTCTCCTCTATTTCCAGATCGGTAACACCACTGGTATCTATAATCTTTACTAGCTTTTTAATGAGATTCAGATCCATAGCAATTCCTTATTTATTAACTTTTAACTCTCTCTACGTATTCGCCGGTGCGTGTATCAACTTTCAGCACATCATCAACATCAATGAAGAGCGGTACATTTACGGTAACACCGGTTTCTAATTTCGCGGGTTTAACAGCACCTGTTGCAGTATTCCCTCTGAATCCGGGTTCGGTTTCCACTACTTTCAATTCCGAAAATACCGGAATTTCTACATAAACAATTTCCTGCCCGTTAAAAAGAATATCTACCTCGGCACTTTCCTTTATGAAGTTTACACCTTCGCCGAATAATTCAACAGGAATATTTATTTGCTCGAATGTTTCATTATCCATACAAACCAGTGAATCGGCTTCTTTGTAAAGATACTGATATTTCTTTCTCTCAACCTTAACCACATCAATTTTTTCGCCGGCTCTAAAAGTATTATCCAGTACTCTGCCGGTTCTAACATTTTTCAGAGTTGTACGGACAAAAGCTCCGCCCTTTCCCGGTTTAACATGTTGAAATTCAATAATGCTGTAAAGATCATTTTTAAATTTTATTATTAATCCATTTCTGAAATCAGAAGTATCAGCCATAAATTCCTAATTATTTTTATGATTAAAACAGTTAAAAAAATAGATATTAGCTGTCTGAAAGTCAAGAATTCATTTTACAAACAGCTAAAAACAGGATTAAAACCACTGCTGTCCAAATTATTTTTTTAGTTGAATAAATATTCATCATTTAATATTAAAGAAAACATTTTACCAAATCTATAAACTCAACTCCCTATCATCCTTCTCTTTCAAGGAGAATGTAGAATTAAAGGGGGATGAGTTTTTCTAATAGCTATAATAATGTTTTGTACTTGTAATCCATTTTATTTTTATTCCTGTTAATTTATCAACAATTTATTTTGGATAGCAGTAATTAAACCGGAAAAATCAATTGATGAACCGGCGCAGCAGCAAAAAACTGATTTGCCGAAAAGACCTATTTTAATTGTACAAGGTATCTGTTCGCTTCGCGGTTAGCTTGCGATGTTCTATATTCTTTTTTAATCTTCTGCAGCAGGGCTTTAGCTTCTTCTTTTTCTCCGGCATTTAAGTAGTTTATTGCAGCGTTTAAAAGATAATCGGCATCCTGTGCATTTATTTCGGTTACGCTTGCTGCCTGTAAGTATAAATCCGCAGCTTTTTTATATTCATTTTTACTTGCATAATATCCCGCCTGACCAGCGAGAGAAGAAGCTTTAAATAAATCAATACTACCGCCGTAATCCTTGTAATATTTAAAAGCCTCATCATAATTACCAAGGTAAGAGTAAGCATCGGCAAGATAAATTTTGGCTGTCTCCCCGTTATCGGTGCTTCCGTATTCTTCAACTATCTTCTTTAACCCGACTATATCGGTTCCTTGTCTTCCTTCTATTGCTTCCAGGTAAGACCCCGAATCAAAGATTTTCATAACCTTAGCAAGTTGAATACCTGCTTGTTCATTCGCTTTACTTTGTTCACCGATATACCAATAACCAATAATTGCCACTGCAGCAATAATAATTGCAGCAGCAATAACCTGGGTTTTATATTCATCATAAATATTTTGAGCTTTGTAAAGAAACGTTACGAGTTTGTCTTCTTTAATCTCTTTCTTCCTGAATTTTTTCTTTTTAGTAAGCATTAATCAGCGCCTTTGTATTTGATATAAAAAAACTTTGAAATAAAGTGTACAAAATTACCACTTCTCTAAACATCTTCCAATTATAATACGTGTAAAAATCGTACGCCCAAGAGGACTCGAACCTCTAACCTCCGGAACCGGAATCCGACGTTCTATCCAATTGAACTATGGGCGCAGGTTATGTGAAATTTATTTGCTGTACAAAAATAAGTATTTATTGAATACTTTTTAACTCTTTTTTTAAGGGTAATATTTCAGAGAACTAAAGAAATATCTGATTAGTATCTTTTCATTAATATTGGTGCTTTTTTTGGCAGAAAATAACAAATCACAAATGTTCAAATATCAAATAAATTACAAATTCCAATATCAAAATTATCAGAATATCACCGATTTAAACTGCTCGTTTGGTATTTGAATTTTAGAGAATTGGAGCTTATCCCGATAAAAAGCATCGGGACAGGTTTGTAATTTGTTTTTTGAGATTTGTCTTTTCCGGTTTATCCGGGTTGAATTAAATACTTGTAACTAACGACAATATTCACGATATTAACGACAAAAGTCAGATTAGATTAATTATAATTCATCAAACAATTGAGTAAACGACAATGCCGGCAACAACTATAAAATCGGAAGCTGTTCTGAATAAAATTTTTAATAAAAAATCTGGGCAATATATGGCTTTCGACCTGATCCTTGCTTCACGCAAAGGAATAAGTTATGCTGATTATTTGCCGTTTCTTTCGGAAAAAGATTTTTTTTTGTTGAAGGATTGGGCAAAAATACTGCACATCAGTGAACGAACTCTACAAAGATACAAACGGGATAAATTAAAATTTGATGCATCTCTGTCTGAAAAATTCCTGCAAATATTAATCATATTAAAAAAAGGTATAGAAGTATTCGGTAATAGAAATAAATTTATTTCATGGTTGAATACAAAAAGCATCCCGCTCGGAGGTAATAAACCGAAAGATTTACTCGATACCAGTTTTGGAGTTAACCTGGTTAGCGATGAATTGACCCGGATAGCTCATGGAGTTTTTGCTTGATAGTTTACAGAGCAGCAAAGAATATTTTCAGCAATAAACTAACTGGCGAGGGAGCCAGGGTAGCCGGGGGAAGATGGAACAGTAAAGGAATTTCTATTATTTATACTGCCGAGAGCCGACTTTTATGTATGCTTGAATTAGCTGTACATGTGGGAATGATAAATATTCCTGATAACTATAAACTAATCACCATCGAAATAAACGATAAAGTTAAAATTAAAAAAATAGATGTTGCATCTTTACCGAAAAACTGGGCTAAAAATCCGCCCCCTGCTGAAACTCAAATAATCGGTGATAAGTTTGTTAAAGAAAATAATGCTTTAATATTAAAAGTGCCTTCTGCAATAAATAAGGAAAGCTTCAATTATTTAATCAATCCTACACATCCTGAATTCAATAAGTTACAGATAATTAAAAAGGAAGTTTTAAAGGTTGATGAGAGACTTATAAATTGATGAGTGATAACAAACAAAATTAATCATTCTTCTTTTCTAACTTTTCCAACAACTTTTCCTTTACATCCGTAGTTTTAAATTCCGGGTTATCAAAGCAAGTATGAACTAGAAATATATGATATTGTAATAAATCTATCATTTCCTCAACATCCGGCTTACTACTGTATTTACCATCATATTTTAGTCTTGTAATTTCTTTATTTGTTTTTCTAAGGGGTTCTTGTATCATATTTCGCTTTCACTTGTTTATTGAGAAGAGATTTGTAAAAGTGTAAAACTTTGAATTAGTTCGACAAACTATTTTCAGAATTTGAATCTTATTACACCCCCACCCTAATATGATTTGAATAAATCCATGCCTTTTTATGAATGAAAACCTCTACCCGGTAAACCCCGCTTTCATTTATTAAAAACTCAGCTTCTTTGTTTTCTGTGGTTGCAATTGTTTTGCCGTTATAGATAAGTCTTATATCGGCAGTCTGAACTGGAAGAAGGACTTTAAGTTTCACTTTGTCCACAGCATCTACATAATCACCCATCTGGAAAATTCCATCATTGGTTTCCGCAAAGAACCTGAATCCTGTTGAATCGGCATGATAATCGTTTGCAATAAATGATCTTCCTTCTGCTAAAGCATTGTAGATTACTTTTTTTGCTTCGGCAATTTCATCGTCCGATTGCTTTCTTTCAATCTCTTCATCTACCAAAATATGTGTACGAATTGATTTAAATAGTACTTTGTACGGAAAGATTTCTACCTCGAGGAAACCGAGAAGATTGTATTTATGTGCATGTGCATCCACTCCTCCAATACCCGTAACTTTTCGCTTCAGGTTCAGTTCATCCCAAATTTTCAAAGTTTCTTCGGGAGGGGCTGCAATCGTTCTAAGAGGATGAAGAAATGCCTGGTACTTATTTTCTTCTGTAAGATTCTCCATCCACTCGGACATATGATTCCAGATTTCAATTCCGTCGAAGTCGTTTGAATCCCATTCGAGCCATGGATAGGGCGGATGTTCAGCCATATGTTTACGTTTTTCGTGTGGATGAGCGATGAAACCAAAACCCCCGTCTTCCTTAATTCTTCTAACATATTCTTTTGCACCAATGCGGGTTGAATAAGTTTTATCTATTCCGAAAGCGAGGTAATGATTTTTATTCTCCTTATCATTTATTTCGCATCCGACAAGGCAGAGCGTATTCCCGTACCATTGTTCGTACCCTTCGTTTAAAGAGATCGGA
>CAJVXP010000010.1 GCA_913009685.1 uncultured Bacteroidota bacterium
GCATACGAGATAAAGGAATGTGACTGGAGTTCAGACGTGTGCTCTTCCGATCTAAAGTTTTTTCCTATTACAGGGATTGTAACGAAATAACCTATTTGTTTCGACTCGCTCATTTGCACTTTTTCTTTGTTGCAAAAGTTTTAAACAACTTCTGTAAATAAGAATATTGCAACCAAACAATTTCACGGTAATTGTAACATCAAGATTTTTAATTTATTACGGGATATTACCTTAATTCTCCTTCTTTTACAACAACTTTGGCTTTCCAGCGTCCGGTTTTATAGTAAGTAAAAGCAAGTGTAAGTCCCACAAACCAGGCAACGGGAATGCCCCACCAGATGCCGATAGCACCAAATTTTAAAGAGAGGAACCAGGAAACCGGAATACGTACAAACCACAGCGAAATAATGGAGATAAACATGGGAATCATGGTGTCGCCTGCACCGCGCATAACGCCGTTTATGGAAAACATGGTGGCAAAGACCATATAGAAAAGCGGGACAATAAGCAGATAGTGCTTCCCTATCTCAACAACCCCGGCATCTTTGGTAAAAATCTGCATAAGTGGTTCGGCAAATAGCAGGGCTAAAACAGAAATAACAACAGCAACTATATTAGCCATCAGCAGGGTGGCAATAAGGCCTTTGCGAATACGCTCCATTTTACCGGCTCCGATATTTTGGCCAACAAAAGTAGCGAGTGCCGCTGAAAAATTCATAGCCGGCATGGCGGCAAACGAATCAATACGGATAGCAACACTGTAAGCGGCAATAGTAGAGGTTCCGAACATGTTTACAATGCGAAACAGGGCCATAAAGCCCATCGCTACAAAGGTTTGCTGAAAACCGGTCGGCAAGCCGATTTTTAAACTTTTTCTGAAAATGATCTTGTCGAATCGCATACGCCGGGGATGAAAATCCAGGAACTTGTGATAACGATTCATATAAAAAATAATAGCGAAAAATGCCGCAGCCTGTGCAATAACCGTGGCAGCAGCGACACCTTTTATACCCCAGTGGAAAATCAGGACGAAAATCAAATCCAGCGCAATGTTCAGCAGCGTGGAACCTCCGAGAAAGTAAAAAGGAGTTTTGGAGTCGCCAAGCCCTCGCATGATAGCACTGGTCCCCTGAAATCCGAAAAAGAAAATAAACCCAAGCGCATAGACTTTAAAATATTGAACTGCTTCGGGAAGAACATCAGCAGGGAGATCGATAAGCCGGAAAATATCTTTGGCAAAAAGTATGCCCAGTATGGTTATTGCAATGGCGGCAAAAAACATGAAGATGTAAAGGGTGTCGATGGCTCGTTTGACCTGCTCCATCTTTTTTGCCCCGAAATATTGAGAGATAATAACAGTGGAACCAATGGCAATGCCTACAACAAAAGAGATAAGAGCAAAAATAAAAGGAAAGTTAGCGCCTACCGCTGCAAGAGCTTCCTTTCCGATGGCTCTTCCTACCACGATACTGTCCACAACATTGTACAACTGTTGGAAGACATTGCCTGCCAGCATGGGTAATGCAAAATGTAATATCAGCTTACCCTCTTTGCCTGTAGTTAAGTCCTTCAAATTCTATGGCGTTTCGCGATAGTCTTTACTTTTTGTGACTTTTGGTACTACTCTCTGTTTTCAGCAGATTTTTGGGATTAATTTTCTCCACATCCTGTTTAAAATCATTGATGTCTGAAGCAACATCTTTCAAGTCACTGGCAAGTCCTTCTTCGTCCACTGCTTTTTTAAACTCCTTCATCCCTTTACCAAGGCCTCTTGCCAACTCGGGAATCTTTTTCCCGCCAAATAACAAAAGAATTGCCACAGCAATCAAAATCATTTCCGGAGTACCAATTATACCGCAATATTGTATCATGATAAAATATTTTTACAAAAGTAAACATTTCATTGTTTACATTGATGTGTTTGGGGGGCTAAATAATTTCAAGAACCATATTCTGCGTATCACTTAAAACGACCGGGGACCTTTTGCACATCACACTTAACGCATAGTTTCCTGACACCTTAATTTATGTTTAACTCTTTTTTCTCCTGACTTTTGCTTTTAACTTTTAGCCTTTTAACTTTAAACTTATCTCCCACAGCCGCTCCTGTACTTTCCTGTCGTAGGAAATGGCCGCCGACTTTACTGCCTGTTGGCTGACAAGGTAAAGTCCGGTTTTCATATCCATTTCCGGCGAAACGGCAGCAAAAACAGAGTTTTGTGCCCCCTGATGCACACTGGCGCCTCCCATGCCCCACCCGGCATGCAACAGTTTGGTATTGATAGCACCCGGATGCAGACAGTTGGCGGTTACATCTGAATCCGAAAGTATCCTCGCCAGCTTGTAAGTAAACAACACATTTTCCAGCTTTGAAACGGCGTAAGCATTGTAAGGGTCAAAATATTTTTCACCGTTGAGGTTATCGAAATCGATACTCCCCGACTGTGCCATGGAACTGACGTTTACAATACGCGCGCCCGGCGTACTTTTAAGTAAATCAAGCAATTCCAGCGTTAGCGCAAAAGGCGCCATGTGGTTTACCATGAAAGTCCGTTCAAGGCCGTTGGGTAAAATAATCTTTTCATTCTCAAAAACACCGGCATTGTTTAGCAATACATCTAAGCGTGATTGACGTGCTTTGATAGTTTCAGCGAGAGTTTTTATCTCGTCAAAATCAGTGAGGTCGGCGTGTACAGCTTCAACTTTATCATTGCCGGAAGTGTTACGAATCCTGGCGGCAGCTTTTTCACTTTTTGCTTTATTTCGTCCGTGTACCAACACTTTATGGCCCATTTGTGCCAGTTCCAGGGCTGTTTGCTTTCCAATACCATCGGTGGCGCCGGTAACCAGAATTGTTTTTGCTTCCATTTTTTTCAAACTTGATTTGCCCAAAATTACAAAAATTCGCGCGAAGCGGATACCAGCATCTCCCATTTAAAATCGGATGAAAATCGTATTTTTGCCATGAAAACGAAATATTTTCATGTAGAAATCACATTTAACACCTTTACAACTGATAAGTATGAATCTGAACACCGAACTGGATAAGAAAACCGTAGCTGTCATTCGCAGCCTCATCATGGATGGAACCCGTAAAGCCAATTCAGGCCATCCCGGCGGCGCTATGTCGTCCACCGATATGGCTTACATCCTTTTTAAATATTATTTGCGGTACGATCCTGACGACGCGCGCTGGCTCAACCGCGACCGATTCATACTTTCGGCAGGACACGAAAGCATGCTGCTCTATTCTTTGCTGCATTTGCAGGGTTATCTTGCTGTAGACGAGCTGAAACGGTTCCGGCAAATGAACAGCTTAACACCCGGGCATCCCGAACACGGGCTTACCCCCGGCGTGGATGCTACTACCGGTCCGCTGGGACAAGGGGTGGGAATGTCCGTAGGAATGGCCATAGCCGAAGCTGCCCTTTCCGCTCAAATGGGAGAAAATATCATCGACCATTATACTTATGTGCTGGCCGGCGACGGCGACCTGCAAGAACCTGTTTCTCTTGGTGCCGCTGCCAATGCAGGGCATCTCGGACTGGGTAAACTGATTTTGTTTTATGACAAAAACAATGCGCAGATTTCCGGTAGCACTTCCCGTGCCGACAGCACCAACATCAACAAAGTATTTGAAGGTTTAGGATGGCAGGTTCTGGAAATTGATGGCCACGACCATATACAGATAAGCCTTGCTATCGAAAAGGCACAGGAAGAAAAAAACAAACCGGCCATCATCATCGGGCGTACTGTGATGGCCAAAGGCGCTGCTACTGTGGAAGGAGATTTTCACACCCACGGCTCGCCGCTGTCGCAGGAAGAAATTGCTGCAACAAAAGTGAAAAACGGCTTACCCGGCGACAAAGACTTCTATGTTCCCGATGAAGTGTATGTCCATTTTCGCTCTGGTTTCAAAGAAAAACGAAAAGCCGTTACCGGCTGGAAAGCACTGGCTGAGAAAAAATCCGCAGCCGATGCCTCTTTTGCCAAAAAATACCAGGCTATTTTGGATAACAACCTTACTCCTGATTTGAAAGTTCCGGATTTTAAGGCCGGAGAGAAACTGGCCACACGGGCTGCTTTCGGAAAAACGCTGGCCCACTTTGCACAACAAACCGATACCATCCTCGGAGGCTCAGCCGACCTGGAGCCCTCCAACCAGACCAAAGCTTATGCTGATGTTTCCGGTGAATTTACCCGCGACGACCGCAGCGGGCGGAACCTCTCTTTTGCCGTCCGCGAGTTTCCCATGGCAACCATCCTGAACGGCATTGCCCTGCACGGCGGTTTCCGGCCTTTCGGTGCTACTTTTTTAGTCTTCTCCGACTATGCCAAACCAGCTATGCGCCTGTCGGCATTGCAGAAATTGCCGGTTCTTTATGTTTACACCCATGATTCGTTTTATGTGGGCGAAGACGGTCCGACACACCAGCCCATCGAACAGCTGAGCGGATTACGTTCCATGCCGGGATTGCTGGTTTTCCGGCCGGCCGAAGCCCGCGAAACAGCCGCCCTCATGCATCTGGCTTTTGAGACAAATGACAAACCCGTGGCTATGGCCTTTACCCGGCAGCCGCTGCCCACACTCGAAGTGAAAAATATAGAAGGAAAAGTAAAAAAAGGCGCTTATATCCTTTCGGGATCGGAAGAGGAAAAACCCGATATCATCTTGATTGCCAACGGATCAGAAGTACACCTCGCCCTTGCTGCAGCCAAACTTATTAGTGGTAAAAAAGTGCGTGTTGTAAGTATGCCATGTATGGAACTTTTCGATGAGCAACCGCAGGAATACAAAGACGCCGTATTGCCTCCCGATGTAAAATACCGTGTTAGCATTGAAGCTGCCAGCACTTTCGGATGGGGAAAATATGTAGCCGAAGGATGGAGTTTCGGCATTGATCATTTTGGTGCTTCCGCTCCGGCCGGCGTACTGGAAAAAGAATTTGGATTTACCCCCGAAAACATTGCCCGTCTGGTGGAAGAACGGTTTCATCAATAAGCTGTTCGACCGGAACTTAAAAAAAATTAAAAAACGATGTCGAAAAATCAGCAAATAAATACCTATTGTTCCCCTCCCTGGAGGGGCGTAGGGGTGGGTTTATTTAAAATATATTTATTTGCTTATTTTTCAAATCATAATAACTTCTTTAGCTGTACACAACTTTAACCCAAACCATGGAAACACACAAAATTTATATCGCCCCTTCCATTCTGTCGGCTGATTTGCTCCAGTTGAAAATGCAGGTGGAAATGCTGACCGAAAACGGTGCCGATTTTATCCACGTGGATGTGATGGATGGCCACTTTGTACCCAACCTTACTTTTGGTCCCAACATGGTAAAAGCGCTGAAACGTATTACTTCTCTCCCATTGGATGTGCATCTGATGATCAGCAATCCCGATTTGTATATTGAGGATTATGTACGGGCCGGCGCCGACATTCTGACGGTCCACGAGGAAGCCTGTACACATCTCCACCGGACCATCCAATCCATTCACCAACAGGGAATAAAAGCAGGTGTCTCACTCAATCCGGCCACATCGCTGTCCACAATTGAAAATGTGCTGGACGATATTGATTTGCTGTTGATTATGACCGTCAATCCGGGATTCGGCGGACAGAAATTCATCCCGCAGGGATTAAAGAAAATTGCGGAAGCCAGGAAGATGATTAATGCCTCCGGCCGGGATATTTTGCTGGAAGTGGATGGCGGGGTGGACAGCTCCACCGTGGAAAGTATTGTACAGCACGGCGCCCGTGTTTTGGTATCAGGCAGTGCCATTTTCGGACAGAAAGATATTGTTGCCGCCATGCAAACATTGAAAAGCTTAGGAGAAAAGACTTTGTCGTAAGGGCAAACCAACACCATTTCAATGATCCGGACAGGGACGAAAGCCTGCTTATCGCAATATTTCTTTTGCATAGTTCGTCCAACTCATCTCCCTGGACGTTTCCGCCATATTTTCACGCGGGATAGGATGTTCAATGGCTTTGCGCATCACTTTTGTCATGGAAGTAATATTCTCCGGCTCTGCAAGATAGCCATTGTACCCGTCTTTAATAGTTTCGGTAAAATGGCCTACCCGCGTGGCCAGCATGGGCATATTAAAGTTGTAAGCAATGGATTCTATCCCCGAAGGTGTTGCCGTCAGATAAAAAAGCATGATGTTATCGCTCACCTGGAAATATTTGTGCACCATCTCATTAGGAACAAAATCGTTCACAATATGTGTTTTGTCTTTTAGTCCTAATTCGTCAATCAAAGACAGCGGCTGATAGTTGCGTTCGTCGTCCTGTTTTTTCAGAAAAATCTTTTTGGCCAGCCCGAAAACGGCGTTTTTCAAACGTGTGGAAAGCTTTTTATTGTCCAGTGTATTCCAAAACGATTCACCCACAATCAACAGCGAGACATCATCGTGCTCTTCCGCCAGCCTGGCAAAAGCTTTGATGACATTGTGAAGACCTTTGTATTTCCGAATAAAGCCAAAAAACAGAAATACATGCTTTTTCAGTCCCATCTCCTTTTTGGCTTTTTTCACATCAAACTCAGGGTCGGGCTGAAACATGTCGTACACAGGATGATACAACTTCAGTACTTTAATACCTTTGCCGATGAATTTTTGTCTGCGTTCCAGCACTTCAAACTGTTTTTTAGGAAAAAGCTGTTTTAACTCATCAGCCGTTTTGTAAGCATGCACCACATAAGCATCTGCATGACGGATTCCTTTTTTGGTGTAAAAATTGTCCAGTGCACTTCCCTCTTTCTGGATGACGAAATGAAGGTCAAAAAAGACCTCCATATCCTTGTTTTTCTTCAGCTTACGGGCAATATATCCCAACGGTAATCCCTGAATGGCAATAGCCCACTGGAAAATCACCTTTTGTGGCTTCAGGCTCCTGATAAGTTTTACGGTAGCGTGCCAGCTCAGTGGATTATTGTAATTGGTTATGTAATGCACTTTGATGCCGGTGCCGGCCAGCTGATCCACTTTGCTTTTCCGGTCGATAAAATCGCGGGGGATGATGGCCGGATATTGCTGCGTCCAGGAAACGATGTGAACATCAGTATCTTTCATCTTATCAAAAGCCTTGGCCAATGAAGTATTGTAGTTGGCAATTCCGCCTTTGAACATAGGTCCCGGCCCGAAACAAACAATGATTTTCTTCATAAATGATTACCTGATCGTTATCTTTTCTCTAAAGTTGAAACCAAATCCAATTTTAAAGCTGAAATGTTCCCTACAACTTTTTCAAAGCAGCCTCATAAACCCGGCGCATCCCCTCTTCGAGGGAAATTCTCGGTGTCCAGCCGAACTTTTCTTTTACCAGAGTGGGATCGCCGTAACGCGACTGCACACCTACCGGTTTGTCGAGCAGCGGTTTAATAGTCGGTTTATAACCGGCAAAAGAGGTAAAGACATCAATCAGTTCAAGGAAACTGGTCAGTTTGCCCGAACCAATGTTGTAAGCCGAACCGTCGTACACTTCATCCATCAAAATTTGGATAAAATCAATAATGTCATCGATGTGGACAAAATCACGTCCCTGTTTTCCGCTGCCCCAAACCTCAAAAGGATTCTCCTTTTTGGCCGCCCGCAAAGCAATGGCAGGCACTGGATAGCTGGTTTCCTGGTCTTCGCCGTAACCGGAAAACGGACGGATACAAACGATGGAGATACCATAATATTTGGCGGCAATCTGCGCCAGAAATTCGCCGGTGAGCTTGGTCCATCCGTAGGTCATATCCGGCGTTCCGAGGTTTTTATTGAAATCGATATCACTCTCTTTCAGGGCCAGAGCACCCTCCACATTCTGCAAGCTTGTCGGGTAGGCTGCGCTGGAGCTGGGGTAAAGTACACGATCGGGTTTATGACGTGTAATCCAGTAGAAAAATTCAGCGTCAATACTCAAATCAAGACCAACCATCATCGGGTCACCGTCAATTTTCAACCGTCCGCCCACAATGGCAGCAAAATGAAAGACATCGTTAAAATGGTTAAAATCCAAATCATATTTCTCCTGAATGTAACGTGGATTTTCTCTTTGATAAAAAAGAAAATTTCGGAAATCGCCTTTCCAGAAATAGAGTCTTTCATCCTCACCGATAATCTCCAAATCCTTAAACGGTTTGGAAGTAAAATTCTCCAGCCACTCTTTGGGGTGCCTCCCGATAGACAAATCATCCACCACAAAAATCTTATCTTCCGTAGTTTTCAACAGGCGTTTCACCACATTTCTGCCGACAAAACCGCAACCCCCTGATACCAAATGTATTTTCATCTGTTTATTATTTTTTTTATTGTTGATGATCAGTTATTTATTTCAAAAGAAGAAAAAATTCACAAACCCCAAATGACAAATCACAAATAAATTCCAATATCAAAAATTCCAATGTCCAAAAAGTTTCGGATTTTCATTTTTGGATGACTGGTGCTTATTTGGTTTTTGGTTTTTGAATTTTGGGTTTTATTTTTTAAAATTGACATATTTTTTAATATGATATTTTCTCATTTCGTTAGAGCTGCGCGAAATCATCTCACCGAGGAAACCGGCAAGAAACAGCTGCGTCCCTAAAATCATGGCCAGCAAACCTAAATAAAACAGTGGCCGCTCGGTCATTTTATAAGCCTCCAGAAAAATCTTTGCATAAGCCAAATAACCGGCAATGACAAAACCGATAAAAAAAAGCATCGAACCCAACGCCCCGAAAAAGTGCATGGGACTTTGGATAAACCGTGAAGTAAACGTGATGGAAAGCAGATCAAGGTAACCTTTTATAAACCGGTCGATGCCGAATTTGGTCACACCATATTTCCGTTTACGGTGCTGTACCACCTTTTCGCCGATATTCCGAAAGCCTGCCCACTTGGCTATCACCGGGATATAACGGTGCATTTCGCCATAAACCTCAACGGTTTTCACCACATCCGAACGGTAGGATTTCAGGCCGCAGTTAAAATCGTGCAGTTTTATTCCCGAGAGCACACGGGTAGTATAATTGAAAAATCTGGAAGGAACCGTTTTGGTAACGGGGTCGTAGCGTTTTTTCTTCCATCCCGACACCATATCGTAACCCTCCTCTTTTATCATCCTGTACAATTCGGGAATCTCATCGGGGCTGTCCTGCAAATCGGCATCCATGGTAATGACCACCTCGCCCGAAGTCATTTTGAAGCCTTCGTTCAGCGCAGCGGATTTTCCGTAATTCCGCAAAAAACGAATCCCTTTAATATTTTCATTTTCAGCCGAAAGATTTTCAACCACTTCCCATGAATTGTCGTTGGAGCCATCGTCCACGTAAATAATTTCAAAAGAGAAATGATGGATTTCCATCACACGCAGAATCAAATCATTCAACTCCCTTAACGATTCGTCCTCGTTGTACAAGGGGATGACAACTGAAATATCCATGGGTTCATTTTTTGCTACGCAAGGGTTCTGTCCTCACGCTTGGCAAAAATAGCAATTATTAATGAAAATATCGTCCCGGCAATGATGTACCATATAAAGCCTGTGATAGCCCTTAAAACAGGGGTGGCAAACATTTTCACCATATCGAGGGCTTTTTGGAGATCCTGATCACTGATATTCGGATTAGAGGCCAAAATTTTATCTTCAGCTTCAGAAATCCCATTGGTCAAAGCAGCCGTATCAATATATTTCAAATAGAAGAACGTAAAAATTCCAAGCAGGATGGCAACGAAAAAAGCTATCCAGAAGCCAACACCAAAGGCCTTTCCGTAAGACATTACGCCTTCTAATTGTTTTTCTCTGATATTACTAATTCCCCAATACATACCTCCCACAAAAAAGAGATAGCCGATTAGATTCCATGAAGAGTGCATGTCTACGCCGGCGAGGTACATAATTAATGTATAAACAATCATGGCTAATCCGGTAAGCAAGCCAAATTGTAGTGCCGGCACAAAGGTTGATTTTTTTTCCATGTTTTTATTTTTTTTTGTTTTGTGACGTAAAATTAAAAATAAATCCTTTGCAAAAAGAAAAACATTTGTATTTTTGCAGCGGGTAAGTCTTATACGACCAGCTCCTGCTGAATTCCCCCAGGCCCGGAAGGGAGCAAGGGTAGGTGGTCGTAGCGGTGCGATATAAGTAGCTTACCCATTTTTTTTTGAAGTACCTAAAACACTTTAAGTACTTCAAACTTTAGACACTCCCCACTTTAGCCACTTCAAACTTTAGCCACTTTTTCCTTATCTTCGCTTAATTAAAAACAAAGACATGCTGATAAAAATTTATCCTGAAAATCCTGCACCGCGCCACATACAGACCGTTATAGAGGCATTAAATCAGGGTCGGATTATCATTTTCCCCACCGACACAGTGTATGCCATGGGCTGCGACTTGCTTTACCACAAAGCTTTTCAAAAGATTCAACAGATAAAAGGACAGGAAAAGGCCAAAAACAATTTTTCCATCATCGTGAAAGACCTCTCCATGCTTTCAGAATATACTCTGCCCATCGGCAACACCATTTTCAGGCTTATGAAGAAAAACCTCCCCGGACCGTTTACCTTTATTTTAAATGCCAACAGCAAAGTGCCTAAACTGTTCCAGAGCAAAAAGAAAACACTGGGAATTCGTATCCCTGACAATAAAATCCTCATGCACATTGTGGAGGAGCTGGGACATCCGCTGGTGACCACCTCCATTCACGACGAGGATGAAGTTGTGGAATACACTACCGACCCCGAACTCATCTACGAAAAGTACGGTCACATAGTGGAAACAGTAATTGATGGTGGCTACGGCGACAATGAAGCTTCCACAGTGGTGGACTGCACTTCCGGCGAGCCGGTGATCATCCGTCAGGGAAAAGGAACGCTGAACAAATAGATGTCAAAAAGGTTTCTCTAAGACATTGCAAAAAATTCAATGATTTTTTTTAAAAAGGTTTTGCTAAATTAAAAAAAATACTACTTTTGCGCCTCCATTTATGCATAGCATTGCTACGCGAAAGAATGATTCGTTAGCTCAGTTGGTAGAGCATCTGCCTTTTAAGCAGAGGGTCCCGGGTTCGAGCCCCGGACGAGTCACTCCTATAAAAAGCTGCTCCTTTGAGGCGGCTTTTTTTATTTCCATACAATGCAGTCTCCACTTTTTTTGTTAATTTGCCCCAAAATTAGGAACCATGAAAGAGACCATAAGAAATCTGAGAGACCACGGCTTTGAAGTTATTCCAGATAGGGATGCTGAAGAAGCATTAGTTGAGCCATGGTTAATATAAAATTTCATTATCTGGATCAAGATGAACGTTCTCTAAAAATATACATGTCAAAAAGTGTTAATCCGGAATTACAAAGAATATTTTATATACTTTTGTACTCATTATACCGTTTCGGTCTAAAAAAATAATAAATGTCAATAGACGCAACAAAAAATAAGATTATCAGCGTAGCAGCCAGACTCTTCGGGAAATATGGTTTTAACAAAACCTCCATGAATGAAATTGCTTTGGTTGCCCGGAAAGCAAAAGGATCTTTATATTATCATTTTGCCAGCAAAGAAGAATTGTATGTGAAGGTGGTGGCAACTGAAATTCAAAATTTAAAAGACAGCCTTTCAATTATTGTTAACAACACTGAATTAAAGGCAGATAAAAAAATCATGTATTACATGATTAAACGAATGGAAATCATGCATTTGGCAGTAAATTATCATGATTCTTTAAAGGCTGATTTTTTTGAGCATTTTGAATTTGTGGACAACCTTCGTCAAGAACTCGACAAATGGGAGCATATACAGTTAGGAAATATTATCAATCAGGGAATTGATCAAGGGGTATTCGCTAATTACAAGGGCAAACTGGAAGTTTTACTGGATATGGTCATTATGGTACTAAAAGGACTGGAGATACCCTTTTTTATTCAGGATAAATACGATGAATTCAGACCACATTTTGAATTTTTGAGTAACATTTTAATGAAAGGTCTGGCTCAAGATTAAAAAAATTTATCCATAAATTGACTACAGAACCAATAAAGTATAAAGAACATACAAATGAAAGATAAAATATTGATAAATGAATTTCTAAAAGATGAAAATATAGGGGCAAAAGCATCAAGTTCTAACAGGCTTGTAAGGAATAAAATAAGCCTAATTTAATATGAAAATAGTGTCAGGTAAAATATTAAAACTATTAGGATGGAAAATTGTTGGAAATTTCCCTAATATTAATAAAAGTGTGGTTGTTATGGCACCTCACACAAGTTATTGGGACTTTGTTTTAGGCCGGTTGTATTTAGATGCAGTGGGTAGAAGCAACAATACACTTATGAAAAAAGAGATATTCATTTTTCCGTTAAATATACTGATGAGTAAACTTGGCGCAATTCCGATTGATAGAGGTAATAAGAAAATAAGCTACGTATCTCAATTAAAATCAATCTTTAACGAAAGAGATGAGTTTAATTTATTTATTGCACCGGAGGGAACAAGAAAACAGACTACCCGTTGGAAAAAGGGTTTCTTTCATATAGCTAAAGAAGCAGATGTTCCTATCCTTCTAAGCTATATTGATTACAAAGAAAGAAAAATAGGGATAGAGGGCATTGTTAATGATACAAGCAGTATTGAAAGCACCATGAAAGAGGTAAATAAATTTTACAAAAACAAAAACGCGAAATACCCCGAGAATTTTGCTTTAGATAAAAGATTTCAATAATTATTTTTTAAATAAATCTGTCTAAAAAACAATACTCCGGTAAGTTTTTATAACAACCTGAAAACGAGCTTATTAACTAATGAGATGCGAAATGGTTAATTTATTCTATATCAGTACGTTATGTTTCGTGTAATAGTCGATTTCAAAAACTTACCGGAGTATTGTAAAAAATATAATTATCACAAAATACAAATCTGTTTAAAAAGAATGAAATTAAAATGAAAAATTTAGCAAAGCTTATCATAAAATACAGGATTGTAATCGTTCTCTTAACGTTTGGGCTTACCGTCTGGCTCGGTTATCAAATAAAAGACCTGAAGCTGGATGCAGACATCATCAATTCGTTGCCTAATAATGATTCGGTAGCTGTTACTTATAAAAATATTGGCAACCAATTTGGCGGCAACTCCATGGGGATGATAATCCTGAAGACAGACAATATTTTTAAAACTTCTGTTCTTGAAAACATAAAACAAGTTACCGACACCCTGCAACAGACCGATGGTATCTCAACGGTTACCAGTCTTACCAATATCATTGATATTAAAAAAGAAGATGGCGGAATTGACATCAGTAACCTGGTTGACCCATATGACCTTCCCCGAACAAAATCAAAACTTGACAGCCTGAGAGCGAGGGTTATGTCAAAGGACATGTATAAAGGGAATATTGTATCTGCAGACGGCACTTCAACCATTATTATGTTCACTTTGAACGATGGCGTTGACAAACAGGCTGTTGCCAAAATTGTGAAAGAAAAAGTAAAATCAATGCACCTTCCGGAAAAAGTCTATTTCGGGGGAATGCCCATGATGATGGATGATGTGGCACACTTAATGAAACGTGACATGAGTACCTTATTACCCATCGCGCTTATTGTTATCATGCTTATTCTTTTCCTGAGTTTCCAGTCGGCACGAGGCGTTATATTACCCTTACTATCATCAGCTATATCCATAATTTGGGTACTGGGCATCATGCAGTTGCTCGGATTTAATCTGGATTTGATTTCAAGCAACATCCCCATTGTCCTGCTCGCTGTCGGAAGCGCATATACCATTCATGTCATCAACCGTGTTAACGAGGAAAAGGGGAAAAACCGAAAAAAGGCACTTGTCAGGGCACTGACTTATATCACGGTTCCGGTATTCCTTTCGGGAATTACTACTGTATTTGGCTTCTCATCCTTTATTTTCGGTGCTTACCTGACTATGATCAGAAACTTTGGAATATTTACTTCTCTCGGGACACTTTTTGCCATGATTATTGCCCTTGTTTTTGTTCCCGCTTTAGTTTCCCTGTTTTCGGTGTACAGGAGAAAAAACACAAAGGCTAAAGTTAAAAAAAGAGAAAACACATTAATGGGGAAATGGTTCCTGATGCCATTTTCAAGACTAATAGCCAAACATCCTAAATATATATTCGCCGGTTCGCTCTTGTTGATCCTTGTCAGTGTTATTGGAGTTTTTCAGATAAAAACCAGTGTGAACATGGTCAATTACTTTGAAAAAACCAATTCAACCCGTATTACGGAAGACTTGATGCAACAAAAATTCGGTGGTTCTTTACCTGTATTCGTGGTCTTTAAGGGGGACATGCAAAGCCCTGAAGTACTGAATACTATGATGGAAACAGAAGATTACATGAAAAAATATCCTTATGTAAAAACCACCGAATCCGTGGCTGACCTTATTAAGCAGATGAATAATGTGATGGGAGAAGGATCAAAAATTCCGAATTCAAAACTTAAAATACAGCAACTTTGGTTTTTGCTCGAGGGTCAGGACATCATGCCACAACTCGTTACTAAAAACCTGAATGAAGGAATCATACAGTCGCGTTTCGGTTCAGCCGACAGCAAGGATATGGAGAATTTTGTAACCTATATGAATAAATTTATTACAGCCCACTCAACTAAAGATTGTCAAATATCACTTACAGGGATGCCTTCGGTTTATGTCAGACTTAATAACAGTTTGGTCAGAAGTCAGTTTACGAGCCTGGGACTTGCCATTTTATTGGTTATTTTCATTGTTTCCCTTGTTCTAAAATCTATCAGGAAAGGATTTTATGCAGCCGTTCCAATCATTGTTACCATTATCTTTTTATTTGGTTTTATGGGTTATGTCGGTATTGCGTTAAACGTGGCTACCGTATTGGTTGCCAGTATTGCTCTTGGAATGGGAATTGATTATTCCATTCATATTATCACCTATTATTACAACGACTTTAATGAGACCATGAACGTGGAAAGATCCATTAAAAACACGATGATGGTTAGTGGTAAAGCCATTATTATCAATGTGGTTTCCGTGGCTGCCGGTTTTTTAGTACTCCTTTTCTCTCATATCGTCCCGATTCAGGATTTTGGGTTGCTTGTGGCGTTAAGCATGGTAGGCTCAGGTTTTGCAGCCCTGACGCTCTTGCCTGTCATCCTGATTATGGACAGTAGAAAATACTTAAAAAATACTAATTAAGCATATGGAAAATCAGGTTAAAATGGGCACAGGAAGTACGAGAACAATTATATAAATTAAATTAATAAACTTTTAAATGTAAATAAAATGAAAACAGTAAAATTATCAGTATTAATAAGTGCGTTATTTCTTTTGGTTGGATTTAACGTTAATGCACAAAATGCAACCACCATCCTTAAAAAAATGGATGATGTCATGTTTTCCGCGAAAGACCAAAGTGCAACAGAAAAAATTATCCTGACCGATAAAGACGGAAGCATAAGAACACGTGAAGCAACTATTAAGCAGAAGGGAAACAGCATGCGTCTGTTCCGGTTTGTGAAACCGGCTTCACAGGCAGGCATTTCTATACTTTCGTTACCCAACGATGTTATGTATTTGTATATGCCGGCGTTTGGAAAAGTAAGAAGAATATCGTCCAGCGTAAAGAGCCAAAATTTTGCAGGAACCGATTTTTCTTATGATGACATGGAATCGAAACCTTATTCTGAGAAATATACGTCTAAATTGCTCAAAACAGAGGCAGGGGACTTTGTATTACAGTTGATTCCCAAATCTAAACGATCGGCTTATTCTAAAATAATTGTTACTGTTGACAAAATAAATGGTTACCCTGTTAAAATGGAGTTTTACGACAGGGGAAACAAAAAGTTTAAAGTGGCCGATTATCAATTTAAAAAAATTGGGAAATACTGGAATGCTTCTGTTATCACCATGACCAACCTCAAAAAACATCATCAAACAAAAATGATCATGTCGAGCGTAAAATACGATCAGGGTCTTAGTGATGAAGACTTTACGGTGAGAAAATTGGAACAATAAAATAGTAATATTTTTTGAAGGAGAGTGTTCTTTAAGTGAATATCCTCCCCGGTATATACTTTATAGCGATGAAAAACAAAGTAGCTTTAGTATTGTCAAGTGGCGGGTCAAAAGGGCTTGCCCATATTGGAGCAATCAATGTCCTCGAGAAAAACGGATTTGAAATCACGTCTGTTTCAGGCTCATCTATCGGTTCGGTGATAGGTGGTATATATGCCATGGGAGAATTGCCGAGATATACGGAATGGGTAAAAACTTTAAATAAAAAGACAATTTGGGGGCTGATGGATTTTGCTTTCTCTACTCAGGGTTTGCTAAAAGGAGAAAATGTTTTTAATAAAATGAAAACATTTATTCCCGACAGAGATATTGAAGAGATGAATATCCCTTTTTCTGCCATTGCCACTGATTTAATCAACGAAAAGGAAGTTGTTTTTGATAAAGGCAGTTTTTATGATGCTGTTCGTGCTTCAGTTGCCATCCCCACGGTATTTACACCTGTAAAATATAAAGATACCATATTGGTGGATGGAGGCGTGTTAAATCCGTTGCCAATTGATCATGTAAAACGATCAGAAGACGACCTCTTGGTTGTCGTTAATTTATATGGCGATAAAATTAAGAAGGATATTAAGGAAAAAGAAAACCCGAAATCAGTAACGCTGATTAACAAATTTATCAAACTTATCTATTCCGGTGACAAGAGAAACAGTAGCTATTTTAGCTTGCTAAATGAGACAACTTCAACCATGATTCATCGCATTGCTAAATTAAGTATCGAAAAATATCAACCCGATATTGTGGTTAACATTCCAGCAGATTCTGCCGGTACGTTCGCTTTTTATAAATATGGTGAGCTAATCCAATTAGGTGAAGATGCCACTAACCTGGCCATTAATAATTATTACTTTAACCAGAAAAAAAATGATTCAAGAAAATAAAATAACAGCCGTAGTTTCGGTTTACAACGAAGAAAAAACCTTGAAAAATGTTGTCAATAACCTGATAAACTGCAGCCTCGTTGACGAGCTTATTGTGGTAAATGACGGCTCTACCGACAGCACTTCAAAAGTATTAAATCAAATAGCAGCATCGCATCCTTTTCAAAATATAGAATTTGAAAAGAACAGAGGAAAATCGTACGCTATGACCACCGGTGTTGAACATGCATCAGGCGACATTATTGTTTTTGTTGATGCCGACCTTATCGGTTTTAGCTGTGAACATATAAAAGCACTGACACTTCCACTAATTTCCAGCCAAACTAATATGGTAATCGGACGCAGGCCGGCAGAAAATCCCAAAATGGATATTACCGGTCCTATGGATGATTGGCTTGGAGGAGAAAGGGCCGTCTACAAAGAGGATATTTTACCCATCCTTGGCAGGATGAGGGAAACCAAATTCGGAGTTGAAACACTACTCAATCTTTATTTTAAAAGTAAAACCGATACGAATAAACAAACAATTATTGTTAATTTGGAAGGGCTTGTTCATGTAAGAAAATACAAAAAATACAGCCGCCCGAAAGCAGCAATAAACTATGCTAAAGCTACTTCTCAAATCGTACGAACCGTGTTTGTTAACTACGTTCTCATTTTTACGATTGTTAGAAATGTCTTTACAAATCTCAAACTTTAGGATAGCGTTATGATTTTCATTGCCTTTGGTATCGGGTTAATAATTTCTGTTCCATTGGGACCTTTGGGCCAGATGATGTTGAACAGAGCTGTTGACAGTGGCTTTTGGCATGGATTCTCCATAGCCATTCTGGCGGCTCTGGCCGACTTTATTGTTTGTGATTTTTTTCTAATTGGAACAGTATCTGTCGGGGCAATCAGTCCATGGGTAAAAATCGTGCTTCAGTTAGCCGGTCTTGTCTTCTTGTTTTACATGGGAGTAAAGGAAATTATTCTTCCCTTTATAAAAAATAAAAGAAATAAAACTCCTGAAAAAAAAGAAAATGAGGTAACAGAAAAGCTCAAATTAGATAAAAAATCTATTTTAAAAAACATCGCTGTAGTCGTGAGCTATTATCTTTCTAACCCTACCTATCTTGCTTTTTGGCTAAGCTTTTCCGTTTTGATCAATCAAAAATTTATCGTTCAGCATGATTTGTTGCATTACACACTGTTCAGTTTGTTTTTTGCTCTTGGAACATTGACCTGTCAGTATATTGCCATAAAAATTGTACAGGGCGCGACAATTAACAGCAAGATGCTGGATGTCTTAAAATACATCTCTATCCCATTGTATTCAGGTACACTCTTGTATTTTATTTATCATGTTACTCAAAATATTATTCAAATAATATAGCCATCGAATAAAAAATAATTGCTTTTAAATAACAAAGAAGGAGAAAACATTAATAACCAAAAGCACTGACCATGAAAACAATATCAGCAATAATTTGTGTTTATAACGAAGAAAAAACAATTAAAGATGTCGTTTCAATTGTATGCGATTACTTTTTTGATGAAATGATTGTAGTGAACGATGGTTCAACCGACAAAACCGGTGATATCTTGAATGAACTTGGTAAGTTTTATGATTTCAAATACATTAAATTAAAAGAAAACAGAGGAAAAGGCTTTGCCATGGCTACCGGTGTTGAAAATGCAAGCGGTGAAATTATTGTGTTTGTTGATGCCGATTTGTCTAACTTAAAAGAAGACCATTTATTTGAATTGGTAATGCCATTGTTGCACAAAAAGGCTGATATGATACTTGGCCAGGCAACGGAAACATTAATTGACTACAGTATAAATCCTTTTAAATCGTTTACCGGTGAAAGGGCTGTATTAAAAAAAGACATATTGCCCATTGTTGATAAAATGAAAAGTTCAAGGTTTGGTGTTGAAACACTCATAAATCTTTATTATCAATCAGAAGGCAAAAAAGTGAAGTATGTAATGCTTAAAGATTTAAAACACCCAACAAAATTTGATAAGGTTTCCAAACGACGAGCAATAAAAGAATTTGCAAAAGAAGGGCATCAAATTGCATTAACTGCATTTAAGAATTTCAATTTAATAACAAGTTCAATAAAAAATAAATTAAAAATTAATTAAAAATGAAACGAAACAATTTAATTATCCTGTTATTTATCATCTTGTTACTCGGAACACAAACGACTAAAGCCCAAACGGGAAACAAACTAAAATTATCCGGCTATTTACAAACCGACCAACGTATTTTAACGCAATCGCCACATGATTGGGCGTGGAATGAAAATCGGCTGAGTTTTCAACTGGATAAAAAAATTTCCGGAAGGGCAAAATTCCACAGCGAAATATGGCTGCGTAATATAGGTATTCCTCACATCACTTCAAGTACCGATTTGTATAATAAAGGTATCGTGGATCCCTGGAACCTGGAAATCAGAGAGGCTTACGTGCAGATTTACGGTTTGTTTACCAAAAATCTGGACGTAACCATCGGCCGGCAGCGCATCGCCTGGGGCACGGCAGATAAGTTTAACCCAACGGATAACCTGAATCCCTATGATTTTGAAGACATCCTCGACTTTGGCCGGCATCGGGGTTCCGATGCCATCACGTTAAATTACTATCTTAGCACAAACTATTCAATACAAGGTGTTTTTATCCCTTTTTACCAGCCTGACAATCTGCCTGTAGGTATGTTCGCCAACATATTCAGCATGAACATGACGCTACCCCGGGGACTTCAATTAAAATCGTTTACCGATGAAATCAATATGCCACTTTATAATCTTGGCAAAAGTTCTACAGTCGGATTAAAATTCAAAGGATTTGCTGCTGGCATCGACTTTTCGCTGAGCTACGTTTGGGGTCGTTATGGTCTCCCTTTTGATACTTTTAATTCTCTTTTGCCGGTGGATACAGTTGGGGGAGTTTCCGTGAACTCACGACTTTCTTTTCCAAGAACGCATATCTTTGGAGCAGATTTTGCCACGAGCGTTGGCGGTGTTGGCTTATGGGGTGAAGCCGCTGTATTTATTCCTGAACATCAAGTGGTGAGGAGCACGGATGTTACTGCACTCCATCCTGCTTCACCCGTACCGGTTTTGATAGACAGCGTAGTGCTTCATAAAAAGCCGTATGTAAAATTTGTTTTAGGCGCAGATTACTCTTTCTCAAACGATTCCTATCTTAATTTCCAATATCTGCATGGCTTTGTGAATGAACGCGGCAGCAAAAACCTGAATGATTATTTTATTTTAAGATATGAGATGAAATTTTTCGAGGATAAATTGAAAATTGCGCCACTCAGCGGGGGAGCTGTGGTTACTAACTGGAAAAATGTAAAAAATAATTATGCCATTTTTTATGTACCTCAAATAACCTATATGGCTACTGATAATGTTGAATTGGATCTTTCTGCCGGTATTTTTTGGGGGAAAGGAGATAATCTTTTTGCTAAGCTCGCCGATT
Source organism: uncultured Bacteroidota bacterium (assembly GCA_913009685.1). Lineage (GTDB taxonomy): Bacteria > Bacteroidota > Bacteroidia > Bacteroidales > F082 > Sulfidibacterium. The sequence continues at coordinate 20,404 of CAJVXP010000010.1, forward strand.
ATAATATGCTCATGTTCAAAATGAAATACAGCTTTTAATTGCCGTTTTTTTTTGTTAATTTGCGCCAAAATTAGGAACCATGAAAGAGACCATAAGAAATCTGAGAGACCACGGCTTTGAAGTTATTCCTGTTAGAAATGCTACAGAAGCCCTGGAAACTGCCAAAAAGTTCTTTACCGGAGCCAGGTCGGTCGGACTGGGGGGATCGGTTACGGTGCAGGAGACAGGATTACTCTCCTGGCTGCGCGAACAGACCGGTTTTCAGCTTTTTGACCAATATGAAGAGAACATCTCCATGGAAGAAAATGTGGAACGCCGCCGGAAAGGATTGCTGGCCGACATTTATGTCACAAGTTCCAATGCCGTTACCCGCTCAGGTTATCTTGTGAATGTGGATGGTGCGGGAAATCGCGTTGCAGCACAAGCGTACGGCCCCAAAAAGGTGTTGCTCATCGTCGGAAAAAACAAAATTGTTCCCGATGTGGAGGCCGGATTCAGGCGCATCGAAGAGGTGGTAGCCCCCAAAAATGTGGAACGCGTCAACAAAAAAGCTTTCTCCCTGAAAAAAGAACAGAAATATACAGTTCAAAACATCCAAAGCGTCTTCGTAGTCATCAAAAAAACGGACAACAAAAACCGGATAAGTCTGATTTTGGTGGATGAGGAGTTAGGGTTTTAAAAGTTAGCTAAAAGTTGGAGTGCCTAAGAATACCCCATGCCGGCACATGCAAAACGGGAGTTAAATATTTCCAAAAATTCATTGAAGTTATTTTTAGCGAAAGCAATGATCCGGAACGTCATGCCGACATCTCTTAGACAGACTACCGGAATAATCGACCTATATGAAGAAAATCAGACTGAAACCCGGATGGTCGACACACATTTTCACACAAATGGAGCAAGCATCCGTTTGTGCTACAGCTCCACTACTTATGTTCTCCCGCATTTCCTATCTTTGTCCGCAGATCTTTACCAAAACCCAAAATCATGAAAAAAACTTTTTACTTATTGATGCTGGCAGCTATTTTTCTGAGCGCCTGCCGTCAACCCGTTAAGAACAAAACGACCATGAGAAAAAATCCTTTGCTCGGAACTTTTAACACTCCTTTCGGCGTTCCGCCCTTCAGCAAAATCAAAAATTCCGACTATCAGGAAGCCTTTAAAAAAGGAATTGAACAGCAAAACGCAGAAATCGAAAAAATTGCCAACAATCCGAAAGCCCCTACTTTCGCCAACACGGTGGAAGCCCTCGAAGAAAGCGGGAAACTGCTGGATCGTACCAACACCATTTTCGAAAACATCCTGTCAGCTAACACCAACGACACCTTACAGAAAATCGCCAAAGATGAAGCGCCCGTACTTTCAGCTCATTCGGATAATATCCTTATGAACCGGAAACTTTTCGGCCGCATCGATAAAGTATATCAGCAAAAAGACAAACTAACGCTAACCACCGAACAAAACACCCTACTCGAAAAAACCTACAAACGGTTTGTCCGTGGCGGCGCCAAACTCTCCGCATCCGACAAAGAAAAACTGAAAACAATCAATGGCAAACTGAGTGTCTTCTCCCTTCAATTCGGCGATAATGTACTGGCCGATAACAACGCATTTCAACTTTACCTTACCGACAAAAAAGACCTTGCCGGTCTGCCACAGCCGGTCATTGATGCTGCTGCCGAAACTGCTAAAGCACAAGGCAAAAACAGAGGCTGGATGTTCACCCTCAACAAGCCCAGCCTGATACCATTTCTGCAATACTCTGCCCGACGCAGCCTGCGCGAGAAAATGTTTAAAGGTTACATCATGCGTGGTGATAACAACAACAAAAACGACAACAAAGCCATCCTCAAACAAATGGTTAACCTGCGGCTTGAAAAGGCCAAACTGCTCGGCTATCCCACTTACGCCGACTATGTGCTGGAGCTGAACATGGCCAAAAATCCGCAAAATGTCTTTAAACTTCTCGGTCAGATTACGCCCGCCGCCATGAACATGGCCAAAAAAGAGGCCGCCAACCTGCAAAAGCTGGCTGATGCCGAAGGAAACCATTTCAAAATCCAACCCTGGGACTGGTGGTATTACACCGAAAAACTGAGAAAACAAAAATACAACCTCGACGATGCCGAACTCCGCCCCTATTTTGCCCTCGAAAACGTACGGAAAGGTCTCTTCAACGTGCTCAACAAACTCTACGGCATCACTTTTAAGCTGAACAAGGATATTCCTGTCTATCAAAAAGATGTGCGGGCATACGAAGTGCACGAAGCCAACGGCAAACTAATCGGCATTTTGTACATGGACTTTTATCCCCGGCCCACCAAACAGGGCGGCGCCTGGATGACAGCCTACCGCAAACAACATTACGAAAACGGCAAAAATATCCTTCCCATCATCTCGGTGAATTATAACTTCACCAAACCCACCGGCACCACGCCGGCATTGCTGAGCATGGATGAGGTGGAGACTATGTTTCACGAGTGTGGTCACGCCATGCACGGACTTTTCAGCCAGTGCCGGTACGAAAGTCTGTCGGGCACCTCCGTCCCACGCGATTTTGTGGAGATGCCGTCACAGATTATGGAAAACTGGGCCACTGAGCCGGCCGTGTTGAAAAGCTACGCCAAAAACTACAAAACAGGAAAGCCCATTCCCGATGCCCTCATCAAAAAGATGGAAGCCGGCAGTAGGTTCAACCTCGGCTTCACGCTCACCGAATACCTCGCCGCCTCTTATCTCGACATGGACTGGCACACCATCACAAAACCATTCACCGGAAAAGTCAACACCTTCGAAAAGGAAGCCATGAGCCGCATCCATCTCATTCCCGAAATCGTGCCACGCTACCGCAGCACCTATTTCAACCACATTTTCTCCGGTGGTTACGCCTCGGGCTACTACAGCTACGTCTGGGCCGAAGTCATCGACGCCGACGCCTTCCAGGCCTTCAAAGAAAACGGCCTGTTCGACAAAACCACCGCCACCCGTTTCCGCAAAGACATCCTGTCCAAAGGGGGCACCGAAGACCCCATGAAACTCTTCAAAGCCTTCCGTGGCCGTGCCCCCAAACCCGATGCCTATATGAAAAAGAAAGGACTGAAATAATCACGAACTATTTTAAAGTAAAGCCTTTGCAACTGTCGTATCAACTAACCGTCATTCCGAGGCCGGGTGACGAATAGGAATCTGTTGTGTCAACGTCCGGCTTTGTTTGGCAACCGTTGCTCTTTCGGATTTGCAATCCGAAAGTATTAGGTATAAGGATTTTAAATCCTTTAACTCGAAAGGTCGGGATTGCAAATCCCAACCAGCAGAAAACTTATTGGAATGGCGGTTGTATTACAATTCCTCTCTTCAGCCTCGCAAAGACGGGGCTTTTATACTCACTCCGCCTCTGGCGCAAGTCTTGTGCGTAAACTTTATAAGCGGTTGACTTGTTCCCTGGCCAATACATCTCCCCTCACAAAAAAATCAACTAAATTTTTAGTTATTTATTTGGATGTTTGCAAAATGTTTATTTCCTTTGCAATAAATAACTAAAGTTTTAGTTATAATAAAAACAAAAAAGATGAAAACACTCACCAAAGCCGAAGAGCAAATCATGCAAAAACTCTGGGACATGAAAAAAGCCCATGTCAAAGACATCATTGCAGAACTGCCCCGCCCCAAGCCGGCATACAACACCGTTTCGACCATCATCAGGATACTGGAAAAAAAAGGGTTTGTGAGCCATCATGCGCATGGCAAAACCCATGAATATTTTCCGCTGGTTTCGAAAAAAACATACAGAAAGACTTTTTTCAGCAACTTTTTTCAGAACTATTTCAGCAATTCTTACCTCGCTTTTACCTCTTTTTTTGCAAAGAATCAGGACCTGAGTCTCGAAGAACTGGAAGAGATGCAAAAAATTATTGAAGAAGAAATCAAAAAGAAAAACAACCTTTAATCGAAAAATCATGAGCCCGTTTATGCTTTATCTCATCAGATCGTTCCTGAGCATGGGGATCTTTTATATCACCTGGATCCTTTTTTTCAGGAAGCAAACCGATTTCCGGTTTAACCGGTATTATCTGATCCTCACGACACTGCTGTCAGTATTTATCCCCCTGGTTCAGCTTCCGGAACTGCTTCCAACAGGTTTTCATAACCCCATCGGGCAGTTATCGGTTGTTCAAATCGGAGAAGTACTGGTTGGGAGCACAGGAAGCCATTCTGCCGCCGGTGCTGGATGGTCATTAGCGACAGTACTTTGGGGAATTTATCTTCTCGGAATGGTTGTTATGACCGTTCGCTTTGTGCTGAGCCTTCGACAACTTTACCGCCTTGTCCGGAAATCGGAAACACGAAAAAAGGACGGAATAAAATTTGTCTTTCCCACCGGAGAGCTCCCGGTCTTTTCCTTTTTCCATCTGATTTTTATCAGTAAAGAAATGTTTGAGACCCCCCATGCTATTGCCATTATCAGCCACGAGAAAGTTCATATCAAACAAAAACATTCCCTTGATTTACTGACACTTGAAATACTATGTATCTTCCAATGGTTCAATCCTTTTGTTTATCTAACAAAAAAAGCCGTTAAAGAAAACCACGAATTCATTGCCGACAGCGGCATGTCTGTTTCCGAAAGCAGCGGAAACAGTTATCTGAACCTGCTTTTCAGAGAAGCCAGCGGCCTTGAATTCAGCCCGATTACCCATAATTTCAGTTATTCACTTTTAAAAAAACGTATGATCATGATGAAAAATCAAAAATCGCAAAGAAGAATGCCGGTAAAACTGTTGTTGAGCGCACTTGCCCTCTCCTTAACCCTGTTTGCCTGTAGCAACTCCTCCCAACCGGCTACGGAAAAGACATCAAAAAATCTTAAAGAGACCACCCAGGTTAATGCAAATTTACCCCAAACCGACACCGGAAAAGTTTTTATGGTAGTCGATAAAATGCCGGAATTTCAGGGTGGAGTCAAAAAGCTATTGAATTATCTGGCCACAAACATCAAATATCCGGCAGAAGCCCGTAAAGCCAAAATACAAGGACAGGTTGTCGTGAATTTTATTGTTGAAAAAAACGGCAGCATAAGTCATGTTAAAATAACAAAGGGCATTGGCCACGGTTGTGACAAAGAAGCTGTGAAAGCAGTGGAAAACATGCCTCGCTGGATACCCGGTCAGCAAAAGGGGAAGCCGGTGCGCGTCAATTTTAACCTTCCTGTTCGTTTCAGTTTACAATAACCGGGCCGCCCGCTATAGTCCCACTACTACAAAAGTCCCGTCTTTGCGATGAGTTCCGGGCAAGCATATGCGATGGAGCGAAAAAGTAATCTTCTTAGCTCAGCTCTTCCCCTCGGCTCCTTCGGATTTCAACTGGTCGGGATTACAAATCAACGTAGAATCTTTGAGCGTGGACATCCAAAGCGGCAGAGCCGATACACGTGCAACCCGAATGTTAGCGGGAATGGGGATTTGAAATCCCGGCCACCGGTAATGCATTTATGGAATGCTCCTCGTCTATTCGATGCATTTTCGTATTTTTGAAAAAAAATTAAAGCCTATGGAACTGTCTCCGCTTACCGCTGTATCCCCTGTTGATGGCCGCTATCATAACAAGACAAAAGTCCTTTCGGAGTATTTCTCAGAATATGCGCTGTTTCGCTACCGCACGCAGGTGGAAATAGAGTATTTTATCGCTTTGTGCCGGCTGCCGCTGCCGGGATTGAAGGAAATAGGTACTTCTCATTTTGAAACTTTGAGAAAAATTTACCAAGACTTCTCCCCTACCGATGCTCTGGCCATCAAAGAGATAGAAAAAATTACCAACCACGATGTGAAAGCGGTGGAGTATTTTATCAAGGAGAAGATGGATGCCGCCGGGCTGAGCGAATACAAAGAGTTTATCCATTTCGGACTTACCTCGCAGGACATCAACAATACGGCCATGCCGCTGGCGCTGAAAGAAGCGCATGAGTCGGTGATTTTTCCGGCGCTGGACAAGCTGAAAAAGCAATTGGTGCAACTGGCTTTTCAATGGAGAGAAATTCCCATGCTGGCCCGCACACACGGCCAGCCGGCTTCGCCAACGCATCTCGGAAAAGAGCTTTATGTCTTTGTGGAAAGGATAGAAAACCAATTCGATATGCTTCAAAGCATTCCCTTTTCCGGAAAATTCGGCGGTGCTACGGGCAACATGAACGCCCACGTGGTAACCTATCCACACATAGGCTGGGAGGAATTTGCCAAGGATTTTATGACCAATCATCTCGGACTACACCGGCAGAAAACAACAACACAAATCGAACATTACGATTATCTCGCTGCTTATTTCGACGGGTTGAAACGTATCGACAGCATCCTGCTGGATTTGAGCCGCGACATGTGGATGTACATCTCCATGAATTATTTCAAACAAAAAATCAAAGCCGGAGAAGTGGGTTCTTCGGCCATGCCGCACAAGGTCAATCCCATTGATTTTGAAAATGCAGAAGGCAACCTCGGGCTGGCCAACGCCTTTTTTGAACATCTCGCAGCCAAGTTGCCGGTATCGCGTCTGCAACGCGACCTGACTGATTCAACCGTTATTCGTAACATTGGTGTACCACTGGCACATCTGCTCATTGCCATACAGTCGCTGGAAAAAGGGCTGGGAAAGCTGATTCTAAACGAAGAAACACTGAAAGCCGACCTGGAAAACAACTGGGCTGTGGTGGCCGAAGCCATTCAAAATATTTTACGGCGTGAGCACTATCCACAACCTTATGAAACGCTGAAAGCACTTACCCGCACCAACGAAAAAATGAATGAAAAAGTCATTCATGATTTCATTGACAAGCTGGATGTGTCGGAGGCTGTAAAAAAAGAATTAAAAGCCATCCGTCCGGAAAATTATACCGGGCTGAAGCTGATATAAAAAATATTTTCCACCTTTCAGGTCGGGTTCGACCTGAAAGGTGAACAAAAAAGACAGGCACACAAGCTCCTTCGGATTTGTAATCCGAATGTTGACGGGAAAGAGGATTTTAAATCCCTAAACATGAAAAGGTCGGGATTACAAATCCCAACCAGCGGCAAGGGTTCTTCCGAATTTGTAATTGAACCAGATCATTGCTATGAGTACCAGGTTAGCCCGTGCGTTGAACCGATGTCGATTAACCAATATATTCCTCCCGAAAATCCCTTTTAACTTTGGCCAACTTCGATCAGAAAACAAAGTTTCTAATGATGGAAAATAAATTCATTTTGCACATAATAGGTAGCAATACCTGCAATGTATCCGAGAAGAGCCAGCCAGGCTATTTTTTTCATGTACCAGATAAAATCGATTTTCTCAAGAGCCATAGCCACTACGCCGGCAGCAGAACCAATAATCAGAATACTTCCACCGGTACCGGCGGCGTAAGCCAACAGCTCCCAGAAGGCACCATTTTGTACAAAATGCTGCATAAAAGCCGGTTCAGAAGAAGCTGCAACCAAAGTATGAGTCATAATTGGATACATACCCATGGCAGCAGCGGTAAGAGGCACATTATCCACAATGGAGGATAACAATCCGATGGCACCATTTATGAGGTAAATATTGTGCATGTGTTTGTCGAAATATTCAGCCATAACCTGCAAATGTCCTGCAGATTCAAGAGCAGCCACTGCCGACAAAATACCGAGATAGAACAAAATGGTAGGAATATCGACTCTTTTCAGAATACCCACAACAGTAAATTTTCGCCTGTCCTCAAGCGTACCATTTTTGTGTATAAACTCAGTAGCAACCCAGATAACACCGAGACTGAAAAGCATACCCATATACGGAGGCAGGTCGGTCAGTTCTTTAAAAACAGGGACAAAAATCAAACCGCCGATACCTATTGCTAACATAAGCATACGCTCGCGCGGGGATGTCTTGAAACTATCAGAAGTATCCACTGCCGGTTTTTCAACATGACCTTTCAAATAAATAGAAACCACAGCGAGCGGAATGACCAGGCTGACAATGCTGGGCAGAAAAACCATTCCCATGATATCCAGGGCAGTAATCTGGCCGCCAATCCAGAGCATGATGGTCGTTACATCGCCTATGGGCGTAAAAGCTCCACCTGCATTGGCTGCGATAACAATCATACTGGCAAAAAACCAACGCGACTTTTTATCATCAATAAGCTTACGTAACAGGGCAATCATCACAATAGTGGTTGTCATATTGTCCAGTACTCCTGACAGGAAGAAGGTAATAGTAGCAACAGTCCATAAAAGTTTAACCTTATTGGTTGTCTTAATTCTATCCGTAATTACCCTGAAGCCTTCATGCTGGTCCACCGTTTCCACAATGGTCATGGCACCGAGCAGAAAGAAGAGTATTTGTGCCAAATTGCCAAGATGAGAAACCACTTCATGGTCTGTAATGAAATATTTCATCTGGGCAATCAGGCTTACACCTTCATACTTATGCTTAAAAGCAGCCAGATCCGAGCTTTTCAAAAAATGTTCCCACGAAGGACTGAAACCCAGATTAAGAATACCAGGCAGGCCAAAGATATAAACAACCCAAATGACTACGCCCAACAAAAGGGCGGAAGCTGCTTTATCAACCTTAATAGGTTCTTCCATGGCAATGGCGAGATAGCCCAAAACAAACACTATAAGCATTAATATAAATGTTGTCATCTTTTTTTTGTTTTTGTTTGTTAAAAAGTATCGGCAAAAATATTTAAATCCGAATGTTTAATGAATCAATATATATCATAATAAATCCTAAATTTTAGTATTTTGTAATGGGTACAGATAAGCATATCCGATAAAAAACATCTTAATCTTAGTTTATCAGAAAGAAATCTCACAGCCAAAAAGGTAGGGGATAATAATTATCACATATGGAAAAGAACCAAATCCTGCAACCAGTATATCAAAATGCCGCCAAAGTATCCAATCAAAGCTAACCAGCTAATTTTCTTCATGTACCAGATAAAATCAATTTTTTCTAATGCCATGGCAGCAACGCCGGCAGCGGAGCCAATAATCAGGATACTTCCACCGGTACCGGCGGCATAAGCCAGTAGTTCCCAGAATGCACCATCCTGTATGAAATGATGTAAATAAACGGGTTCGGCAGAAGCAGCTACCATAGCGTGTGTCAGAACAGGATACATGCCCATGGCTCCTGCCGTAAGCGGTACGTTATCAACAATGGAAGAGAGCAAACCAATAGCAGCATTGATACCATAAATGTTATGAACGTTTTTATCAAGCCAGTGGCTGGCCAGAGCCAGATGACCGGCAGACTGAAGCGCAGCAACAGCCGTCAAAATGCCGAGGAAGAAGAAAATAGTCGGAATATCTACCTTTTTTAGTACACCCATAACGGATAATTTCCGGCGGTCCTCAACCGTTTTACCTTTATGAATTAACTCCGTGGTAATCCAAATTACACTTAAGCCAAACAACATTCCCATGTAAGGAGGCAAATGAGTAATTGTTTTAAATACCGGGACAAATACCAGTGCCCCTACCCCCATAAAAAGCAAAAGTTTACGCTCAAATGGCGTAGTAAAAGCAACCGTTTCACTTGCATCAATTTTGGGTTTTTCCACGGTTCCTTTCAAATAAACGGAGACAATAAGTAAAGGGAAAAGCATATTGAAGACACTGGGGACAAATACCATTGCAATAATATTGCCGGCTGTAACCTGCCCGCCTATCCAAAGCATAATAGTTGTTACATCGCCAATGGGCGAAAACGCACCACCCGCATTGGCAGCAATAATCACCATACTGGCAAAGAACCATCGGGTTTTTTTATCGGCTACCAGTTTATTTAATAAGGTAACAATCACAATGGTTGTTGTAAGATTGTCCAAAATGGCTGACATAAAAAAGGTTAGGATACTAAGAATCCATAAAAGTTTCACCTTACTGGTAGTCGTAATTTTATCTGTAATAAGCTTGAACCCCTGATGTTGATCCACCGTTTCCACGATGGTCATAGCGCCGAGCAGGAAGAAAAGAATTTCACTGATTTCTCCAAGATGTTCAACAACTTGTTTATCAACCACAAAATACCTCATCTGTTCAAGAAGTGTGGCATGAGGATGGGCTTTTAAAAATTCGGCCATCATGGAACTCCCGCCGAAATTTTTCCAGGCATCACTAAAGCCGAGGGAAAGGATGTTGGAAACGTCCAACAGATAAACAGACCAAACAAGTACGCCCAGCATCAGGGCAGAAGCTGCTTTATCAATTTTTATAGGATGTTCCAAAGCAATGGCAGTATATCCGAGAATAAAAACTACCACCATTAGGGTAAAACTAAACATATCTGTTTGCGTTTGTTAATTATTAGCGGCAAATGTAAGGAAAGAATTTAATCCGGCTCCAATCTTAAAAAGCTTAATCAATACATGTAGAGGAAATTTATTTGAGGTCTAAATAGGCTCTATGTCGATTTGTGTGGGCAGCGTTTTTGTTATTTGTCTCTTTGTTATTTGGAATTTTTTGACATTTTTTTCCTTTACGACAGCATGGCATCCTAATTCACCCACACAAATCAACATAGAACCCCAAAATATATTAGCTCCGAACCTGCGGAATTTAAGGTTAAAGCAAAATAATAATTTCCCGCTTTTTTAGTTTAACTAACAGTCCGGTGTTTAAAAGAAAGCAAACGCATAAAAGTATAACAACGGTTCAGATAGTATTTTTACATTTAATATTAAGGAATAAATTATGATAACAGCCATTATTCTTCAGCTACACGAAACCGCCCAGGTGCTGGGAACCGAAGCCGTTAAAGGTGAAATCAGCCTGCCCATTATCCAACTGGCAGAAAAGGGAGGATGGATTATGGCCATTCTCGGAGTACTTTCGGTGATTGCAGTTTATATTTTCATCGAAAGATATCTCGTCATCAGCAGATCCTCACGCGAAGACAAAAATTTCATGAACAATATCAGGGAGTTTATTCTGAGTGGCAAATTGGATTCGGCCAAAGCGTTGTGCCAGACAAACAATTCGCCCATTGGCAGAATGATTGAAAAAGGACTGCGCAGGCTGGGGAAACCACTAAACGACATCAATGCGGCCATTGAAAACGTAGGGAAGTTAGAAGTTTCAAAATTGGAGAAAAATGTGGCCGGACTGGCGACCATTGCCGGCGCCGCACCTATGCTCGGGTTTCTCGGAACCGTCATCGGCATGATACGCGCTTTTTATGATATGTCTATGGCCGGAAATAATATCAATATCGAGTTGCTTTCGCAAGGCATCTATCAGGCCATGATTACAACCGTAGGCGGATTGATTGTGGGTATCATGGCATACATCTTTTATAATGTCCTCGTAGCAAGAATTCAAAAAATAGTTAATATTTTGGAAATCAGAACTTCGGAGTTTATGGATTTACTCCATGAACCGGCTAAGAAAAGATAACCGGCGAAACCGGATAATTAAATTGCAGATGTCCTAAATTCATTAAACAGTTTGGAAAAATGGCTATTGAAACACGAAATAAAATTGATGCCCATTTCAACATGGCTTCCATGTCGGACCTGGTGTTCCTGCTTCTCATATTTTTTATGCTCACCTCCACCCTTGTGTCCCCAAACGCCATAAAATTGTTATTGCCGGGCAGCAACAGCAAAACTATGGCCAAACAAAGCCTGACAGTCTATATTAATAAGTCACGTAACTTTTTTCTCGAAGACAAACCGGTAAAACCTTCTCAGCTTGAACAACAGATTTATAGCAGAATAAGGGCTAACACACAAGCAACTATTGTCTTACGAGCCGACAGATCTGTTCCAATACAGGATATTGTAACGGTAATTGATGCGATAAACCAAATCAATGCCGAGTACAAAACCAAACATAAAATTATTTTGGCTACCAGCCCCAAGAGATAAAGCAACAGGTTATGAAGATGGACAAAGACAAGTGGAGAGCACTCATAGGAACCATCATTTTCCATGGTATTCTTTTGCTTGCGTTGGCATTTCTTGCTTTGCAAACGCCTCTCCCGCTCCCGGGCGAACAAGGTGTGGAAGTTAGTTTGGGAACTTCCGGCACCGGACTGGGAAATCAGGCCATGCAGATGCGACAAAAAACCATGAAGCCCAAACCATTACCAAAACCTGTTTCTCATCCGAAACCGCCTACACCAAAGCCGCAACCCAAGTCAGTGGTAACGCATCAAAAAAATCTGACACAAAACACGGAAGAAGCGCCATCACTGGAAAAGAAGAAAACACGGGCGAAAAAGAAAGCCGTTAAACCGAAGAAAGCAAAACTGGAGAAGAAGGTTTCAAAAGTACCTGTAACAGAAAAAAAGGTCGATTCTGCCCGGATAGCTAAAAAAGCTCCGCCGCTGAAAAAGCCCCAACCAGTGGTCAACCAGAGAGCGCTGTTCAAACTGGCGCCGGGAAGCCAAAACCAAAGTCAGGGTATAAGAAGCGGCACCGGTGACCAGGGCAAGCCACATGGTTTCAAGGAAAGCAATGTTTACAACGGACGAGGAGGTAAAGGACGTGGTATCTCTTTCAGCCTCGGCGACCGCGGAGCGAAGTTTCTGGACAAACCCTCCGCTTCTTTTACCGAGCAGGGGACTGTGGTGGTAAGAATCGAGGTGAACCCGCAAGGAAAAGTTACCAATGCCCGTGTATTTGCCAAAGGGACAACTGTGGTGAGTGAAAATCTGCGGCAACTGGCCGTACAGTCTGCCAAAAACTCCCTTTTCAGTACCGACCCGACAGCACCGGGCATACAAATCGGAACCATCACCTATCATTTTATTCTGAAAAGGTAAGAGGGATAACCTGAGTTCGGGATAACAGGTTTTATATTTTCACCGTAGCTATTGGGAATAAAATTTCTACATTTGCCGTATGAACTACGACGAAACTATCCAATGGCTTTTCGACAGGTTACCCATGTACCAGCGTGTGGGACAGGCTGCTTACAAAGCCGACCTCTCCGGCACAAAAACCCTGCTGGCGCAACTCGGTCAGCCACAGGAAAATTTCAAAGCCATCCACGTAGCCGGAACCAATGGCAAAGGTAGCGTAGCACATATTATTGCTTCCGTTTTGCAGCAGGCAGGTTACAAAACCGGACTTTATACTTCGCCACACCTGCGCGACTTTCGCGAAAGAATCAGAGTAAACGGTGAAATGATTCCCAAAGAAAAGGTGGTTGATTTTGTCGGGAGTTATCACAACGATTTTGAAAAGATTAATCCCTCTTTTTTTGAAATGACCGTGGGCATGGCTTACCGGCATTTTGCCGACGAAAAGGTGGATTTTGCGGTGCTGGAAACAGGCATGGGCGGACGATTAGACTCAACCAACATTTCAAATCCGGTACTTTCCATCATCACCCACATCGATTACGACCATACACAGTTTCTTGGAGATACGCTGGAAAAAATAGCCGCCGAGAAAGCAGGCATTATTAAAAAAGGTATTCCTGTGGTTCTCGGTAGAAGACAAAAAGAAACCACGCCGGTTTTTGAAAAAGCCGTCAGAGACAAAAACACATATCTCATTTTTGCGGAAGATCATTTTGAACTTCGAAAAATAGAGACCCGCAATCCGATGGAAAAACATTATGATGTTTGGTGTGACAATAAACTCTATCTCGAAAATGTCAACAGCCCGCTTTTGGGTAATTACCAAATGGAAAATATAGCCACGGCATTGCAAAGCATCCTGGAACTAAACCAATCGGGGCATATCAAGATAGAAAAAGAAACGATACGCGAAGGATTGGAAAACACCGTTGCAAATACCCATCTGCTCGGTCGATGGCAAATTCTCAACAAAAATCCGCTAACCATTGCCGACACCGGCCACAACCGCGAAGGAATTATGGCCGTTCGGCAGCAGCTGCAGGAAACCGATTTCAGACATTTGCATTTTGTTTTGGGCATGGTGTCTGACAAAGACCACGAAGAAGTATTGACTTTACTACCCACGAATGCAACCTATTATTTTTGCAAGGCAGACATCCCCCGCGGGCTGGACGCCAAATTACTAAAGGAAAAAGCTTTTAAAGCCGGGCTCAACGGTAGCACTTATCCCTCTGTAATGCATGCCTACAACTCGGCGGTAAACAATGCCGGTTCGCATGACCTGGTCTTTGTGGGTGGCAGCACTTTTGTAGTGGCAGAAGTGATTTAAAAGCCAACTAAACAGGCTGGAAATCAGCCATTTAGCAGGCAGACAAGCCAGTCTGTTTCTCCATTGCTTATCTTTATTCTAAATATCTGATTCCGTAAAATTTTCTCTCTGATTTTAGGAAAGTTGTCCCGGTGATTTTTTACCTTTGCAAACGTTTTAAAAAGAGTCAAATAAAAATATAAACAGATGAGTATTAAACATAATAAGGAAGATATTCTCAGTAATCTGGGAATTGAAGCCATCAATCCGGGTGTATGCACCGGAACAGAATGGATAGATACGGATGGTGATATCACCACATCCTTTTCCCCCATTGATGGGAAGGAAATTGCCAAAGTAAAAAACGCCACCCTTGATGATTACGAAGCAGTTATCGAAAAAGCCGAAGCCGCTTTTAAAGAATGGCGTAAAGTACCGGCTCCCATCAGAGGCGAGCTGGTTCGTCAGATTGGCCTGGCACTGCGCGAAAACAAAGAGTACCTCGGTGCACTGGTTACGCTGGAAATGGGAAAGATCTACCAGGAAGGACTGGGCGAAGTGCAGGAGATGATTGACATCTGTGATTTTGCCGTAGGACAGTCCCGGCTGATTAACGGTACCAATCTGCAATCAGAAAGAGTAAATCATCGACTGTCGGAACAATATCATCCTTTGGGCATTGTCGGACTGGTAACTTCCTACAACTTCCCGGTAGCTGTTTGGGCATGGAACAGTGCTCTCGCCATCATTGCAGGTGATGTGGTCGTTTGGAAACCTTCTTCCAAAACCCCGCTTACAGCCATTGCAACACAAAGAATTATCACGAAGGTACTGAAAGACAACAATGTTCCGGAAGGAGTCTTTAACCTTGTGGTTGCCAAATCGTCGGTTATGGGCGACAACTTCCTGAGCGACAAGCGGGTCAGACTGCTTTCCGTTACCGGTTCCACAGCCGTCGGAAAACGTGTGGGCGGCATCGTTGGCAAACGTCTCGGAAAAACCATTCTGGAGCTGGGCGGTAATAATGCCGTCATCATTGCTCCGAGCGCCGATATCCAAATGGCCGTTATGTCCACCGTATTTGGCACCGTGGGAACCGCCGGACAACGCTGTACGACCACACGCCGCGTGATTATTCACGAAGACATTTATGATGAAGTACGCGACAAGTTTATTGCTGCTTACAAAAACGTTGTTCCCCGTATCGGGAATCCTTTGGATGAAGATTATCTCGTAGGACCGCTTATCGATAAATTTTCTGTTGAGCTGTTTAGCAATGCGGTAAACAAAGTTCAGGAAGAAGGTGGTAAAGTGCTCTTCGGCGGCGAAGACCTTAGCGGCAAAGGCTTTGAATCGGGAAACTATGTGATTCCCTGTATTGCAGAGGCTGAAAATCATTTCAAAATTGTGCAGGAAGAGACCTTTGCTCCTATTGTTTACCTCATCAAATACAAAGGCGACATCACCAATGCCATTGAAATTCAGAATGATGTACCGCAGGGCCTTTCTTCGGCCTGCTTTACGCTGGACATGCGCGAAGCGGAGACTTTCCTCTCTTATGCCGGCTCTGATTGCGGCATTGCCAATGTAAACCTGGGGACTTCCGGAGCAGAAATCGGCGGCGCCTTTGGTGGAGAGAAAGATACCGGTGGCGGACGCGAGTCCGGATCCGATGCATGGAAAATCTACATGCGCCGCCAAACCAACACCATTAATTTTGGTACTGAGTTACCACTGGCACAAGGAATTAAATTCGATATTTAATATTATCACGGAGCTGTTTTATCACATTAAAACAGCTCTTTTTTTTAACACAAAATTTTTTTCTATGAAAATTAAATCATTTATCTTTTTGTTAGTCGCAGCATTTATGCTCAACTTTCAATCCTTTGCACAAAGCGACACAACCGCTAAAAAAGAAGTTAAAGGTTATCATTTCACGGATGAAGTTGTCGTACCCCACACATCCGTGAAAAACCAATACCGTTCCGGTACCTGCTGGAGCTACTCGGGCATCGGCCTTGTTGAAGCAGAGATCCTGCGTACCACAGGCAAAAAATACAACCTGTCTGAGATGTTCTGTGTAAACCACATGTACTCCGACAAAGCCATTAAATATGTGCGTTTGCACGGGAAAATGCAATTCGGTTCGGGAGCAGAAGATGAGGATGTATTCCGTGTTATCAGAAAATACGGTATGGTTCCCGATTCGGTTTACAGCGGCATGCATTACGGCACCAAACTCCCCGTTCAGGGAGAACTGGATGCTGTTTTACAGAGTTTCGTGGACGCTGTTGTCTCCAATAAAAACCGTCATCTGACACCCGTTTGGCACAAAGCTTTTGACGAAATTCTGGCTTCTTATCTCGGAAAACTTCCCAAAACTTTTACTTACAAAGGAAAAGAATATACGCCACAGAGTTTCAGAGATATGACCGGATTTAATCCTGACAACATTGTGTCCGTAACATCTTTCAAAGACCATTCTTACTACAAAGCTTTCCCAATAGCTATTCCAGATAATTGGTTGTGGGCTTCTACCATGAATGTTCCTTTGAACGACATGATGGCTATTATCGACAATGCATTGAAAAACGGCTATACCGTTGCATGGGGTGCTGATGTAAGCGACCGTGGTTTTAACTGGAAAAAAGGCGTTGCCATTATTCCCAACAAAAATCCTAAACTTACCGGCAGCGACCAGGCCAAATGGGAAGCTTTGAGCCAAAAGCAACAACAAAAAGAGCTATATAACTTCGATTCTATTGTCCAGGAAGTTACCGTAACTCCCGAAATGCGTCAGGAACATTATGACAACTATCTCGTAACCGATGACCACGGTATGCAGATTGTTGGCATTGCCCGTGACCAAAAAGGTGACGTTTTTTACAAAATCAAAAATTCCTGGGGAACCGACCAGATTTATCATGGATATTTTTACGCTTCCAAAGCTTTTGTTGAGCTGCAGACTATTGGAATTGCCGTAAATAAAGAAGCTATTCCGAAAAAAATCAGAAAGAAAATGGGAATTAAATAGATTCCTTTTTCAAAAAAGACAAAAAAGCCGGGTGATATAATTTCGTCCGGCTTTTTTTACTGTTCAGGCTTTCCCTGTATTATCTTCCGCACCTCTTGCAAGGCCGTCGGTGTTCCGAAAATATGCAGTAAATCGCCCAAACGAAGGTAAGTCTCACCATGCGGGATAAAGGACGTTTTATCTCTCGTAATCATCATCAAAACGGCACCACTGTGGAAAGGCACCTCTTTCAGGTGTTTACCATCCATCGCTTTGTTGGTGATAGTAATCTCCTCAACGCTGTAGTTTTCAAATGTCTCAACCAAATCGTGGTAAGTTGTCGGCCGGAGTATAAGGTTCTCAATGGCTGTAGCCAATATCCTGTGCAAATCGATGGACACCACGCCAAGACGGGTGAGTTTTTCCACACAGGGCATTTTACAGGCACGCATAATTATCCGCTCATGTAGCAGCTCGTTACGCAGAAAGTTTACAATTTCATAATTTCTCTTATCATCCCCGGTTTCGACAACCACATAATTTTCAGGAGTTAGTTTAAGCTTCTTATAAATATCCGGATCTGCCCCATCGCCACTGACAATGAGCAGCCCTTTGCTATTTATTTCCTGAAAACGATCCTTGTCTTTTTCAATAATTATCACTTTCTTTCCATGAATATTCATACGTCTTGCCAGCAAAACACCGGTGCTGCTACCACCAACAATCAACGTTTTCTCACCTTCGGCAAGTTTTACGGGATTAACCCAATTGAAGATTGCCGGTGAAAGCAGGCAGGTAATCACTGCCATCAAGACAAAGCTTGCATTGATACCGGGTGTAATTACGCCAAGTTGCAATCCGATTGCGGAAGCAGCAATAATAAGGCTTAACCGCGACGACATTAAAAAGCCTGCCGCCACAGTCTTTTGCATGCCGAAAAGCCTTGTCCACAGCAGCGAAGGCACAATTTTTACCAGAAACAGCGTGAGCAGCAACAGCCCGAAAAATCCAAATAACGACTGGTCAAATTCTTTTAGTGCAACCGGGTCGAATTGCATGCCGACCATGATAAAAAAGACAGGGATGATGAAGCCGTATCCCATGCCATCCAGTTTAATCATCAGCACCGAGCGCCCCTTGTGCAAAAGAGTGGACAAAATTAAACCGCTGAGGAAAGAGCCAAGCAAAACCACCTCTTCGCTAATGTATTGCGAAAGCACCACAAAGATTAAAATCATAACTACCGTTCCGCGCACCCTGATTTGTGAGGCAGCATGAGAAAGCTGAAAAACCAGCTTTTTCAAATGACTAATATGTTTAATTCTGTTACCAAGACGGTAAGAAAGATAAAACACAAAGAAAAGAATCAGGATGTAAAGCAGCTCTACTTTAAAGCCGTTTTTTATGATAAAAGCCGTAAAAGTAAAGAGGATGATACTCAGGATATCTGCGAGAGCAGCAGAAATGATAATCATCTGACCGAAACGGGCGGATAGTTCGCCACGACTTTTCAACACCGGCAAAACAATGCCCACAGAGGTTGTCCCCATGATAAGCGAAAAATACCAGACATGGGGAATATTTATCAAACGTGCCAGCAAAAGGGTTGCGCCATAAGATAAGGCGATGGCGATGACAAAATGTGCAATCCCTACCAGCAGCGGATTTGCCACAAAGCGAGAATAGTTCAGCTTCTTTCTTGGAAAAGAAGCGATGATCTGGTCCATATCAATCTCCAGCCCACTGAGAAACATCAGAAAAATAAATCCCGTTAACGCCAGAAATTCCAAAATATGAAAACTGACGGTAGCGTGATTTGTCAGGACAAAATGGCCAAGCAGATAACCAAAGATAATTTCAACAATAACCGCCGGGATTTTTCTCAGCCTTAACAGAGACAGCAAAATAGGGACTATCCAGGCTACTATAGTAACCAGCAACAGCGGATAATAATCAAAATGAAAGGACAGACTAAGCAGCATAAATAACAATTGGTAAAGAAATCCCGTGAATTATATCCTGGCTAAGATAAGCAAAATTTACTTTTTCCGCTTTGTTGTGAAGGTATCTCACTGTTAAAAATTTTCTCATTATTTTTTATCATACGAAAGCCGGCAATTTGATTTTACCTTATCTTTGCTTTTCGGTAACACATAAATTATGTTAGCGAACAACATCTTTCAAAACCACGTTCAGCCTGCTTCCTTCCGGGATGAGGTTATTCATTTTTCAGACGGTTTTTACCGTCTTTTTTTATGTTTTTTATCATCAAAATCAAACCTCCATGATTAATTTAAAAAACCGGAGTCTGGTCTCCATAACTGATTACAGCAAAGAAGAGATTCTGAAAGTCCTCGACATCGCTGAAAATTTTGAAAAAGACCAGCGGCAGAAAATTCTTACTAACCATGTGATTGCTTCACTGTTTTTTGAGCCTTCCACCCGCACCCGGCTTAGTTTTGAAAGCGCCGTGCAGTATCTCGGCGGCAGCATCATCGGCTTTGCCAGTGCAGGCACTTCCAGTGTCAAAAAAGGCGAATCACTGAAAGACACCATTCTTACAGTCAGCAATTACTCAGACCTCATCGTTATGCGCAACCCGCTGGACGGCAGCGCGCGGTATGCCAGCGAGGTTTCGCCCATACCAATCATCAATGCCGGCGATGGTGCCAACCAGCATCCGACACAATGTCTGCTCGATTTGTATTCCATCCGTAAGACGCAGGGAACGCTGGAAGACATTCACATTGCCCTCGTGGGTGATTTAAAATACGGCCGTACCGTCCATTCGCTGGTGCAGGCGCTGAGCCTTTTCAATGCCACTTTCCATCTGGTTTCTCCCGAATCACTAAAACTGCCGAGCAGCGTAAAAAAATGGATTAAAGATGCCGGGCTGGAATATTACCAGTATACGGAGCTTTCGGATGTTATTCCCTTTGCCGATATTATTTACATGACCCGCATTCAGGGCGAGCGTTTCCCGGATCCCATAGAGTACGAAAAGGTGAAAAATTCGTACATTTTAGAAAACAGCATGCTGGAAAAATCTAAAGAGTCCATGCGTGTACTGCATCCGCTGCCCCGCGTGAACGAAATCAGCGAAGATGTGGACGACAATCCCAGAGCTTACTATTTTCAACAGGCAAAAAATGGTGTTTACGTCAGACAGGCACTTATTACCGCTATCTTAGGATTAAAAGGATAAAGAAAACAGCTTTAAAATTCTCAAAACATGAAAAACAAAAGAACAGAACTGAAAGTATCGGCCATTCGCAGCGGCACGGTCATCGACCATATTCCGGCAGAAAACACTTTTCGCGTTTTTGCCATGCTCAACTTAGAAAACAGTGCCGACCACGTTTATTTCGGCACCAATCTGGAGAGCCGGAAACTGGGAAAAAAAGGCATCATAAAAATCAGTAATATATTTTTCAAACCAGAGGAAATCAGCAAAATAGCTTTGGTTGCTCCCAATGCCACGCTCATAGAAATAAAAGACTACGAAATCGTCAAAAAAGAACAGGTTTTGCTTCCGGGGGAGATTCAAAAAATCGTGAAATGTGTCAACCCGAAATGTGTTACCAACAACCAAAACGTGCCGACGTATTTTAAAATTATATACGACCATCACGGGACTATGAAGCTGGCCTGCCGCTATTGCGAAAAGACCATGAGCATGGATGACATCGAATTTATTTAAATAGCGCTTACAAGAATATCCGGGAAAATCCCGGCGGATTTCCTATTTTTACCTTTCCCAAAATGCTTTAGGAACGATTTTGATTTTGGTATAAACAATAAAGGCATGGCCGTTAAAAAACATCCCGTTCTCCGGCTGATAGAACAGGGCGAAGGATTGCATTTGGACTTTAAATTTGAGGTTTCGGATGCCCCTAAATTTGCCCGTTCGCTGGTGGCTTTTGCCAATACCGATGGCGGCACGTTGCTTATCGGCGTGAAAGACAACGGGAAAATCGCCGGAATTCGTTCGGAGGAGGAGTTTTATATGATTCAGAATGCTGCCATGCGCTACTGCACACCTGAAGTTTCGTTTCAAACCAAAGAGTGGCAGATACAGGGAAAGAAAGTGCTGGAAGTTATCATTCCCAAACCTGTCCCGGCTCAGACGGGAGGGAACCTGATTCCTTATAAAGCGCCTGATAAAAATGGGAAACCTAAAGCTTTTATACGTATTGACGACGAAAACATGCTGGTTAGCGGGGTGCAAATGAAAATCTGGCAAAAACAAAAAAACAGGAAAGAGGTTCGCTTTTCCAACAGTTCCGAAGAAAAAACCCTGCTTGCCTGCCTGAAAGAAAATGAACAACTTTCGCTTTCTGATCTCAAAAGAAATTGCGGCCTCTCCTCTTTCAAGACCGAAAAACTGCTGGCCGATTTTGTGATTCTCGGACTTGTAAAAATGGAAACAACGGCGGGAGGAGATTTTTTCTCGCTGGAAAATGTTCCGGAGTTGATTTAAGACGATCAGGGAAAAAAGAATATATTGGCAGATTCAAAAGCTACCGCTACAATTACAGGATTATTCGTACTTTTGTAATCTATGAAAGCCAGGATTTTCATATTTGTTTTGGCCGCTCTGATACCTTTTCAATACATGCAGGCGCAGACGTCCGGGCAGGATATGCAAGATTTTGCGAAAAGTCAGACTGCTTTCAGGCCTGATGTCCGGCTTTCTCTTGGCTCTTCCTTTTATAGCTTTTACCCGGGCATGAATGGTTTCAGCACCTGGGTTGCTCCCGAAATCAGTATGCCCATCAACAAAAAATGGACATTTGCCGTCGGCATTGCTTACACCAGTTTTCTGACTACAGGCGCCCCGAAGACAGCGGGATTCGGCAACACAGTTCAAAACTTCGGTTCGGTTTATGTGAAAGGCAGATATCAGGCTAACGAAAAACTTGACATCACGGTCGTCGGCTACAAAACATTCAACCTTTCACCACAAAAGCCCGAAGACAAGGTTAATCCCCGTGCCATAGATTTTAGCAACAGCGGCGCCATGGTTAGCGTAAACTACAAAGTGAGCAACCATTTCAGTATTGATGCCGCTTTTTCCATGGAACAGCGTCATTATAACGCCTTCGACCTCTATGGATACGGCTTCCCCGGTTTTGGTGGCGGATATTACGGCAGCCCGATGGGCACTGTGGTTCCCGGAGGATTTTATTCCCGGTTTTAATTCCGGACAATTTATTACTTCTTAAAAAATAATCATCATGAATAATTCAAAAAACCACATCTGGACAGGTCTGTTTATCGGCATTGGCCTGACCGTGTTGGGATTTTTTATCCTGCAGAGCGCACGTGTAATGAGATTCAGTAATCGTTATGTGAATGTAAAAGGCCTTGCCGAAAAAGAGGTAAAAGCCGATGTAGCCATCTGGCCCATCACTTTTAAAGAAGCCGGAAATAACCTGTCCGACCTTATGAGGATTGTGAAAAAAAATAAAAATATCATTGTTAAATTTCTAAAAAAGCAGGGATTTACCGATGATGAGATTACCGTGTCGCCTTTAGCAACCAACGATTTGACTATGGATCAATACAGAACCAAACCTCCTCAATATCGTTACATTACAACCACAACCATTACGGTTTACTCCCACAAAGTGGATGCTGTACGCAAAGCCATGGGGCTTGTGAATGAGCTGGGGCAACAAAACATTGCCATCTTACCGCAAAACTTTGACAACAAGACACAGTTTTTGTTTACGGGTCTTAACAAAATAAAACCCGGCATGGTAGAAGAAGCCACGGCTAACGCCCGAAAGGTTGCCTATAAATTTGCCAAAGATTCAGGCAGTAAACTTGGAGAAATCAAAAGCGCTTACCAGGGGCAGTTTTCTATTACCAACCGCGACAGCAACACGCCATACATCAAAAAAGTGCGAGTGGTAGTTACCATGGATTATTATCTCGCTGATTAAGGCTCTTTCTCATTTTAGTGGGCATATCAGGATGTCTTGGTGCCGTATGAGGAAAAAACGTCAAAAAATTCCAAATAACAAAGAGACAAATAACAAATAAATCCCAATATTCAGGCATTATTACGAAATAAGTTGACCAAAGCAGACGATGTTATTTTGTGCGGTAACAAGGCAAAAAACGTAGACATAGCCGTAGCTATGGCGAGGCTTTTTAACGTAGTTAGCGTGCAAAAGAACAAGTCGGAACGGTCAGGTTATTTCGTAACAATACCTTAATGTCAAAATATTCAAATTTTAGCATGAATAATGGTACATATAATTGTAGGGGACTTCTAATACGGTTTTGGTTATTGCTTTTTGAATCATTGATTATTATTTGATATTTGGAGATTGTTATTTGTAATTTATCAAAACGCTATCCACACAAATCGACATAGAACCGGTATTATTTAGCCTGGTTTTGTCGAAATACTTTTGAAAAAATAGTTAAATATTTGAGATTAACGGTCTGCCTGCCGTGTTTTTCTATTATTTTTGGCAAAAATTAATCTGTTATGGTACAAAAGAAACAGGTAAAAGAAACGGGCGGGAAAAAGGGATTACAACTTGCTTTTCAAAGGGAGAACTACATTTACATGTTTATCGGCCTGGCGTTACTGGCTTTGGGTTTCCTGATTATGATAGGGGGAGGTTCGGATACAACTGATAAATTTAGTCCTGCTATCTTTGATTTTCGCCGTATTACGCTGGCACCTTTGCTGATTTTGGCAGGCTATGGTGTTGAAATTTATGCCATTATGAAACGTCCTAAAGCGTAATAGCCTAAACCGGGAAAACCAAATGACAAAAAAATCCCAAATTCTAAATTCCAAATCCAACACAAAGTCTAAGAATGTTAGTTTAGCTTTTTTGAGATTGTTATTTGGTGATTGTTTGTCATTTGTAGCTTGGTTTATGTAATTTTCTGCCAAATAGTGATCAATTTTAAAAATACATACTAAATCCTTTTTCATGACATGGTTTCAAGCTCTTATCCTTTCTATCGTAGAAGGTCTTACTGAATTTTTACCGGTATCTTCCACCGGCCACATGATTCTAATGGAAGGCATTCTCGGGATGAAAAGCAATGATTTCATTCAGGCTTTTATCATCAACATTCAGTTTGGCGCCATTCTTTCGGTGGTAGTCTTGTACTGGAAACGGTTTTTCCAAACATTCTCCTTTTATTACAAATTGTTTGTGGCTTTTTTGCCGGCTGCTATTATCGGACTTTCACTCATTCATTATATCGACGAGTTACTTCAAAGCGTTTATGTGGTGGCGGTCATGCTGATACTGGGAGGTGTTGTGTTGGTGTTTGTTGATAAATGGTTTAAAAATCCCGCGAAGAACCAGGAAGTTACTTATAAAAAAGCGTTGGTTATCGGATTCTATCAGGTACTTTCCATGATTCCGGGCACCTCCAGGTCGGCAGCAACTATTATCGGTGGCATGACACAGAAACTCACAAAAAAAACCGCTGCCGAATTCTCATTTTTTCTTGCTGTCCCCACCATGTTTGCCGCTTCGGGTTATAAGCTGCTGGAAAACTACAAAGCCATAAATGTCGATAATATCGGACTTCTTTTGTTCGGCAACGTGGTCGCTTTTGTGGTGGCTATGTTTGCCATAAAATCCTTTATCCGTTTCCTTACCAACCATGGCTTTAAGCTGTTTGGCTACTACCGTATTATTGTTGGCCTGACAATTCTGATTCTGTACTATTTTGGCGTTAACTTAAGTATTTCCTAATGGCTTTTAATTTCCGGGAAGGTGAAGTACTGTTGATCGACAAGCCACTGGGGTGGACTTCTTTCGATGTGGTAAATTCTCTCCGTTATTTCATTTGTAAAGCTTATAATATCAAAAAATTAAAGGTCGGACACGCCGGAACACTTGATCCTATGGCTACCGGGCTGTTGATTATTTGTACGGGGAAAATGACCAAACAAATTGACCGGTTTCAGGGGATGAGCAAAGTGTATGTCGGACAAATGTGCCTTGGGGCAACTACTCCCTCTTACGATAAAGAGACGGAACCCGATCGGCAATTTGATATTACTCCACTCAATATTGATATGCTTAAGGAGAAAAGCCACCTGCTTCTCGGAGAAATTGATCAGGTCCCCCCACTCTATTCTGCCATTAAAGTTAATGGCGAACGAGCCTATAAACTGGCAAGAAAAAAGGAAGATGTTAAGCTTAAATCAAGAAAGGTAACAATTTATCAATTCGATATAGTGAATTATAATCCTCCCCATGCCGAATTTTATGTCAAATGCAGCAAAGGGACTTATATCCGCTCACTGGTACGTGATTTTGGCGAAAGCCTGAACAACGGCGCCTACCTCTCTGCTTTGAAACGAACCCAAATCGGAGAATATTCATTGTCAGATGCCCGGAGTCCGGAGTCCTTTAAAGAAGAGGTTTTGCGTGAAACGGGAGCCGGTTTCATTCGGGAAAACTAAACGGTTCGGTTTCAGCCGGCTAAGTAGAATGCGTTACTTGACAAACCCTTTAAAATAACTTACCTTTGCACGCTTTTTATAAACAGAAAAGTTCTACTGATTTCTTAACAAATACCTGTACATAATGAAATTATCACAATTTAAATTTATTTTACCTAAAGAGTTAATTGCCAGCCATCCGCCAAAAGAAAGGGAAGCAGGAAGAATGATGGTTGTAGACCGCAGGAAGCAAACCATCGAGCACAGAAATTTCAGGGATATTCTGGAGTATTTCTCCGATGGAGATACTTTTGTGATAAACAACACCAAAGTCTTTCCCGCTCGTCTGCATGGCGAAAAGGAAAAAACAGGGGCAAAAATTGAAGTTTTTCTTCTCCGTGAGCTTAACAAAGAGAGCCGGTTATGGGATGTGATGGTTGACCCGGCACGAAAAATAAGAATTGGAAACAAATTATATTTCGGTGAAGAAGAAACCCTTGTGGCAGAGGTCATCGACAATACTACTTCCCGTGGTCGTACCTTGCGTTTTCTGTATGATGGCCCTTACGAAGAGTTTAAAGAAACGCTGAAACGTCTTGGTGAAACACCATTACCTAAGATACATGAACGTCCGGTAGAGCCGGAAGATGACGAACGGTTCCAGACAATTTATGCAAAATATGAAGGCGCTGTGGCTGCTCCCACAGCCGGCCTTCACTTTTCAAGAGAACTGATGAAACGGCTGGAAATCCTCGGGGTGAATTTTGCCGAAATAACGCTGCATACCGGTTTGGGAAATTTCCGCAACATCGAAGTGGAAGATCTTACCAAACACAAAGTCGATTCGGAGGAACTTATTGTAACTCCTGAGGCAGCCGGAATTATTAACCGTTCCATAGAAAACAAACGTAAGTTGGTAGCAGTTGGAACTACAAGCATGAAAGCATTGGAGTCGGCAGTTTCTATCACCGGAAGAATTAAACCTTACAACGGCTGGACCAATAAATTTATTTTCCCGCCTTATGAGTTTAAAACGGCAAATGCTATGATTACCAATTTCCATTTACCCTATTCCCCCATGTTTATGATGGTTTCGGCATATCTGGGTTACGATTATGCTTTTGAAGTTTACCGGCAGGCAATTAAAGAAAAATATCAGTTTTTCACCTATGGTGATGCCATGCTGATAATTTAAGTTTATAAATGAATTTTTGGTGAAGCCCGACTGTATAATCAGCCGGGCCAGGGCAAACGCATCATCTTTTACACAAATTTTACAGAGAATACGTTTTACAACAATTTATATCGATAAGTTATTGTAAACCACAAAAGTACTTTTTTCGCAGTGGATTAAAATCCACTACTATTGTTTGAGTCGTCCCTAACGGGACTTTTTTATTGAAGTCCCGTTAGGGACGACTCAATCCTTGCCTATAAATTCATTTATAGGGTCAATAGAACAGGTTGTCATTTATATGATGCGTTTGCCCTGGGTAAATAAATACCTTCCCTTGAAAGTTGCCTGTTTTTATTTTAGCTTTGTGGCAGATTTCAATTAACAAATATTAACGACTGCCAAACAACGATTTTAGTATTTTGCAGCACCAAAATAAAGTATTAGCAAATGATTGAATTACTTATTTTTATTCCACTTTCTTTTACCATTCCCACCATTTTTTTATGGGTACAGTTTGAAAAAGCCGGACGAAAAGCCTGGGAAACGGTTGTTCCTTTCTACAATCTATACGTTTTTTTGAAGATTATTAAGAAACCCCTTTGGTGGTATCTGCTGTTGCTATTTCCTTTTATCAATGTATTTATGTATATGCTGATGCTGGTGGAAATGGCAAAATGTTTCGGAAAATACAGCTTAGGCGAACAGTTTCTTGCAGTAGTTTTTCCTTTTTTCTATTTTCCCTGGCTCGCTTTTCAAAAAGAGGAAAAATTTGTTGATCCCGATGAGCGTAAAGAACCGAGAAAAAGTGCTGCCCGCGAGTGGACAGATGCTATTATTTTTGCTGTAGTAGCCGCCACCATCATTCGTACTTTTCTCATCGAAGCTTACACTATTCCAACCTCTTCCATGGAAAAATCACTGCTTGTAGGCGATTATCTTTTTGTAAGTAAGATTGCCTATGGCCCGAAGGTGCCTAATACGCCGCTGTCGTTTCCTTTTGTTCATCACACCATGCCTCTCACAAAGCACCTTAAATCCTATCTCACCTGGATTGAATTGCCCTATTGGCGTTTGCCCGGTCTGGAAACGGTTCACAGAAACGATGCGGTAGTATTCAATTATCCTGACGGCGATACGGTTTCCACCCGTTTCCAGAGCAACATCAGCTATTACACCCTGGTAAAACAGTATGGCCGCAAAAGAGTTTGGAGCGACAAAAAAGATTTTGGCGATATCATTTACCGGCCTGTGGACAAACGCGAAAACTTTATTAAAAGATGTATCGGGCTCCCCGGTGATTCGTTACAGATTATCAGTCGCAAAGTGTTTATCAACGGAAAAGAAAACCATGACCCCGGAAAGAAAGAATTTGAATACAGGGTTATCACCGATGGGCACTCCATCAACCCCATTATCCTCGACCGCCTGAACATTACCGAAGGCGGACGCACAAATATTCCGGGACAATTCATTTATATGCTGACGGATAAAGCACGCGATGGTCTGAAAAAACTCCCCATTGTAAAAAGTATCGAAGTTTTTAATATTTCCAAAGGAATACGTGACCCGGAAATTTTTCCCTTTAGTGATACCTATAAATGGAATCGCGACAATTACGGACCGATATATATCCCCAAAAAAAGAGCCACCATTGCTTTGAACCTGAAAGTCTTGCCTCTTTACAGAAGAGTAATCCGCGTGTATGAAGGCAACCAACTAAAGGTAAAAGATGGAAAAATTTATATTAACGGTAAAGTAGCAGATCATTATACCTTTAAAATGAATTATTACTGGATGATGGGTGATAACCGTGACAATTCAGCCGACTCGCGTTACTGGGGTTTTGTGCCTGAAAATCACATCGAAGGCAAAGCTGTTTTTATCTGGTTGTCGCTTGACCCTCATAAATCCTTGTTAGAAGGGAAAATACGCTGGAACAGACTTTTTACTTTCGTCCGGTAGGGTCGTTCAGAAAAACCACTTTCTTCTTCCCGATGTTATCCGACAGAGGGAGGCCTTTCTGCTTTCTAAATGAAAACCAGGAAGGATTTTGTGCGTAAAGTCAGCCGAAAAACCATCGTGAACAAAAGCGAACAGTTTGCCATAACATTGGAATTATACCAGCATGTTTTTCAGTATATTAAAAAGTTCATTTGATATTATTGGCTAACTAAGTTTAATACTTTGATAATCTTTTAACAAAAAACGCACCGGATACCAGGCAGCAAACAGGCCGATAACAAAAACAGTAACAAAGACATACACAAAATCAAGCATTTGCATCTGCACCGGATAAGCGTTAATGATAAAGCCACCATTGCCCGAGCCCAGCCGCACCAAACCGAAATGCTGCTGAAGCCACAATATCACAAACCCGGCAATGAGTCCCGAAGCGGCGCTTAGCAAACTAATCATTATGCCCTGGCGGAGGAAAATCCGGCGCAGCGTTTGCATGTCGGCTCCCATACTTTTCAAGACGGCAAGGTCCTTCATCTTTTCTACAATCAGAATAGCGACAGAGCCAATCATGTTGAAGGAGGACAAAATCAGGATGAAAACCAAAATCAGAAAAACCGCCATTTTTTCCGATTTCATGATTTTAAACAGCGTTTCATTTTGCTGAAAGCGGTTTTTTATTACAAATTGTTTTCCTGCAACATCTTCTATCTTTTTCTGAATTTCATCCACCGGAATGCCTTTTCTCAAAAAAATTTCCAGCGAGGTAACCTCATCGCTATAGTTGAGTAATTCACGGGCAAAACGCAATGGTACCAGCACGTATTTCTGATCAAAATCCTGCTGAACGGAAAAAACACCCACCGGCTGAGTTACCTCGCTGTTAAAAGCATTTTGAAAATTAAAAGAGGAAGCATTGCCGCGACGGGGAACCAGCACTGTCAGCAGTTGTTGTGTGTCGTGCGTATTTATACCAAGAAACCAGGCTACACCGGCACCCACCACGGCAAAATTTGCTTTTCCGGATTGCAGGACAAAAGTACCGGCACGCATCATAGTATCTAACTTATTTACTTTCATGTAATTTGGCGAAAGCCCCATGATTTTCCCAATGTATTGTTTGTCGCCATATTTAAACAGCGCATCCTCTTCTACCACTTGCACAACCTGGGCTACACCGGAAAGCTGTTGGATTTTTTCCGCGGGAAATTGCACATAATGAAATGTTTTGCCCTGTTTTGCCGTAATCATAAAATCGGGATTAAAAGAGTGGTAAAGCGAAGAAATTACGTGCTCGAAACCGTTGAAAACAGAAAGCACCACAATCAGGGCAGCCGTACCAATGCCCAGCCCAATCATTGAGATAAGTGATATCACATTAATCAGATTGTGCGACTTTTTGGAAAAAAGATAACGCCGCGCCATAAAAAGCGAAAACTGCATAAATTCTGTTTTTCTTTTACTCTACAAATATCCGATAATTACGCAAACAAAAGAAAAACCAGACATCTTCTCTATAAACAAAGCGTGAAATTACCTTATCATAACTTTAGATGCAACGGACATATCAAATTTTATCTTCTTCCGGTCATCCCGATTTTGCAATAGATTTCAGCCGGTCGTAATCGACAAGAGTAATGGTTTTGTTCTGAATATCTATCAAACCATCTCTTTTAAATTCAGAGAAAGTGCGGATGGTATTTTCCGTAGTCATAGCGATGAGTTCGCCGATTTCGCGGCGTGTGATAGGGAGGTTAAATATCTTTTTATGATAAACATCATCGGCAAAATAGAGTAAAATGGTGGCAATTCTTCCTTTGAGCTGTTTCTGGCTTTGTTCAAACCTGCTTTCAATGATCTCATCTGAAATATTACTCATCCTGTTTAAAACACGCATGGCAAAATCTCCGTTTGTGCAGATAATATGTTCCAGCACCTCTAAATCCACATCGCAAACAAGAGTCTCCTCTATCGCCTCAATGCTATATCTGTAACTCGTTTTCGTAAATATTGTGAGCAGATTCACAAAATCTCCCGGTTTGTTGAGACTGAGAATTTGTTCCTTTCCTCTCGTGTCGGTTTTGAAAAGTTTGACCATACCCCTGCGCAAATATAAAAAGGAATCTACCTTTTCTCCTTCGTATTTTATCACCTCGCCTCTCTTGTAGAGTCTCTCCGCACGGGCGTCATTTATCAGTTTATACTCAAAATCATCAAGGTCACCAAACAACATCTGCCTGTAAACACATGTTTTACAGCTTTTTATATCTTTCTTTATTTTCATTCTAAAATGTTTAAACCACAAAGATACATGATTTATATCATAGCATAAAATACAAATAATTAATTATATAGATATAAATTTGCATTTGATTTTTAAATTATTAATAATAAAAGTTGTATGAAAAATTTATTGATATTGGGAGCCGGTACGGCAGGCACAATGATGGCGAATAAAATGCGGAAAACACTTTCCCGTGAAGAGTGGAATATTACCATTGTTGATCAGTTTAAGACGCACTATTACCAGCCGGGTTTCCTGTTTATTCCGTTTGGAATTTACACGCGCAAAGATGTAATAAAACCTAAAAATGATTTTTTCCCCATTGGTGTGAATGTCATTTATTCAAAAATAGAGAAGATTGAACCGGAGAAAAATCATGTTTTACTGGATGATGGTGTGGTACTCAGTTATGACTATTTGCTGATTGCCACCGGAACACGTACAGCTCCTGAAGAAACGCCCGGCTTAAAAGACAAGCTGTGGCACAAAGAGATTTTTGATTTTTATACCATTGAAGGAGCCGTGGCTCTCGCCGATTTCTTTAAAACATGGCAGGGTGGCGAGCTTGTGGTGAACATTGCCGAATTGCCTTACAAATGTCCGGTGGCTCCACTGGAATTTGTCTTTTTCGCCGATGCTTTTTTCACCGAAAGGGGCTTACGTGACAAAGTAAAAATTACTTATGTTACCCCTTTACCAGGTGCTTTCACCAAACCGAGAGCCACGAAGATGCTGGGTGAACTGCTGAAAACAAAAAACATAAACATTATTCCCGACTTCAACATTGCAGAAGTAAATAATGATGAGAAGAAAATTATCGATTTCGGTGGCAAAGAAGTGAAATTTGATTGTCTCGTAAGTATTCCCACCAACCTGGGAAGCAAGGTGATTGAGCGTAGCGGAATGGGCGATGATATGAGCTTTGTTCCCACTGATAAGCACACACTACAGTCGCGCGACTATAAAAACATTTTTGTGATTGGCGATGCTGCTAATCTGCCCACTTCAAAAGCCGGTTCCGTAGCTCATTTTGCTTCTGAGATTCTGGAAGAAAACCTGATGTGTGCCATCGAAGGCCGCCCTTATACCGCCAGCTTCGACGGCCATGCCAACTGCTATATAGAAACAGGTTATTGCAAAGGAACGCTCATCGACTTTAACTATGATACAGAGCCGCTTCCAGGGATGTTTCCTTTCCCCGGTGTAGGACCTTTTGGCTTGTTAAAGGTAACCCGTACCAACCATTACGGAAAGTTACTCTTTCGGTGGATTTACTGGCATATTTTACTGAAAGGCAAAGAAATGCCTATTGATTCTGAGATGCAAATGGCCGGTAAAAAGCTTTAAGCATACGTTGGGTATTAATTTAAAACTTAAAGCTATGAATGAAAAAAATATGCAGGAACAAATAGATGCCATGAACCGTAAGCTCGACCTCGTTCTTGAAGAGATACAGGCTCAACGTGAGATCCGGAAAAATGTCTCCGATCTTTCAGCCGACCTGTACATTGTCGGGAAAGATATGTTTAGTTCAGCGGTTACCGAGCTGGATAATGCAGGCGTTGAAATAGATGGTGAAGCGGTAAAAGTGCTGTTGTTGAAAGTGGTCAGAAATATTGATACACTCAATGAATTGTTTGATATGCTGGAGAGTGGATACGATTTTATTCACGATGTCTCCCCGATTCTGCACCAAATAGGGCTGGATGGTATTAAAGCCATGAATGAACTCGAAAAGAAAGGCTATGTGGATTTCTTGAAAGAGTCGGGAAAAATTATCGATAATGTCGTTACCCATTTCTCTACGGAAGATGTTGGATTATTGGCTGAAAATGTTGTGACCATCCTCGAAACCGTTAAAAACCTCACCCAGCCCGAAATGCTCAGCGCTATTAACAACGGCCTGGTAGTTTATAAGAGCCTGGATGTAAACAATATTCCGGAATACTCACTTTTCAAGGCTTTGCGGGCCATGAATTCTCCGGAGTTGCGCAAAGGCCTTGGCTTCATGATTACTTTCCTGAAAAATATTGCTACGGAATCGGAGAAAAAAGCAAAAAAATAAAACAAAAACATTATTTTTAATCTCAAAATAAATAATATTATGACAACAAAAACAATAGCTAACTTAAGTGTGGAAGTAACCGATGAGGGTTATCTCAAAGATGTATCCGCATGGAACAAAGAAATTGCAATAGCCATTGCAAAAGAAGAAGGTATCGAACTTACTGACAAACATTTCGAGGTTATCGAATTTATACGTAATAAAGTAGCGGCCGGAGAGGGGTTGACTATTCGTGGCATTGGTAAATCCGGCGTAGTTGATGCAAAAACTTTTTATCAGTTGTTTCCCGGTGCACCGTTGAAAAAAGCAACCAAAATTGCAGGGGTTTCCAAACCGGTGTCCTGCATATAATACCAAAACGAATCTCAAAATCCGATGTAATGTTATCTTGAATTATGCCGATATATATTTGAAGCGCCTTTAAAGCGTTGAGAATTATACGGCGTATTTCAAAAATATATCGGGATAAACATTAAAACTTACAAACAATGGAAAATGAAAAAAAGTATCCTTTGAAAAAAATCCTGATGATTTGTTCGAAGGGAAATCTGGAGGATGTGTATGCAGCACTCGTCATGGCCAACGGAGCGGTGATGGAAGGTATTGAAACCAAATTGTTCTTTACCTTTTTCGGACTGGATGCCATCACTAAAAAGACAATGAATAAGTTGCACACGGCTACGGTCGGTAACCCTGCCATGCGAATGCCAGGCGGGCTGCCTTTTCCCACGCTGCTGGGTGTTTTGCCGGGAGTAGAAGCCGGCGTATCTAAAATGATGAAAAAGGGAATGGAAAAACTGGACATGCCTCCGGTGGACGAATTTCTTGAACTCATCGAAGCCGGCGGTGGTGAAATTTTTGCCTGTAAACTTGCTGCCGACATGTTCAACCTCAAAAAAGAAGACTTTCACGAAACGGTCAAAGCCATTATTACTGTTGGTGACTTGTACGCGATGTGCGATGGTCTTGGAACTCAGATTGTTTTTACATAAGGGGACTTCTAATAACAAAAAAGAGTTTATTTACAGAAAAACCTTGCCATTGGCGAGGTTTTTTTACTTTTGGGCATTCATTTTAGCATGGAAAAGCAAACAACAAAAAATAATTCCCAACAGGAAGAAAAAGTAATGTCTTTTTGGGATCATCTCGAAGAACTGCGCGGGCACATCTTTCGTTCACTGCTGGCTGTCGTTATATTGGCAATATTTGCTTTTTTAAACAGGCATATCATTTTTGATACAATTATTTTGGCGCCAAGCAGCTCTAACTTTATTACTTTCAGGATGTTGTGTAAATTCGGGCATTGGTTGTCTATTGACTCGTTGTGTATCCCAAATATGCATTTGAAAATCATCAGTCTTAAAATGTCAGCACAGTTTCTGACACACATCTATATTTCGGCAGTGGCTGGTTTTATTTTGGCTTTTCCATACGTCCTTTGGGAAATATGGCGCTTTGTCCAACCCGCTATGCATACGAACGAAAGAAAATACTCCAGAGGCGGACTTTTAATTAGTACATTGTTATTTCTTACCGGTATTATATTCAGTTATTTCACGATTGTTCCTCTCATGGTGAACTTTCTGGGAAACTACTCAGTCAGCCAGGATGTGATCAATCAGATTTCACTCAGCTCTTACATTAGCTCGGTGGTTTCGGTAACTTTTGCTGTGGGGATTGTTTTTGAATTACCCATCCTGGTTTATTTTTTAACTAAGATTGGTATCGTTACCCCCGACTTTTTGACAAAAAACCGAAAATATATGATTGTGATTCTCCTCATCGTTTCCGCCATAATTACGCCTCCGGATATGTTTAGCCAGGTTTTGGTCTTTGTACCTTTGTGGGCACTTTACGAGCTCAGTATTCTGGTTTCCAAACGGGTATATAAACGCCTGTTGAAAGAGGCTGTTTAGCAGTTTTTTGTCAGCTACCGGAACCAAACTTTGGTAATTCCGGCACCTCCCAGCTCCACTGGCGCATCACCGAAACGCTCAATCTCCGGTACCGATTGAAAATATTCCCTAATGATTTCCCTCAGAATACCATATCCTTTGCCGTGCAAAATGCTCACCTCTTTTATACTCAGTAAAAGCGCATCATCAAGGTATCGCGTCAGCAGTTCCATGGCTTCATCGGCTCGTTTTCCACGCAAATCCAGCGTCAGTTCAAAGTGTGCGGCTTTCCGGTTAATGTCTTGCATAACCCCTGAATAACTATGCTTTTGAGTAAAGCGTGCCGGCTTTTTGTTTGTTTTTTGAAGTTTATCCGTTGAGATTTTCAGCCTGATATTATTGATGTTTACAAAAGCCTCCTCTCCTTCCACAGCAAGCAGTTCGCCTACAACGCCGTTTTCTCTCACCTCGACAAAATCTCCGGGATGCAGCGGTTCTGACGACAATGTCTCAACACGTTCCGACTGTGTTTTTTCTTTTTCAAAATGCTTTGGCGTTATCTTTTTTTGGGGTAACGGTCGACTTTTTAGCGATTGCTCAAGTTTTTCTTTGGTCTCCTCCAACTGCTGACGCAGCTGCTTTGTTTTTTCTTTGTCTGCCTGTGCCTCTTTGATTTCACGGATGGTGTTTTCTATGACACGGTTCGACTGCCGGACAATTTCAAGCGCTTCCTCTTTGGCCTGCCGAATAATCTGTTTTTTTTCAGCTTCCAAATGCTCTGTCAGCTGTTTGTATTTTTCAATGAGCTGCGATAGTTTTTCGTCCGAAACTAAAATCTCTTTCTCTTTTTGTGCCATGCTGATTTTGTCGGCTTCCAGCTGCTGCAGCTGTGTATCGAAACGCAGGTGTTTTCCTCCGCTTTTCTTTTTGGCACGGTTGAGCACATCCTGCGGAAAGCCGATTTTTCTGGCTATCTCAAAGGCAAAAGAGCTGCCGGGCTTGCCTGTCTTCAACTGGTACAACGGTTTCAACGCTTTCACATCAAACAGCATGGCTCCGTTGATGACCCCTTCGAGGCGTTCGGCTGTTAGTTTCAGGCTGGTGTAATGCGTGGTGATAACGCCAAAGGTTTGTTTGTGTACCAGCTGTTCCAGCGCGGCTTCGGCAATGGCTGCTCCGAGCTGCGGTTCGGTGCCGGTGCCAAATTCATCAATCAGGATAAGGCTTTTGCTATTAGCATGTTGCAGGAAAAATTTCATGTTTAGCAAATGGGAGCTGTAAGTACTCAAATCATTTTCAAGGGATTGCTCATCACCTATATCAATAAAAATCCTGTCGAAAATACGAAATTCACTGTCGGGAGAAGCGGAAACAGGCAGCCCGCATTGCAGCATATATTGCAATAGTCCCACAGTCATAAGACAAACAGATTTTCCGCCGGCATTGGGACCGGAAATAAGCAGTAACCGATTTTCTTTGTCCAACTCCATTTCCATCGGCACCACCGTTTTCCCCGAAGCTTTATGTGAAAGGTACAGCAACGGATGAATACCTTTTTTCAACAAAAAATGAGACTTCCTGGTAATCACCGGGCGCGCCGCACCGATTTTGAGGGAAAAAGTCGCTTTGGCGCGGATAAAATCCAACAGCCCCAATGTTCGGTATGCCGCTGTCAAAGGTTCAAGATAAGGCCGCAATGTATCGGCAAAGCGGGTTAGGATGGCAATGATTTCGCGGCGCTCTTTATTTTCCAGCTCAAGTATTTCATTGGAGACCTCAAAGCTGCTGACAGGTTCGATAAAAACAGTTTGTCCGGTGGCCGATTCATCATGGATAATTCCTTTCAGGGCTCTTTTGTCAGCAGCTTTCACAGGAATAACCGGCCGGCCGTTGCGGATGGTGATTTCGGCATTCTCGGGCAGCCAGCCCGATTTTTTGGCCTGCGAAAAGGCTTTCCGAACCTCCTGCATAACCTGGCGCTGCCTGGTCATCATTTGCCGGCGGATCTCTGCCAGTTTTGAGGAAGCTGAATCTCTGATTTCCCCTTTGTCGTCCAGGATGCGGTCAGCATTCACCAGCAGTTCAGCGGGTATATTCAAATCTGCAATGAGCATTTTCAATTGCGGAGACTCCTCTGCTTCCCTGTTTTTAAAAAAGATGAGGATATTTTGTAATGTGCGCAGTGAGCTTTTCAGGTCGAACAATGCTTCCTGCTCCAGGTAAGTTCCGGGAGTTTTCAACCTGGCCAGTTCGGCTCGCAAATCAATGTAATCGCTTATGGGAAAGGCCTCTCCTGTTTCCAGAATCCGAATGAATTCGGCGGTTTGCAGCAGCATTTTATCAATGATCTGCAGGTTGGTCGAAAAACGGATTTTGGTTACATATTCTCTGCCCATTTCGCTGATGCAGGCTTCTGCAAGAAATGTTCTGATAGTATCGAAACCAATCTTTTGCTCAAAATTTTCCGGATAAATCATCGGGACAAAAATAGGGTTTTCGGTGGGATGAGAGATATTTCTGCTTTCCGTATTGAGGGCAGTGTTCCGTCTCAGTGTTTATGGAATTTATTTTTCACTTTGTACTCTTTAAAACAAAAAGTTTTTTCTCAAATTTCTATTTTTGGGAAAACGCTCTTTACATACTTTCGGGACAAATACATATAACTATAATTCAAAGCGTAAAGAAGGTTTATGATACATGCATTTATAATTCTCATCTTCATACGGTTTCGGTTATTGATTTTTGATGCATTGGTGATTATTTGGTTTTTGAAAGAAAGGAATTATTAGAAGTCCCCTTCATTAAAATGCACTCCACACAAAACGACATAGGACCAAAATTAATCATTGAAAACCGAGAGGTATCCGGTTAATAAATATTGGAAAAACAACGGAAACAGTTTCGGAATCATTAGCGAAAAAATTGTTTCTTTGTACCTTTACAATTCAGCACTGTTTCATCATGGATAAAAACGTTAAATATATCTTCGTTACCGGAGGTGTTTCTTCTTCGTTGGGTAAAGGAATTATTTCGTCATCACTGGCTAAGCTATTGCAGGCGAGGGGATTTTCCGTAACCATTCAAAAACTTGACCCCTATATCAACATTGATCCGGGGACACTCAATCCTTACGAGCACGGCGAATGTTATGTTACAGATGATGGCGCCGAAACCGACCTGGATTTGGGACATTACGAACGTTTTTCAAACACACCCACTTCGCAGGCCAACAACGTAACCACCGGCCGCATTTACCAAAATGTGATTGACAAAGAACGCCGGGGAGAATATCTCGGCACAACAGTTCAGGTGGTTCCGCACATCACCGACGAAATAAAACGCAGCGTACGCCTGCTGGGGAAAACCGGGAAATACGATTTTGTCATCACAGAGATTGGCGGAACAGTGGGCGATATTGAATCATTTCCATTTATTGAAACAGTACGGCAGATGAAGTGGGAGCTGGGCAACCGCTGTGTGGTCATTCATCTTACGCTGGTACCTTATCTGCGTGCTGCCGGTGAGCTAAAATCCAAACCCACCCAGCATTCTGTAAAGAAATTACTGGAACAGGGTGTTCAGCCCGATATTATTGTGTGCCGTACCGAACGCCCGCTTCACGAAGGTATCAAAAATAAAATTGCTCAGTTTTGTAACGTTGTGCCCACTTCTGTGATTGAGTCGCTCGATGCGGAGAGTATTTATGATGTGCCGCTTATGATGCGGGATGAAAAACTCGATATTGAAGTGTTGGAGAAAACCGGCACTGCGGTTCCTGAAAAGCTGGATCTGGTCAACTGGGAGCGTTTTCTAAACAACCTGAAACACCCTAAATATGAAGTAACTATTGGCCTTATAGGGAAATATATTGAGCTGAAAGACGCTTACAAATCTATCAATGAAGCTTTTGTACATGGTGGCGCCATGAACCAGACCAAAGTGAAAATCCGCAGCATTCAGTCGGAGAATATCACTGCTGAAAATGCGGGCAGTTTGCTCAACGAACTCAATGGTATATTGGTAGCACCAGGCTTTGGCAGCCGTGGCATTGAAGGGAAAATAGAGGCTATCCGTTATGCCCGTGAAAAGAAAATCCCGTTTCTTGGCATTTGCCTGGGGATGCAATGTGCAGCTGTTGAATTTTCGCGAAACGTGTTAAACCTGAAGGATGCAGATTCTACCGAAATGAATCCCGACACACCTTATCCTGTCATCGATTTGATGGAGACACAGAAGAAAGTGAAAAATCTGGGAGGCACCATGCGGCTTGGCGCATACAACTGCAAACTAAAACCCGGGTCGAAGAGTTATGAAGCTTACGGCGTAGAGGATATCCGGGAACGTCATCGTCACCGTTACGAATTCAACAATGAGTACCGTAAGATATTTGAAGAAAATGGTGTACGTCTTGCCGGCATTAATCCCGAGGATGACCTGGTGGAAATTATTGAAATAAAAGACCACCCCTGGTTTGTGGGGGTCCAGTTTCATCCTGAATATCGAAGTACGGTGAAACAGCCACATCCGCTTTTTGTAAACTTCGTAAAAGCGGCACTTGAGCATAAGGGAGACACAAAGCGTTAAAATGTCAATTTTTTAAAGCTTCTTTCACGGCTTTCATTAAAACGGATTTGGTTTTCACCCCGACAAACTTCTTGACGATTTTGCCATTTTTAAAAACCAAAATAGTAGGAATATTACGGATGCCCAGTTCGGCAGCAACACGTTGATTATTCTGCACATCCAGTTTGCAGATTTTGGCCTCATCACCAATTTCTTCGGCAACTTCGCTCACCATCGGCCCCTGAATTTTACACGGCGTACACCAGGCAGCCCAAAAGTCCACCAGGCTGACTCCTTTGGCAATTTGTTTTTTGAAAGTAGCATCAGTAAGAATGACCAATTTTTCACTCTCCGGCTTCCCGGACACAGTAGCCATCATTTTGTAACGACGGTAAAAAGAGAACACGAGGATAATAAAAAGAACCCCGAAAACAATCCAGAAAATGTGCATTAAAGTTGTTTTTTAATTTGGTTAATTAAATAGCTTTTGTTTTGGACTCCAGGCATCTGCATGATAACCTTACCTTCTTTCATCAAAATGAGAAAAGGGATGTTACGCACGCCGAAACGGTCGGCAAGCAGGCGGTTGTCGCTCACATTGATTTTTCCGATGTTCAGCTTGTCGCCAAACAGGCCGGCCAGCTCTTCGTACACTTTGTCCTGCACCTGGCAGGCAGTGCACCACTCTGCCCAAAAGTCCACCAGCCACAAGCCGGAGTTTAACCGGGCTTCCCAGTTAACAAAATTTATATTTACAAAGCCTTCTTCCATTGGAGGGGCAAAGATAGAGGTTTTTCCATGTTTACCACAAAGGTTTTTCCGTATTTACCACAAAGACCGCGAAGGATTTTCACAAAGGGTCGCGAAGGGTCGCCTTTTTGCTATCTATGGCACAAATTCTCATTCGGTGAATCTTTGTGCCGGAAGTAAAAGAGCTAAAAAGCGGAATAAAACCAATCATGAAAAAATGGGGATAACCTTAAAATTATAAAATCAGGTCATCCCCATTCATCAGAACACTCATTAAATTAACTGCTTTTATTTATTTTTTTATCACAGCAGCGGCAGCAGCACTACAGATGACAGTACTGTCTTTCAGTAATTCCATAGCGTTTTGCATAAAGCCCAGTATTTTTTCGGAATTATTTTCCACAGGTAAGCCCATAGCATTAGCCACCAATTCTGCAATTCCAATTTGCTTTATTTTTGTATTCATGGCATGGCAAGTTGTATTAAATTGAGATGCACAGCCGGCGCAATTGGTAATGAGCAATTCGGCTCCGGTTTGTTCCGCTTCTTTTACTCTTTTGATGGCTGTGTATTGAACAGTGTTTCTGTCATCGAAAACAGCGACCAAACCACAACAAGAGGCATTTTCCCTGTTAAGATCCATTTCTTTTAGCTTAACACCCGGGATGGATTCTATCAGTTCGCGTGGTTCTTCGTAATGGCCAAACCAACGGCCTGTATGACATGAATCGTGATAGGTTACTTTTACATTTGGCTTATTTACGAATTTCAACTTACCGGCTTTCTGTAATTCATTCAGAAAAACAGTTGAATGTTTAAATTCAACATTACATGGAATATTCATTTCTTTGGCCATCTTTGCATAGTTCTCTTTAAAGAAAGCATAACATCCCGGGCATGAGAGCACTACAGTTTCCACTTCCCGTTCGATAAATAATTCCAGATTTTCTCTTACCTTTTTCTCCAAATCATTTTTATATCCGCCGAGAGCGAGATATAATCCACAGCAGTTTTCTTTCTCTCCGAACCAAACAAATTCCTGACCGGCCTTATGGAGGATTCTTGTAAATGATTTGGCCATATTATCTGTTACCGTTGAAGCCCAACAGCCAGACCAGTAAGCAACTTTACCTTTGTCAAGATAAGGAGCGTCTATCCATTGCGTCTTATCTTTCTTGCTTATACCCCAGAAATTCCCAGCTTCAACCACATTTTTGCGGATAGCAGAAAGGCCTGTATTTTCCATATCCATATTTTTCAGGTCAAACCTTACTTTCATCCAGTTAAAGGTGTTAAGAGAATTGACCTGACAGACTCTGTCACATTTTTTACAAGTAGCACAAATTGAAAAGACTCTTGCTACTTCTTCGGTCATATCTATCTTGCCTTGAATAAGTTGATTCATTAGAAAGTACTTACCACGCGGAGAGTTAGTCTCCCAGGGATTAGCGCCAAATACTGTACAAACATCCCTGCAGTATCCGCATAAGGCACAATTAAAAGTATCCTGTGTAACCTGGTCATTTAATGGCGATTTTTTAGAGTTTCCACCTTGTGCATTTGTAAGGAGCAATCCGGCAAGTCCGACAAGTCTTCTGCTGGAATTTGCCATTTTCATGGCCATGCTGAGAAGTTTTATGGGAGAATTTTTGTCCATGGAAGATGGGACTATTTTACCCGGATTCATGATTTCGTTGGGGTCAACAGACTGTTTATATTTCCATACTTTCTTTAATTTTTCCTTGCCGAGAATCTTTTCTGCCTTTTCGGTGAAATACATTCCAATAGAATAGGGTTCACCGTCGTATTTCTCACTCGTTTCTATAACATCAAGTGAATTAGCATAAGCCAGCGGGAAGCCAAGCTTTCTTTCGTCGGAAAGCATGAACCCGAGTACGGACATTTTATCAGTGCCCACCATGGTGCCTTCCAGCGCAAATTTACTTTTAAACCTGTTTTCAATCTCATTGATAAATTTATCAATGTTTTTTATAGGATTGACCACTTCTGATGCGATGAGTGTGGGCCCCAGTTTTTTAAACCTCATCGGGTAAAATTTATCATCCCATTCTTCTTTGGCTTTATCAGAACTAAGCAAATTTCCCTGAGTTGCAACAAGCAATTTTTTTATGGCAGAATAATATTCCTTCACTTTGTCATTCGACATGACCATCGTGATATGGTACAAACTTTCATCTAAAATTCTATGTCCGCTTGCCAACTGTTTTAGGGAGGTTAAACCCGGTGTCGAGAAGGTAACATTCCATAAAGGAATATTATTTTCACGGAGTAAATTCAAAAATCTTACAGCGTTTACCAATTTACCGAATGATGCGAGATAAACGCTCTCTTCTGTTTTTTCTCTAAGATAAAAGGTGATACTCAAAATAATACCGGTTATTCCGCAAAGAGAATAAACAAAATCAAGTTTTTCACCGGATAGTTTAACAATTGTGTTGTTTGGTTGAAGGAGTTCAACCTCAGCAATGTTATCCCTGAATTTTCCAAATTCATAGCTCCCGTAGCCACTGCCACCTTGTGCTGCCCATCCGCCAACAGTTGCCGAGTTGGCACTTGAGGGGAAAAGCCTGAGCGCCAGATTTTGTTCGGCAATCGTTTTTTCAACATGAGTCCATATTACGCCAGGCTCAACTTTGCAGGTTTTATTCGTTGCATCGATGTTGAGTATCCGGTTCATCCTTACCATATCAACAACAATTCCCCCTTTTGTGGGAACACTTCCCCCAAATCCGGCTGTTCCGGCTCCTCGTGGGATAATCGGGATGTTTTCTTTAGACACATATTCCATCAGTTCAATAACCT
Source organism: uncultured Bacteroidota bacterium (assembly GCA_913009685.1). Taxonomy (GTDB): domain Bacteria; phylum Bacteroidota; class Bacteroidia; order Bacteroidales; family F082; genus Sulfidibacterium. The sequence continues at coordinate 63,495 of CAJVXP010000010.1, forward strand.
GTTCCCGAGATTTCGGCTGCATAACGCCATCGGGAACATTGTTAAACATCTTTTGGATTTGCCTGGGTATCACACCCATATCATGGGAATAAACAATGCGTTCTGTGTCTTTAAAACGCACTCCCCTTCCAAATAAAGTTTGAAACTTTTCTTTGGTTTCAATTGACAGATTTGTTTTCATAAACTCTTTTTTTAGGTTAATATAAATAATCAAAACGAACATTCGTTCGGTAATGTTGAAAAAAAATTATTCTTTTTTAATGGCATTCCATGTAATCTCATAAGCCCTCTCAATGTAGTCAGTTATAGGCAGTTCAAGTTTTTTATCGAAGTAAAGTTCTATATATCTTGAAACGCTACCTGACAAAATCGTATAATAGAGATAAGAATCGCCTGCTTTTATCTCATTATTTTTCTGGCCGTATTTGATAATATCCATGACTAATATGAAACCTTCGCTCGAACAGATACTTATTCTTTCATTAAAAATATCCTGTGGACGGGCAAACAAAAGATATTCAACCAGAATAGGATCGTTTTTTGTCCACTCAAACATCATTTTAATAAATGTATGAACCCTTTCTTTTGCTGTATTATGGATTAATATTTTATTGTGGAAATTTTCTTCGAGTAGCTGAACCGAATAATCGTGTATTTCTTTGGCCAGGGTTTCTTTTCCTTTAAAATAGTGATAAATAGCACCAATACTTACCCCGGCACTTTTAACAATATCGGGTATACTCGTATGGTAATAACCTTTTTTCACGAACAGTTCGCGTGCTGCATTTATTATCTTTCCTTTTAATTCCGGATAGCCTTCCTGTACCACTGACTTGTTCATAATTACCTACCGAATGATTCTTCGGTTGCAAACATAAAGAAAGATTTTAAGACGCGCGAGAGTATTGTGATTTTTTTAACAAAAAAGTTATTTTTTATTTGATTCTGTCATAGATAGTAATTGTACCGACCCCCTATTATTAGGACTGAATTAGTTTACAATTATCTGCTCTTCCGGATTTTCTTGCCCGGCTGCGTCATTCAGGCGATTTTTTCCTTTCCGGCATTTGACTCATAAGCCGACAGCTGATTTAAGTAAGTACAAATTTCCTCTTCCCCCGAATGTTGTTCGGCCAGCAGGTGTTCGATACTTTCCAACTTACTGGTGACATATGTAAGTGCTTCGCCATGCGATTTTCTGATGGCCGTATTGATATTTTTGGTCAGAATGGAAACAAGCCGGCGCAGATTTTTCTCCGCCTCATTAGGCAACTGGCTGGCAAAAGATTTACGGAAAATATTTCTGAAAAGCTTCATGGGGATTAAAAACCAGAGCATATCAATGTGGCTCTCGAATGCCCATGAGGTAATAATATCGGGTTTCTCCAACGACTCTACTTCCACCTGGAATTCCTCTTCGGGCAGCTGCACATGCAGCACCTCATGAATACGGTGATTCAACCTTTCGCGAAAATGAGTAGTATAGTTGTTGAGATGGGCTTGTGCTTTGGACAACAACTCATTGGCAAAATCATGTTCCTGCTTTTCAATATCATCGAGCAATTTGGCCATATTTTCTTTCAGCCATTTCTCATAGTTTCTGGAAATTTTGTAGAGACTCCCATTCCACCTGTCATATTCGGAATGAAATTCTTTTATCAGCAACGCCCGTAACGGCTCCAGATGGTTGCCCAACACCTCTTTTTCCAGTTCATTACGGGTACTGTTTTCATAACTTTGGGCAATGTACCCCAGCTCTTTCTGAATAAAATTCAGTTTGAGCTGTTCATCCAGGATTTTGTTTTTCAATTCCTGACGTTCACTATCTTTTTTACTGGCAAGATTGAGCCGGATTTCAAGATAACTTTGTGTCAACGAACGCAGGTGTATCAGCTTATGGTTAAATATATTTTTCTGTGTTTCAGCAAGATGCCGGCTTAAATTGTCCAGTACTGTAGTTTGAATCTGTTTTCTGAACTTTCCTGCGGCATCTTTTATGGTATAAGGAAAAATACGAAAATCACGCCCCACGGCTTCACGCGTTTTGACATTTAAAAAGTCCATCACCTCATCCACCTCCGCCTTACTCAGCAAATCGGTTTTGCTCAACACAAGATAAACTTCCGGGCTTTGTTCGGCAGCCGTTTTTATCACCTCCTGGTCATTTTCCGAAAGGGGTTGCGCAGCACTTATCACGACAAAAGCCGCACCAATTTTGTTGAACCAGTTTTCGGTTACCGCAGTATTGTGCCTAAAAGCGCTTCCCAGTCCCGGCGTATCGATAAGCCTTAATTTCTCAAAATTCTTTAGCTGAGGAAGCTCTATATCAACAAGATAGACTTCTTTTTTGTTTTCAGGATTTTCCTTTTCAGTAACATAGGCGCTGAGCTCATCAAGCGAAATTTCAAATTTCGATCCATCCTGCCGTGTGATAACGGTTCTTTCCTGCGGAGCGTAAACCAGTCGTGTGATGATAGCCGTTACCGGCAGGACACCCACGGGTAACACATCTCTTGACAAAAAGCTATTGATAAGCGAGCTTTTCCCTGCTTTAAACTGTCCCAATATCACCACATCTAACCATTGGCTTGATTGGGTGAATTGTGTCAGGTCATCAGCCTCCCTGAGGATGCCCTGAAAATCCTGTTTTTGTGCAATGGTTTGGATAGTTTCTAATAAGTCCTGCATAAAATTCTAATTTAAAGCAACTTGTTTTTTTACATCCTGATACCACGAGGGATTTCCCGTAAGGAATCCATGTGTAAGCTGATAAAAAGGCTCCGGCATCTCAACGTGTACCCAGTGGGAAGCTCCGGCGATAGTAACAATTTCAGCATAAGGGAAATTTTCCCTGATGGAATCAAAATCCTTCAATAAAATATAGTCGGAGGCCCCTCCTTTTATAAATAAAGCAGGCTTTTTAAAAGTCTCCTTTATTTGGATGGCATCAAATATATCATCTAAGTTAGTTTCAATACCATCGACATTCAGTCGCCACTCAAAACCACTTTGAGACGTACGATGCAAATTCTTCAGGATAAACTGCCGGATACGCTGCTCCGGGATAAACTTTTCGAGCTGTTCTTCCACCTGCCGGCGATTTTTCACCATCTCCAAATCCACTTGCTGCATAGCCCGAATAATCTGTTTGTGTTGCGTTCGCGACAGATAGGCTTTGAGGCTGATATCAACCACCACGAGTTTTTTTACCAGTTCCTGATTTTCGAGGCTGAAGCGCATGGCTACCTTACCACCCCTGGAATGTCCCAACAGCACGGGATTCTCAATTTCGTGTTCATCAATAAACTCAAACAAATCGTCCGTAAGTGCAAGGTAGTTGAACTTACCGCTTTTCGCCGATTGTACGTGTT
>CAJVXP010000011.1 GCA_913009685.1 uncultured Bacteroidota bacterium
AGAAGAATATCATGTTGAGTAGGATGAGAAATATGTATGGGATTGATTTTTTGAAATGCAATAATAACCTGTCGCTCTTTCAGAGCTTACAGATGTCAGGGTTGATGCACACAGGGTTTCGTTTCACTTCACCCTGTATTATCACCTTTCAGGGCTTCACCCTTGAAAGTATGTTGAATAATGATTTGCAGAATTATTTTCAGCAAAGTTAAAGTTGATGATTCGGACAAAAGCGACAGATTCCATATTGAAAATTATGGCGAAATAATTATTTAGTATGCTAAAATTATTAATTTTATAAACTTGAAAAATCCATGATAAACATGTCCGGCACACAACCTGTCTGTCGCCTCATGCGGAGGAAAAGAAGGTTGTAATATCATTCTGTTATGAGCGTCTCAATGGACAACATTGGGTTCTGACAAATTATTATTATATTACAGTCAATAAGTTATGAAATTTTTAATACGAAAATCCCGAAGGGATGCAAGGTAAAAACACAGGCCGTAGTTTACGCAGGTCTGTGAAATGATGAGCTTCGACAAAAGGGCTGAAAGCCCGGCAGGTTAATGATAAGTTAATGAATACAATACTGTTTTGCAAAAGTTTAAATTTGGAGAAAAAACCATGAGTTCACCTCCCTCCCTGAAAAAAGGAGATGCCATCGGGCTTGTGGCGCCGGCACGAAGAATTAGTGAACAAGAGCTGGCCAATGCTGTGGAAATCATTGAAAGCCGGGGATACAAAGTGGTCGAAGGTGAGTATCTCTTTGCTTCGGAAAATCAATTTGCCGGAACAGATGAAGAGCGAACTGCAGGTTTTCAACAAATGATAGAAAACCCGGAAGTGAAAGCCGTTTTTGCCGTCCGTGGCGGTTATGGCAGCGTGCATATTGTGGACAGAATAGATTTTCGTCCGTTGTTGAAGAATCCCAAATGGCTGGCGGGTTACAGCGATTTTACGATATTTCATAACCACTTGTTTAACCTGGGTTTACAAAGCCTGCATGCTACCATGCCCCTGAATTTTACCGGCAATACACCGGAAGCACTTGATTCGCTTTTTAAGACGCTGGAAGGAGAAAAACCGCAGTACCAATTTGCTTCGAATCCGCTTAACAGGGAAGGGAAAGCGAGTGGAATACTGGCTGGTGGAAACCTGTCGGTTTTGTACAGTCTTATAGGAAGTCGTTCGTTTCCTGATACTACCGGAAAGATTTTGTTTCTCGAAGATTTGGATGAATATCTTTATCACATCGACCGCATGATGATGGCGTTGAAACGGGCCGGCGTTTTCAGAAACTTATCCGGACTAATCATTGGCGGGATGACCGACATGCACGACAACACCATTCCTTTTGGGAAAACCGCCGAAGAGATTATTCGCGAAAGCGTGGAAGAATACGGTTTTCCGGTAGCTTTCGGTATTGCAGCCGGACATATTGCCGACAACCGGACACTGATTATGGGGGCAGAAGCCTGTCTCGAAGTAACAGAGAATAGTTCGGCTCTTGATTTTAACAAAAAGGCGTATCAATAATTTTAACATCAAACAACTCACATTCAAACATCTCACATCAAACATCCAAACATCTCACATCCAAACATCCAAAACCATGGCACGTCACAACGAACTGGGAAAAGAGGGAGAACTTTTGGCGCTGAAAATGCTTAAAGCGAAAGGTTACACCATTTTGGAAACCAACTGGCGTGATTATAAAGCTGAGGTGGACATCATCGCCACAGATAAAGATGAGCTGGTAATAGTGGAGGTAAAAACCCGCAGCACCGACTACTTCGGCGACCCGGAAGATGCTGTGGGGCCGGCGAAAGCCCGCAATCTTATCCGTGCCGCCGAGGCATACATCGAGCAGAATGATTTGGATATGGATGTCCGTTTCGATATTGTTTCCATTATTTTAAAAAACGGAAAAGCCGTAATCCGGCATATTGAAGATGCTTTTTATGCGGCTGATTTTTAGAATCTTGAAGTTTAATTTACTTCTTATGCCAATTTGATATCAGAATTACCGTTATAAATTCTAAATATTTTTTTGTTTTACGAACTTCAAATTTTAAGCATAGCAATAGCTACGGTTCAAATTTTAAGTAAAATAAAACGGAAAAAGATAACGAATTTGTCGATAATTTTGGTGTCAATTTGGTATTAAATCATGATTCCATGCCTGAGACATGGCAAGCTGTTGAACGATATTCGATATTCTTTTAATTACAAAAATCTCACAGTCAAAAACAATTTTTTGAACCTGACTTTATTCTTTTTATATTTACAGTGTCCTAAGTCACACGGCCCATGAAAAGTATCCGGTTTAATACGTCGCTGAAAGAAATACTGCTGATTTTTATCATCTCTTTTGTTTCCGCACTTTTTGCCTGGTATATGCAACGGATTTTGTCCGGCCTGACTACCCTCTATTTCAGTTACGACCTGAATATCAAGGCTATCCTGCATTTGGACGGCATTACTTTCTTTACGCCTTCGTCTTCACAGGCATGGACACGCGACGCCATTGTAACCATCAACCTTGCCGCCCCTATCATGAATCTCTTTCTCGGGCTGATAATCATGGCTGTTTTCATTTTTAGTCGCCGCAAAAGCTGGTCAATGGCCTTTTTTCTGATTTGGCTAATGATTTATTCGTTCACGGGCATCTTCGGTAGCTTTGTGGAAAACAATATCGCCCGCACCGGACTTTATACCGTCTCCAAACTCATGGATATTGGTGTTGTCTTTCAGATTATTTTCGTCGTACTCGCCCTGTATTTTCTTTATATCATGGGGCTTACCATCGGGAAACTCGTCATGCTCATCATTCCCGAAAAATTCAAGCAGGAAGACAAAATTAATACCACCTTTTTTCTAACAGCTTTCGTTTTCCCATGGTTGCTGGTATTAGCCATTACATTCAAAGGGCTTTCCGCTTCCATCGTGTTTACCTATCTTATCGGGCTGATTGTTCTACTGCCTTTCAACTGGATGCAGGCGCCGGAGAAAAAAGGTCTTCATCTGAAAACCCTTCCCGGTTTTTTGCGTATCGACGTGCTTAGTCTGCTGGTTTATCTTTTCGGCGTTCTGCTTCTTCATCAAATGCTTGGCATGGGGATGAGCCTTTAAGCGGAAACAGTGGCAGGGTTGCTCATTCGCCCCCGCATTTTTTCTTCCTCCCTCTCACCTTTCCACCTTTCCACCTTTTAGCCTTTTTACCTTTCCCCCATTCATGATTCATTCACTAAAATTCCTTACTTTTAACTTTTTAAAAATCATTATCAACCAACCATTTAATTTTATTACCATGAAAAATCATTTTACACGTAAAATGTTCTTTGTGTTGCTGGCTTTGCTGGTATCTTTTAGTACCATGCAGGTAGATGCGAAATCAAAGAAGAAAAAAACCAAACCTGTCCAAAATGAGCTGAAAGCTTCCGTCTTCAGTGGCCTGAAATGGCGGAGCATAGGTCCTGCTTTTACATCGGGACGAATTGCCGACATTGCTGTTGACCCGGGCAATCACAGCCGTTTTTATGTGGCTGCAGCTTCGGGAGGCATTTGGAAAACAACCGACGATGGTACCACCTTTAAACCGGTTTTCGACCATCATGGCGCCTATTCCATGGGCTGCCTTGCCATGGATCCCAACAACCACCATGTGGTGTGGGCCGGAACCGGTGAGAATAATTCCCAGCGGGCGCTGGGCTACGGCAACGGTGTTTGGAAAACAACCGATGGCGGAAAAACATGGAAAGATATGGGGCTGAAAACTTCGCGCCAGATTGGCAAAATTCTCATAGACCCGCGTAACTCCGACGTGGTTTATGTGGCTGCCGAAGGTTCTGCCTGGGGTCCGGGTGGCGACCGCGGCTTATACAAAACAACCGACGGTGGAAAAACCTGGAAAAAAGTATTGAACATCTCCGAAAATACCGGCGTAGCCAACATGGTCTTTGAGCCGGGCAACCCGGATGTGATTTATGCCGGCGCCGAACAACGGCGCAGACGGCAGTTTACCAAAATCGGCGGCGGTCCGGAATCAGCTTATTACAAAACAACCGATGGCGGAAAAACCTGGAAAAAACTTACCAATGGCATTCCCTCCGTGGACAAAGGGGGTATGTCTATAACCGTTTCGCCCGCCAACCCCGACATTGTTTATGTCATGTTCCAGGCTTCCAACGGAAAAGGCGGATTTTTCCGCTCTGCTGACCGGGGCGCTTCTTTCAAAAAAATGAGTAGCTACTTTAGTAGCGGACAGTATTTTAGTGAACTGTATCCCGACCCGGCAGATCCAAACAAAGTTTATTCGGTGGATACTTACGGACAGGTAACGCTCGATGGCGGAAAAACATGGAAAGCCATTGGCAACAACAAACGTCATGTGGACGACCATTCTTACTGGATTGACCCCAAACATACCGACCACATGCTTATTGGCTGTGATGGTGGTGTGTATGAAACCTGGAACGGGGGAAAGACATTTATTTTCAAAAACACGCTGCCGGTAACACAATTCTACCGCGTCTGGGCCGACAACACCAAACCCTTTTACTGGGTTTACGGCGGTACGCAGGACAACAACAGCCTCGGCGGACCGTCACGTAACCTTATAAAAGGTGGCGTTACCGGTGCCGAATGGGTTGTTACCGTAGGCGGCGATGGCTTCTGGCAGGCTTCCGACCCCAACAATCCGGATATCGTTTATTCCGCTTACCAGTATGGAAACATCTTCCGCTACGACCGGAAATCGGGCGAACGCATTAAGATAAAACCCATGCCCAAAGAAGGGGAGAAAACTTTCCGCTGGAACTGGAGCGCACCTTTTATTGTAAGCAGTCATCAGGGAACACGCCTTTACATGGGTGCTAACAAGCTTTTTGAAAGTGATAACCGCGGCAACAGCTGGCACGAAATCAGCGGCGATCTTACCCGTGACGAAAACCGTAACAAATTCAAAGTTATGGGAAAATACTGGCCTGCCGATGCTGTGGCCAAAGATGTCTCCACTTCGCAATGGGGTACCATCGTTTCGCTGGCCGAATCCCCGTTGAAAGAAGGACTTCTTGTTGCCGGAACGGACGACGGTGTTGTTCAGGTTACCGACAATGATGGAAAAACCTGGAACAAAACCACCAAATTCCCAGGGGTTCCCGAATATACTTACGTGAGCGATGTGTTCCCTTCCAATTTTAATGAAAATGTCATTTTTGCCTCTTTCAACAACATCAAAAGCAATGACTTCAAACCTTATCTGCTGAAAAGCACGGACAAGGGCAAGACCTGGACTTCCATTGCCGGCGACCTTCCAAAAGAATCGGTGCATACCGTGGCACAGGATCCGGTAAACAAAAACCTGCTTTTTGCCGGTACGGAATTTGGATTTTATTTTAGCCTGAACGGTGGACAGCACTGGATTAAGCTCGGCGGCGGCATGCCTGACATTGCCGTGCGTGACATTGCCATTCAAAAACGGGAGAAAGACCTCGTCATTGCCACTTTTGGCCGGGGAATTTATATTTTGGATGACTATTCCGCTTTACGCCAGATTACCGCTGAGAAGCTGAAAAATACGGAAGCTATTCTTTTCCCCACAAGAGATGCGTTGATGTATATCCAGAAAGGCAACCGTTACGGAACCGGTTCGGCTTATTACCAGGCTCCCAACCCTCCTTTTGGCGCTAACTTTACCTATTACGTAAAAGATGTTCCGCAAACGCTGAAACAACAGCGTTTAAAAAAGGAAAAAGAGTTGTTTAAAAAGAGTGAACCTATTCCACAACCAACCAAAGAGGAGCTGGATAAAGAGAAAAATGAAACCGGTCCTTACCTCGTTTTTACCATTAAAAACAAAACCGGGGATGTGGTGCGCAAAATTTATAAACCTGCGGTAAAAGGTTTCCACCGTGCCAACTGGGATTTACGCTATCTGAGTCCTTCACCGGTACAGTTGAAAAAGGGGAAATTTAATCCGCTGAAAAATGGCTCCAAAGGTATGCTGGCACTGCCCGGTCAATACACGGTAGCACTTTCGCTCTTCCACAACGGAAAAGAGAAACCGCTTGCCGGACCCATTACGTTTACCGCCAAAGTGCTGCATAACACCACCTTGCCGGACAAAGACCGTCAGGCTTTGGATGCTTTCTTTGGCGAAATGGCCAACCTGTGGCGTACTACGAGTGGGGCACAGAAATACCTGAAAAGCCTCAAGAACAAAACGGCTTATATCCAACAGGCAATTCAGATTACCAATGGCGCCGGCCTTGATATGAAAAACAAGGCACAGGCCGTGAAAGAGGAAATAGAAAAGATTAACTATCTGTTCCACGGCACGCCGGCCAAAGCCAGTTTCGAGGAAGTCCCGCCCGAGCCTATGCCATTGATGAAACGCCTCAACGAGGCCATTTATGCTTCGTGGCAATCTACCTCGGCACCCACAGCCATGCAGAAGATGAACCTGAAGATTGTAAAAGATACCATGCCCGCTGTTTTGGCTCGTATCAAAAAAGTGGATGAGCAGCTGAAAGCTCTTGGAAAAGAATTAGATGCTCTGAAAGCTCCTTATACACCCGGAAGAATACCGCAGTTGTAAGGATCGCTGTTATTCAAAAAAAACCTCCCTGCATCACAGGGAGGTTTTTTTGTTTGGCGTCTTATAAAAACGGTAGCAATTATTTTTTCCGGATTACAAAATATTTTTAGCAATTTCACGAATATTATCCGACTTGCCCATGGTGTAAAAATGCAACCCCGGCACACCGAATTCCAGCAGTTCTTTGGATTGCTGAATGGCCCATTCCACACCTACCTGACGAACCTCACGGTTATTTTTACATTTTAATATTTCTTTCACCAAAGCTTCGGGCATATCCACATGAAATGTCTGCGGAAGCATAACAATCTGATTGCGGATGGTGATGGGCTTTAACCCCGGAATAATGGGCACATCGATACCTTTTGCGCGACAGTTTTTCACAAAATCAAAATATTTTTGGTTATCGAAAAACATTTGGGTTACAATGTATTTTGCTCCGGCCTCCACCTTTTTCTTTAAAAAATGGAGGTCGCTTTCCAGATTAGGCGATTCGTTATGCTTTTCGGGATAACCGGCCACACCGATACAGAAATCGGTGGCACGTTTGTTTTTAATGTCCTTTTCAAGATAATGACCGCGGTTGAGTTCAGCAATCTGTTTCACCAAATCCAGGGCATGCGCATTACCATCGGGTTCAGGCACGAAAGTTTTCATCCCCACCGGCGGGTCGCCGCGCACTACCAGCAGGTTTTTTATTCCCAGGAAGTTAAGGTCGATCAGCGCATTTTCGGTCTCCTCGCGTGTAAATCCGCCACAAATAATGTGTGGCACCACCGGAATACCATAGCGGAATTTGATGGCAGCCGAAATTCCCACTGTTCCAGGTCGTTTTCTGACCGTACGCTTTTTCATCAGTCCGTTGTCCAGCGTATCGTAAACCACTTCCTGCTGATGATAAGTGATGTTGATAAACGCCGGGTCAAAATCAACGAGCGGGTCGATGGTCTGTTGAATGGCTGAAAAATCCTCACCTTTCAACGGGGGCAACAGCTCAAACGAAAACAGTGCTTTGTCGGAACTGACTATATGTTCGGTTACTTTTAATTCGTTCATTGTTTTGATATTATGATGATTATTCGTTTTCCACGATGTTCATGTTGAGCAATATTTTTACTTTTTCTAACGGTAATCCTTTGCGACGGGCATAATCTTCCAACTGATCGGGAAGGAGTTTTCCCACATTGAAATATTGTGCCTGCGGATGAGCAAAATAGTAACCGCTGACCGCGGCAGCCGGATACATGGCGTAATTTTCGGTGAGCCGGATACCGGTTTTTTCTTCTACCTTCAACAAATCGAAGATCGTTTGTTTTTCCGAATGTTCCGGACAAGCCGGATAGCCGGGCGCCGGACGGATGCCTCTGTATTTTTCGCGCATGATTTTTTGCATATTCAGCTTCTCATTAGCTGCATAGCCCCAAAATTCTTTGCGTACCCGTTCGTGCAATTGTTCGGCAAAAGCTTCAGCCAGCCTGTCGGCTATAACTTTTAACATAATGGCCTGGTAATCATCATTATTGGCTTCAAAAGCTTTGATGTGTTCTTCGATACCCAAACCGGTTGTAATGGCAAAAAATCCGATGTAATCGGGGATACCGGTTTCTTTGGGTGCAATGAAATCGGAAAGACAAAGGTTGGGAGTTCCGGCCTCTTTTTTCTCCTGATTTCGCAAAAAATGAAAGTTTGGCAGCTTTTTATTTTCGGGAGAAAATACCTCCACGCTGTCGCCAACGGCATGAGCGGGATAAATACCGATGACGCCTTTGGCCCGGAGCCATTTTTCTGAAATAATTTTATCCAGCATCTCCTGTGCGTCGTCATAAATCTTTTTGGCCTCTTCGCCTTTCATGGGATCGTCGAAAATAGCCGGATATTTTCCGTTTAGTTTCCAGGCATGGAAGAAAAAAGTCCAGTCGATGTAAGGCCGTAGTTTTTCTAACGGATAATCTTCAAAATATTTTGTTCCGATAAATTTCGGTTTGCTGATATCCGTTGTTTTCCAATCAGGTTTAAAACGGTTCTCACGCGCTTCTTCCAGGCTGATATATTGTTTCCTTTTTTGCCGCCCGAAATGTTGCTCCCGCATTTTTTCGTAGGATGTCCTGATATCATTTACAAACTTTTCGTGTTCGGTTGGGGAAAAAAGTTTGGCCAGTATGCCGGTAACTTTAGAGGCATCGCGCACATGAATCACCGGCTGGTTGTAGCCGGGAGCTATTTTCACCGCCGTGTGGACAGCCGAAGTTGTTGCCCCGCCAATCAGCAATGGTATTTTCAATCCTTTTCGTTTCATTTCGGAAGCCACCTGAACCATCTCTTCCAGCGAAGGGGTGATAAGTCCGCTGAGGCCTACCACATCAGCATTTTCGTTTTCGGCAATTTCCAGAATTTTTGCGGCCGGAACCATTACGCCGAGGTCAATTACTTCGTAGTTGTTGCACGAAAGCACCACACCCACAATGTTTTTTCCAATGTCGTGCACATCGCCTTTTACGGTTGCCAGCACTACTGTTCCGGCATTAGAGGCTTCTCCTTCCTGCTTCTCCGCTTCAATGTATGGCAGCAGAAAAGAAACTGCCTTTTTCATCACCCGGGCGCTTTTTACTACCTGCGGCAGAAACATTTTCCCTTCGCCGAAAAGGTCGCCCACATGGTTCATTCCGGCCATAAGCGGTTGTTCGATCACATCCAACGCCCGCGGAAACTGTTGGCGCGCTTCATTCACATCTTGTTCAATAAACTCGGTAATACCTTTAATCATAGCATGTTCGAGGCGTTTGTTGACCGGTTCTTTTCGCCAGGCATCTGTTTTTATCTCTTTTTTTACGAATTGATTTTTAACTTTATCGGCATATACCAAAAGCCTTTCGGTGGCATCTTTCCGCCGGTTGAGGACTACATCTTCCGCCAGCGTACGCAGGTCGGCAGGAATTTCATCATAAATCTGCAACATGCCCGGATTCACAATTCCCATATCCATTCCCGCTTTTATGGCATGATACAAAAACACGGAATTGAGCGCTTCGCGCACCGTATTGTTCCCGCGGAAAGAAAACGACAGGTTGCTGACACCACCACTCACCTTAGTGTAAGGCAGGTTTTTCTTAATCCATTTTGTGGCCTTTATAAAATCGACTGCATAGTTGTTATGCTCATCCATGCCGGTGCCAATAGCGAGAATGTTGGGATCGAAAATAATGTCTTCGGGCGGAAAATTCACCTTTTGCGTCAGCAGGTCATAAGCACGTTTGCAAACTGCGATACGCCGCTCATAAGTAGCTGCCTGACCGCTTTCGTCAAAAGCCATGACCACTGCTGCTGCACCATAATCTCTTATTTTCCGGGCATGTTCGAGAAACTCTTTTTCCCCGTTTTTCAGGCTGATGGAGTTGACAATTCCCTTTCCCTGAATGCATTTTAATCCGGCTTCGATGACTTCCCATCTGGAGGAATCAATCATAACGGGCAGTCGCGAAATTTCAGGTTCGGAAGCCATCATATTCAGAAAACGAACCATCTCTTTTTTGGCATCCAGCATACCATCATCCATGCTCACATCCAGAATCTGCGCACCATTTTCCACCTGGTTACGTGCTACCGAGAGGGCTTCTTCGTATTTTCCTTCGCGAATGAGGCGGGCAAAACGCCGGGAACCGCTTACATTAGTACGTTCGCCGATATTCACAAAATTTTTGTCTTTTTCGATAACCACAGGCTCCAGCCCGCTCAGTTCGGTTACATGTTTTTTGGGAGGAACTTTGCGTATTTCGGCTTTTTGCGCCAACGCCACCATTTCGCGAATATGTTCGGGCGTGGTGCCGCAGCAACCACCCACAATATTGGCATAACGGTTGTCAAGAAAATCTTTGATGTGGCCTGCCATTTTGTGCGGACTTTCATCATACTCGCCAAACTGATTGGGCAGACCTGCATTGGGATAGACGCTTACCGGAAAAGGTGCAATACGCGAAAGCTCAGCGAGATACGGTCTTATTTGCTCGGCACCCATGGAGCAGTTAAGCCCGACGCTGAGCAGATCGATGTGTTTTATGGAAGTGAAAAAGGCTGCTAACGTCTGTCCTGAAAGTGTTCGTCCGCTGGCATCGGTTATGGTTCCGGAAACCATCACGGGAATTTTCTCTCCTTTTTCTTCCATGATTTTTTCAATGGCAAAGAGCGCTGCTTTGGCATTGAGCGTATCGAAAATGGTTTCCACGAGCAGCACATCCGCTCCGCCTCCGAGTAATGCCGATGCCTGCTTGTAGTAATCTTCCATCAGTCCATCGAAACTCACATTCCGGTAACCGGGGTCGTTTACTTTGGGTGACATGGAAGCGGTTTTGCTGGTTGGCCCCATGGCGCCGGCCACAAATCGCGGCTTTTCGGGAGTTATTTGTGTAAACTTATCCGCAGCGGCACGCGCCAGTTTGGCCGCATTCAGGTTCATCTTATAAACATAATCCTCCAGCCCGTAATCACTCTGCGAGATGCGTGTGCCGTTGAAAGTATTGGTTTCGATGATGTCGGCACCGGCTTCAAGATACTGCTCATGTATTTCGCGAATAATCTGCGGCTGCGTGATGTTCAGCAGATCGTTATTGCCTTTGAGCAATTGTTTTACATTTTCAAATTGCTTGCCGCGGTAGTCTTTTTCTTCGAGTTGGTAGCGCTGAATCATAGTACCCATGGCGCCGTCGAGCACCAGCACCCGTTTTTTTAATTCCTCTCTTATATCAGGTTTTATATTAGTCATTTTAATCATAGTTTAAGCGCAACTCTCCGGTGAAAATTTCGCCGGACAAGAGCAAACAGTGGTATAAAGATACTATTTACACGTCTGTTAGACGGATGCGTTTTGTTTTTTCATTGAACTTCTTTTAATTTATCATTTCCCATCCGCCAAAAGCGGACGGGTTAGGTATTGGCACCTTTTCCGCTTGTGCGGAAGGTTGCCAGAGCTTCACAGAGCCTAATCTCTCCACCCTTCTTTATAAATCAAAATACCTCACAGAAAAGGAGGGATTTGAATTATGAAGCAAAGATAGAAAAAATCTAAACAAGCAGCATCTTTTCGGATTTTTGGGTAAATATTAAATTATGCGGAGGCACAGTACGGGCACAAGCGGACGCTTACGCCATTTTTGATTATCCACCGTTTAGCTCCGAGGCAATTGAGGGCGGCACGTGTGTGGCAATTGCCGTGGGAGTCGGCTGTATAGAAACGAAATCTTACCGGAATGGGAACAGAAGTACGGGCACAAGCGGACGCTTGCGCCATTTGTTAGTGGCCATTTTTGGTTCCATGCCTCTGAATAAATTCACAGGCAATTGTTGAGTCGTCCCTACGGGACTTTGCGGCAAAGTCCCATAGGGAGTTCTGTGTTTAAAAGAAGTGGGTTGCCGGATTTATAATTGACCCCGTCATTGCGATGAGCATCGGGTTGGGCATGTGTGTCAGGGTGAAGAAGCAATCTCTAAATGGTTTCCGTGGTAATAATATGGATAGACATCCGGGCTAGCATATTCGCAAAGAGGCGGTATTCTTTTCCTTTCGTTAAACAAAACCGAGAGTCGGGAAGAGTCTGGCCTCAGCTCCATCCTTTCAGGAGCAAGGCCACCTGAAAGGTTACCCCGTATATCTATTCTGCACCACTCAGAAAAATGATTAATTTTGCAACCACTTAAACAGAAAACATTATAAAACCATGTCAGAAATAGAAACAAAAAACAAACTACAATTTAAAGTTGCCGACCTTCATTTGAATGAATGGGGACGCAAAGAGATTGAAATTGCAGAAAAAGAGATGCCAGGGCTGATGGCGCTGCGCAGAAAATATGGTGAGCAAAAACCGCTAAAAGGTGCTCGTATCACCGGTTCACTACACATGACCATTCAAACAGCCGTTTTGATAGAAACACTGGTTGAGCTGGGCGCTGATGTGCGCTGGGCCAGTTGTAATATTTTCTCCACACAGGATCATGCCGCAGCTGCTATTGCTGTCGGCAAAAACGGCACTCCGGAAAATCCGCAGGGTGTTCCTGTCTTTGCCTGGAAGGGTGAAACACTGAATGAATACTGGTGGTGTACAAACCAGGCATTGTCGTTTCCGAACGGCAAAGGACATAACCTGATTGTGGACGATGGTGGCGATGCTACTTTGTTGATTCACAAAGGTTTTGCTGCCGAAAACGATCCTTCAACGATTGATATCAAAGCTGAAAGCGAGGAAGAAGAAGAAATTTTGAGTCTGTTGAAAACTACGCTGGCGGAAGATCCCCAAAGATGGCATAATATTGTAAAAGAGTGGAAAGGTGTTTCAGAGGAGACTACCACCGGAGTACACCGCCTTTATCAGATGAAAGAAGATGGTACCCTTTTGGTTCCGGCCATCAACGTGAACGACTCGGTAACCAAATCAAAATTTGATAACCTTTACGGATGCCGCGAATCGCTTGCCGATGGTATCAAACGTGCCACAGACGTTATGATTGCCGGAAAAGTGGTGGTAGTTGCCGGATATGGCGATGTGGGAAAAGGTTCGTCCAAATCTATGAAATCTTATGGTGCCCGCGTGATTGTTACCGAAATTGATCCTATCTGCGCTTTGCAGGCCTCCATGGAAGGATTTGAGGTTACCACGATGGAAGAGGCGATAAAAGAGGGAAACATTTTCGTTACTACCACCGGAAACCGCGACATCATCACCATCGACCACATGGCTGCCATGAAAGACGAAGCCATCGTCTGCAACATTGGCCATTTTGATAACGAGATTCAGGTTTCCAAACTGGATAATTACCCCGGAATTAAGAAAATCAATGTAAAACCACAGGTGGACAAATACATTTTCCCCGATGGGCATTGTATTTACCTGTTGGCAGAAGGGCGCCTCGTCAACCTCGGTTGTGCCACCGGACATCCTTCGTTTGTGATGAGCAACTCATTCACCAACCAGACGCTGGCACAAATGGATTTGTGGGAACACCGTGACCATTATGACATTGATGTTTATCGCCTGCCGAAATATCTTGATGAGGAAGTGGCTCGTCTGCACCTCGACCAGCTTGGCGTGAAACTGACAAAGCTTTCCCCCGAACAGGCAGAGTATCTTGGCCTAAAGGTAGAAGGACCTTACAAACCAGACTTTTACAGGTATTAAAATGATAATTTTAGTACTGAATTCAAGTCACAGGTGCAACTTTATGAAAAAATATATTGATTACATATTGAAATAAAGGATGGGGAAAACATAACGCCGGATTCTTATTCAATTTTTCAATATTTTTCTAATTTTATCTGGAAATTTCTATCAGCAGGGGTTCAAATACGCTGCCTGGGAATAAATTCACAGGCAATTGTTGAGTCGTCCCTACGGGACTTTTTCCTTAGTCCCGTAGGGACGACTCAAACTTAGCTTTGGACTTTCTGTCCAATGCGGGTTTTTGTCCACAGTTCCAACCTTTCAGGGGCAAGGCCACCTGAAAGGTTAACCCGTTCACGTGCAAAGTTTCAGTCCTGCTTCGCTCATTCGAATTTGCAATCCGAATGTTATGGGAAAGGCGATATGTGCCAAAGGCACTCAGGCAGGACGAATAATTTCTCGCTTGCGAAAACTCAATAATTCGTTCAATTTGTTCAATTCGACGACAAAAATGATACGATGACCTGACTTTTATTCATTTGAGTTGAAGCAAAAATGCAATGCGGAAATTTGTACCATGTGAAGCAAAAAACTTTCATGTTGACCAGAATAGTATTTTGAAAATTTTATTGCTTATCCCTCAAAATTTTATTTAGCCAGAAAAAGCGTTTCAACTGTGAAGCGCTTTTTTTGTATCTTGCAGGAACCTTAAGCTATGTCTGATGCATTGGAAAACTGCCATAGAAGATTTTTTGACTGATGAATTTGGTAAACAGGTTCAAATCAGTTCGGTAAATGCTGTGGGTGGTGGTTCCATTAATTCGGCTTACGGTTTGGAAACCAATGTGGGGAAATTTTTCGTCAAACTAAATTCAGCATCGCGTTATCCCAAAATGTTTGAGAAAGAGGCGTTGGGGCTGAAAATTCTTTCAGAAGCGGCAGAACTTCCGGTTCCCGTGGTGGCAGGCTTTGGTGAAAGCCATGCAGAAGCTTTCCTTGTTTTAAAATTTATTGAAACCGGCATGCCCTCTGCCGGATTTTGGGAAAACTTCGGGCGTGCTCTGGCCCGGCTTCATGGACATACTGCGGATACTTTTGGCCTTGACCATGACAATTACATCGGCTCACTTACCCAAAGCAATGCATTTCATAATGCCTGGGAAACGTTTTTTGTGGAAGAAAGGCTGCAACCGCTTATGGGTAGGGCTTTTGATAATAAATTACTGGACAACAGTGACATAAAAGCCTTTGAGAGCTTTTTTGCCCGAATGGATACACTTTTCCCTAAAGAGCCCCCGGCTTTGTTGCATGGCGATCTGTGGAGCGGGAATTTTATGACAAACCGGGATGGGGAAGCCGTGCTTATTGACCCGGCAGTGTATTACGGGCATCGTGAAATGGATTTGGGAATGTCGCAGCTTTTCGGAGGATTTCATCGCCGGTTTTACGACGCTTACAATGAAATTTACCCATTGGAAACGGGTTGGCAAAAACGACTGGACTATTGTAATCTTTATCCGCTATTGGTGCATGTAAATTTGTTTGGTGGAAGTTACGTGGGCTCGGTAAGGCAAATTCTTAGGCTGGTTAGCTGACGAAAGGAGTATGAAAATATTTTAATCGAACCTTTTTTTCAAACAAATCATTCGTTATCTTTGGCAAAGCATTCTGCAAAATACATTTTATGAAACATCTTTTAATCAGCGACCGTATTTTCCGAATAACCCTGTTTACTGCAGCAAGCTTTATAATTATTGCCGGCATGATGATGGCCGAATCATTTATCACCCTCATGCTGTTGTCTGTTTTTATCAGTATTATCGGCGTCCATCCTGTCGCCTGGCTTGATAAGAAAAAGGTTCCACACTGGCTTTCCGTTATTATTATTTTGCTGGGTTTTCTGATTATTATTTCAGGCTTAAGTGGTATTATAGGCAGCTCGGTTAGTAGTTTTACCGCCCATCTGGGGAAATATGAATCCCGGTTAGGAGGCATTCTTATATCTATAAACCAGGAATTTAGTCACTATGGTATCAATCTTTCTACTGACCGGCTGACAAAAATGTTCGACCCTGCCAAGATACTTGATTTTACCGCTTCCACCCTGGGACAACTTGGAAACGTGATGAGTAACACCGCTTTAATCTTTTTTATTGTCCTTTTCATTTTGCTTGAAATGAACAGCATAGCATTAAAGGCCAAGATTTTCGGAGCCACGGCCTCTGAAAAGTCGCTTATAAACCTTTCCCGTATTGAAAAAAGTGTTCGTCACTATCTGGTTATCAAGACTTTTGTAAGTTTGCTGACGGGTGTATTAATTACCTTTTTCTTATGGATTATTGGCGTGGAATATGCCGTGCTGTGGGGTTTAATCGCTTTTATGCTTAACTACATTCCCAATATCGGTTCTATTATTGCCGCCATCCCCGCCGTACTTTTTGCCTGGATTCAGTTGGGGTTTGGCCCTGCTGTTTGGGCTTTGGTTGCCTTTGCAGTGGTTAATTTGTTTATTGGCTATCTTGTCGAACCCCGCGTGATGGGAAAAGGTATGGGCCTTTCGACGCTGGTGGTTTTTCTCTCGTTGATTGTCTGGGGATATGTGCTGGGTATTGTGGGCATGTTTCTTTCGGTTCCGCTTACCATGACACTGAAAATTATTCTTGAGTATAATGAAAATACCCGGCCTCTTGCCGCATGGCTGGGAACGGATGAAGATGCGCTGAAACTGATTAACAAAAAAGAAGTCGAAACTTTCTGATTCCCTTTTACGGAGAATAAAATAATCCTTGATTCTGTCTCTTTTCTCAGTACTTTTGCTTTTTCATTTGAATTAATTTTTTTACAGTTATGGAATCGGCTGAAAACAACGCCCGGTCGCTCAATTTTATTGAAACCATCATTGAGGAAGACCTTCAGAACAATAAAAATAACGGGAAAATACATTTTCGTTTTCCCCCCGAACCTAATGGTTATCTGCATATTGGCCATGCCAAATCTATCTGCCTGAATTTCGGACTGGCTGAAAAATACAAAGGCTTGTGCAATCTGCGTTTTGATGACACCAATCCCGCAAAAGAAGATGTGGAGTATGTCGATTCCATTAAAGAAGATATTCAGTGGCTGGGATTTCAGTGGAACGGTGAGCCACTGTTTACCTCAAACTATTTTGACCAGCTTTACGGATGGGCTATGCAACTGATAAAACAGGGGAACGCTTATGTGGATGAGCAGCCGCAGGAAGAAATCAGTCGGCAAAAAGGCGTTCCTACCCGTCCCGGAACGGAAAGCCCTTACCGAAACCGTCCGGAGGAAGAGAACCTGCTGCTTTTCGAAAAGATGAAAAACGGGGAAGTGGCGGATGGCGCCATGGTTTTGCGCGCCAAAATCGACATGAGTTCGCCCAACATGCACATGCGCGATCCAATTATATACAGAGTCTTGCATGCCGAACATCACCGCACCGGAAACAAATGGAACATTTATCCCATGTACGATTTTGCTCACGGACAGTCCGATTATATCGAAGGCATTACTCATTCGCTGTGTACACTGGAATTTGAAATTCACCGGCCGCTTTACGACTGGTTTCTCGACCAGCTTGCCGAAGCAGGCCGTCCGCGTCCGCGGCAGATTGAATTTGCCCGGTTGAACCTGAGCTACACGGTTATGAGCAAGCGCAAACTGCTGGAGATGGTGGAGAAAAACCTGGTTTCCGGCTGGGACGACCCTCGTATGCCTACCATTTCAGGTCTGCGCCGCAGAGGTTATACACCCGAATCTATTCGCCAGTTCGCCGACCGTATCGGCATCGCCAAACGCGACAATGTGATTGATGTGGGACTTTTGGAATTCAGCGTGCGCGAACATCTGAACAAAATTACGCCTCGTGTTTTCGGCGTTTTGGACCCGGTGAAGGTGATCATTACCAATTATCCGGAAGACAAAGTGGAAATGCTGGAACTTATTAATAATCCGGAAGATGAAACTGCCGGAACACGTCAGGTTCCTTTTTCCCGCGAACTTTACATCGAACGCAATGATTTTATGGAAGACCCGCCACGGAAATTCTTCCGCCTTGGCCCGGGACGTGAAGTACGCCTGAAAGGGGCCTACTTTGTGAAATGCGAAGATTACAAAAAAGATGAAAATGGCAACGTTACCGCGATTTATTGTACTTACGACCCTGACACAAAAAGCGGTAGTGGCTCCCAGCGAAAAGTAAAAGGGACATTGCACTGGGTTTCCGTACAACATGCCGTGAATGCAGAAGTACGTCTTTATGACCGGCTTTTCCTCGACGAAGATCCGGCCGGTCACAAAGACCGCGATTTTAAAGAATTCCTGAATCCCGATTCGTTAAAGATTCTCCAAAACTGCAAACTGGAGCCTTCGCTGAAAGAGATTAAACACGGTGATAAATTTCAGTTCCAGCGCCTCGGTTATTTCTGCGTTGACAAGGATAGTCGTTCTGAGTATCCGATTTTCAACCGGACCGTGCCTTTGCGGGATAGCTGGAAAAAAATGTAACCTTTCAGTTCATCTACATAGGGTCTGCTGAAAAAGTCCGTAGTGCATCAGATACAAGGCCGCAAGGCGAAGCTGTATACTAATACTGCGAGCCATAGCAACGAAGTAGATGATGTGCTACGGGCTAACTAAACAAAAAATGCAGGGAAATTAACGTCTTTCAGTCAAAAACTTTGCATTTGAAGTTGCTGAGTTTAATATATCTTATTGATTATTATCTAATAGAGTGTTTTTCAGCAGACCCTACATATATATTCGGGCGTGAACGCCCGAATCTGATTAGGAGAATAAGGATTTTAATCCGTGGCCAAAAGTCGGGATTGTCCCTGCGCACCCCAGCACCTCTAAAGGGGGACCTTACCGCACGTTAGCTTGTTCTCATTTTACCACTTTGCCTAATCGCTCTTTCTCATTTTTTTTTCGTTTTTCTTTATAAAAGGCCTTATCCGCCACATATAGTTTTTTATCCAATTCGGCATAGACCTTTCCTGCTTTGTCCTCAAAATGCACTGGCAGACTCAGGGTCATTTCTTTTTGCTTTGCCACTGTTTCTTTTATTTCGGCAATCAGTTCATCGGTTACCAAAAAGCGGGCACAAACCTGATGACTTATGGGGCGTATAAACTTCACGACAGCTTCTTTGTCCCAAACCACATAACCGGAGCCGAGGATGCGTATTAGTTGAATCATGTATATGGGGTCAAGAGCCGAATAGATACTTCCGCCATAGACGGTTCCTACATAATTCCTTGTTTTCCAGGTGAGTTTAACCGACACATGAATCTCTTTCCAGTCATTGGAGATAAAACGAACCCTGCCACCGGAACGATGATAAGCGGGAAAAAGATTGAAACCGAACCGTTCTGTTTTTGTTTTGAAGCTTTCTGCTTTTTCTGTCTTAAAACACTTCACATCGCAGTTATTAAATTAAGGGGACTTCTAATAATTCCTTTCTTTCAAGAAACAAATGAGATAAACAAGATACAAGGCATAAATTTTTCTGAATAGCCGTAGCTATTGATAAAAATTTTAACGCTGTCAGATTGTTTATCTCATTTGTTCCCATGGGGTTTCCAGAGTTTTTCATATACTTCTTCAATTTTTCTTGCATTATCCCGATAGTACATCAAAAATTTTCATCGTCTATAAAAAACTCTGAAAATCTTGATGCGAAGTAATTATTAGAAGTTCCCTTAAGCCAGATAAATCTCAAGCAATTTTGCCGTACCTGTTGGTTTGAGTTCAATTTGGTTGATTATGTTGGGAAGAACAACTGCTTCGCCTGTATTAATTTCCTCTTCGCCATCCGGCCATTTCAGGGTACTCTGACCTTCAATGCCCATATAAATGACAAATGAATCAAGCTCTTCAAAATTTTTCTTCATAGGCCGGTCGTATTCTAACAGGTTAGTGGTAAACTGCGGGCACTGCACCAGCGAAACGGTTTTATTTTTTTCCGGTTTGTACCGGGTTTTGTACTCTCCGGCTACCTCAAAATCGATGGCATCCAATGCTTTTTCTGTGTGAAGGTCCCTTTTCATGCCGCTGGCATCAATACGGTCCCAATCGTAAATGCGGTAGGTGGTGTCGGAAGTCTGCTGAATTTCGGCCAGCAAAATACCGGGGCCGAGGGCATGAACGCGCCCTGCAGGAATAAAAAACACATCGCCTTTTTCTGCTTTTTCGAAGTTGAGAATCTCTTTTAACCTGCTCTCATTCAAATATTTCTTGTAGGTTTCTTTGTTCACTTTTTTGCTGAACCCACTGATGAGTTCCGACTCTTTTTCGGCTTCCATGATGTACCACATTTCGGTCTTTCCCCGTCCGATTCTACGTTTGGCGGCCAGCTCATCATCCGGGTGTACCTGAATGGAAAGCCAGTCGCTGGCATCGATATATTTTATGAGCAGCGGAAACTCATCGCCGAATTTCTCATACACTTCATCGCCGACTAAATCGCCCATGTAAATGCTCACCAGCTCATTCAGCTCGTTGCCGGTCAGAAAACCGTTTGACACCAGTGTGGGATTACCTTCCACACCCGAAACCACCCATGCTTCACCGCAGTTGGGCAACTTTCCGTAATCCATTCCGAGGACTTCTTTTATCTTACGTCCGCCCCAGATTTTGTCTTTGAAAACGGGCTGAAATTTTAACGGGTAAAGTGTGTTCATACCAAAAATATTTTGAGCAAAGTTAAGAAATTACTCACAGGCACAAGCAGACGCTTGCGTAATTTATAGGAAAGACACAAGCGGACGCTACGCAATTTACAGGAAGGACACAAGCGGACGCTACGCAATTTACAGGAAGGACACAAGCGGACGCTTGCGCCAGTATTTATTACAAATCCCCCACTTGTCCCACCACAATCACAATTTCCCCTTTCACGGTTTTTTCTTTGTAAAAGTCGTAAACTTCTGTTAGCGTTCCGCGGATGGTTTTCGTGGAAAACTCATGGCACAAGCGTCCACAAATCAATGGCGCAAGCGTCCGCAAATCAATGGCGCAAGCAGACGCTTGCGTAATTTACAGGAAGGGCACAAGCGGACGCTACGCAATTTACAGGAAGGACACAAGCGGACGCTTGCGCCAGTATTTATTACAAATCCCCCACTTGTCCCACCACAATCACAATTTCCCCTTTTACGGTTTTTTCTTTGTAAAAGTCGTAAACTTCTGTTAGCCTTCCGCGAATGGTTTCTTCGTGGATTTTGGTCAGCTCGCGGGAAACGGTAACTGGACGTTCCGGGCCGAGAAACTCAGTTAGCTGCTCCAGCGTTTTTACCAGCCGGTGTGGCGATTCGTAAATAATCAAAGTGTGTGGCAGTTGGGCAAGTTCTTTCAGGCGGGTCTGGCGTCCCTTTTTGTGG
Organism: uncultured Bacteroidota bacterium; assembly: GCA_913009685.1. GTDB lineage: Bacteria > Bacteroidota > Bacteroidia > Bacteroidales > F082 > Sulfidibacterium. Next base: position 21,147 of record CAJVXP010000011.1, read on the forward strand.
GGCAGGAAACCTTCGAAAAAGAACCTGTCGGACGGAAATCCGGAGTTTACCAACGCCGGGACAAAAGCCGTGGCTCCCGGCAGTGTCTCCACCGGAATACCGTTTTTCACACATTCGCGCACCAGCAAAAACCCGGGATCGGAAACCGAAGGCGTGCCGGCATCGCTCACCAGCGCCATCTCTTCACCATCAGACAATCGTTGTACAATATTTTTCAGCGCCTTATGTTCGTTGTGGATGTGATAGGCCTGCAGTTTGTTGTGTATATCATAGTGCTTCAGCAGGTTCCCCGTTGTACGTGTGTCTTCGGCAAGAATCAGCGATACTTCTTTCAAAATACGTAGCGCCCGCAGGGTGATATCCCCGAGGTTGCCGATGGGTGTGGGAACGAGATAAAGTTTGGCCATTTCCGAAAGTTTTTCAGGTAAATTTTATTTCCAGCAGAACATTCAGCTTTTGGTACGCCGGACCGTTTTCTGCCCATTGATACTGCACCTGCAGTTCGGTGAGGTACGTCTGCGCACCGGAGAGACCCGAAAAGCCGTTCAGCTCATCGATGACTTTGTTGTACCGTCCCAGGTCGCCGTTGAAAAGCTCATTGATAAACAAAAATTTGTCGTTGATACCAATAGCTTCCCGCAAATCGTTGATGCCACTCATTTGCAGTCTGTCCACTACGGCTGGTTTTTCGGCGGGCATAAGCGTGTCGCCCAGCGTTTCGGGTGGTGCTTCCGAGAAAAGGTCCAGCGTTGTTTTGGGTGGTTCGACAGGTTTCTCTGTTTCTTCAACCGGCTCGGGTTTTTCTTCAACCGGTTCCTCTTCTGTCGCCTGTTCTACCGCTTTTCCTTCCGTTACCGGGACTTCCTCTGTTTCAGGTTCCTCTTCCGGCTTCGAAACCGTTTCTTCCGGTTCTGCTTCCGGCATTTCCCGGCTTTCGTCCGTTGGTGTTTCAGCAACAACATCTTCCTTCTCTACAACCGTTTCGGTTATTTCCTCAACAGCAGGAACCTTTTCTTTCGGTGCCGGCGCCGGCCAGGGCGCTTTTTCTTCCTGGCGGGTATGCTCCAGTGCCATCATTTGCTCATACAACGCCCGTGTCTTTTCCAACAGCAGGTCTTTGTCGATTTGATGTAGTGGTTGTTTTTCTTTTTCCAGCTGTTGCGTTTGGCTGAGCAACCCTTCCAAAGCGGTTTTTATCTGATTTAATAACGATACTTTATCCATGATGTACTTTTTATCTGTTTGGAACTTTAGGTATTATCACCGAAACTATGAACCTGAAAAAACAAAAAGATTGCTCATTATCATCGGCAAATACTAAGCAGATTTGGTTAAATTTGTCCTTTCAAAAATAGTAAGAAAATTAACATTTAATTCATGTTTCTCGAAAAAGAGCGAAACAATTCAGAGCGTACCGGTTGGATAGAAGTAATATGTGGTTCCATGTTCTCCGGAAAGACCGAAGAGCTTATTCGCAGACTGAATCGTGCACGTATTGCCAGGCAGAAGGTAGAGATTTTTAAACCGGCGGTGGATACTCGTTACGATGAAACCAATGTAGTTTCGCACGATGCCAAGGCCGTTTCGTCCACGCCGGTGGAAAACGCTACCCAGATATTGTTTTATGCGCAGGATTTTGAAGTAGTAGGCATCGACGAAGCTCAGTTTTTTGGTGAAGAACTGGTATCGGTCTGCAATGAACTGGCCAGGAACGGTAAACGTGTGATTGTGGCCGGTCTTGACATGGACTATCTCGGCAATCCGTTTGGGCCTATTCCCAAACTAATGGCTACCGCCGAGTATGTTACCAAGGTACACGCTATTTGCATCCGCTGCGGCAACCTGGCCAACTATTCGCATCGAACCGTAAAAGATGACAACCTCGTGGTGCTGGGCGAAACGGATGTTTACGAACCGCTTTGCCGCCAGTGTTTTCTGAAAGCACGCAAAGAACAGCAGTAACCTTTTCCGCCGGCTTACCTTTTGTTTCCCGTATCTTTCTTTTTCCTAATTTTGCCCCGTGAAGCAAGCTTTTTACAAATGAAAAAATTAATCTTCATCTTTGGACTTTTTTTAAGTTTATCACTTATGGCTCAGACAAATAAACCCGAAACAATCATCGTTATTCATACCAAATTCGGAGATATGATGGCGGTTTTATACAACGATACGCCAAAATATCGCGACAATTTTATCAAACTGATTAAAGAAGGATGGTACAACGGCTCCACCTTTCACCGGGTGATTAAAGATTTCATGATTCAGGGAGGCGGGAACAAGGATGGGCGCACCGATCCCGGTTATACCATCCCGGCCGAAATTCGTCCCAACCATTTTCATAAAAAAGGCGCGTTGGCTGCCGCACGAATGGGCGATAATGTGAATCCCGAAAAACGTTCCAGCAGTTCGCAATTTTACATTGTGCAGGGACAAGTGGTGGACGATCAATATCTCGATGCCGTAACGGCAAGTACCGGTCATGTGTTTACCAAAGAAGAACGCGAAACGTATAAAACTATTGGTGGTACACCACATTTGGATGGCGGATATACGGTTTTCGGCGAGCTGCTTTCGGGCTTTGATGTGCTGGATAAAATCGCTTCAGTCAAAACCGATGCCAGTGACAAGCCGTTAGAACCCGTAACCATGACCATTGATATTGTGGAATAACCGAACATAAGAATGAAGAATAAAATAAACAACCTTCTAAAAGAGGTAGAAGCTTTTTCAGCTGAAAACCCGGAACAGCTCGAAGCTTTCAGAATTAAATTTTTAAGCAAAAAAGGACTGGTTCCGGCGTTATTCGTTGACTTCAAAACCGTGGCGCCTGAAGACCGCCGCGAGATGGGGCAGCTGATTAACACGTTGAAACAGGCTGTTCAGAATAAAATTGTCAACCTCAAAGATAAACTGGATGAGCAACCGGTTTCGCAGAGCAGCGGTTTTGACCTGAGCCTGCCTGCCTCAAGTCCGCTTGGCACCAGACATCCGCTCGCCATTGTACGCAACGAAATTATCGATATCTTTTCCAGAATCGGATTTACGGTTTCGGAAGGTCCCGAAATCGAAGACGACTTTCACAACTTCACGGCGCTGAACTTCCCCAAAGAGCACCCTGCCCGTGACATGCAAGATACTTTTTTCATTGAAAAAGACCCTGACCTTGCCTTGCGCACGCACACTTCGTCGGTGCAGGTGCGGGTGATGGAAAAAACGCAACCGCCCATCCGGACTATCTCGCCCGGTCGCGTGTTCCGTAACGAAGCCATTTCAGCACGGGCACACTGCATTTTTCACCAGGTTGAAGGCCTTTATGTGGACGAGGAAGTATCGTTTACTGACCTGAAACAGACGCTTTTCTATTTTGCCCGCGAGCTTTTCGGTGAGCATACCAAAATCCGTTTCCGTCCGTCCTATTTCCCATTTACCGAACCGTCGGCAGAAATGGATGTCTCATGTAACATTTGTGGCGGCAAAGGATGTAACATTTGTAAATATACCGGCTGGGTTGAAATTTTGGGTTGTGGGATGGTAGATCCGAATGTACTGGAAGCCTGTCATATCGACAACAAGAAATATACCGGATTTGCCTTTGGAATGGGCATTGAACGGATTACAATGCTGAAATATCAGGTGAACGACCTGCGGCTTTTCTTCGAAAACGACCTCCGTTTCCTGAAACAATTTGAATCGGCACGCTAAAAGTTAATTATGCTGGAAACCTTTTTCTCTTTCCGGAGCCCGGAGTTTTGTTTTGCACGTGATAGAAGGTTCTATACGGATTCCTAAAGTGTTTTATATCGGAGGATGTGATAATTATCCTAAATTTAATAGCTTTGCATTGCTTTGTCCTTTTGTGCATAAGCAGCAGTATTAATGTAATTAAGAGAAGATGAGTGATTTACAAAAACGGGCTGAGAAATTTACCGAACCTCAGAAATACAAAAAGCTGGGGCTTTATCCCTATTTCAGAGTTATTGAATCGGGACAGGATGCTGAAGTGGAGATTCGGGGACACAAAGTTTCCATGTTCGGCTCAAACAGTTATCTCGGATTGACCAGCCATCCTAAAGTAAAAGAAGCAGCGATAGCCGCCATAAAAAAATACGGCACGGGAACAGCAGGTTCGCGTTTTTTGAATGGCACTCTGGATATTCATGTTGAACTGGAACACCGGCTGGCTCGTTTTGTAAACAAAGAGGCTGCACTCGCCTTTTCCACAGGTTTTCAATCCAACCTCGGAGCCATCCCTACCGTGGTCGGACGTAATGATGTAGCCATTATTGATGAGCAAAGCCACGCCTCTATTATTGATGCCACTCGTCTTTCATTTGGTCGTATTTTGAAATATCGCCACAACGACATGGCTTCGCTGGAGAAAGTTCTGAAAAATCTTGGCGAAAACCACAGCACCGATTCCCTCCGGCTCATTGTTACCGATGGCCTTTTCAGTATGGAAGGCGACATTGCCCATGTGGACAAGATTGTGCAGTTGGCTGAAAAATATGATGCTTCGGTTATGATTGACGATGCCCATGGGCTGGGTGTTCTGGGGAAAAACGGCTCAGGTACCGTAAACTCCTTCGGTTTGGATGGCGAAGTGGAGATGATTATAGGAACATTTAGCAAATCGCTGGCTTCCATAGGCGGATTTATTGCCGGGAGTTATGATTTGGTCAACTACCTGCAACACAATGCCCGTTCTCTGATTTTCAGCGCCAGTCTGCCGCCTGCTTCTGCTGCCAGCGTAATTGCCGCACTCGACATAATCGAAAACGAGCCTGAGCATGTGGAAAAACTTTGGGAGAATACTAATCACGCCATAGATCGTTTTAAAGAATTGGGAATGGATATTGGGAAATCAGAAACACCCATTATTCCGGTTTATATCCGCGACAACGACAAAGCTTTTATCATCTCCAGAATGCTGTTCGACAACGGTGTTTTTGTGAATCCGGTGATTTCACCGGCCGTACGCCCTGAAGATTCGCTGCTGCGGTTTTCGCTTATGGCCACGCACTCCATCGCCCTAATCGATGATGCCATTGACAAGATTTATGCCGCCGGAAAAGAGCTTGGCATTTATTAGCGGATAAGTACCAATCACTTAATAATTTATTTCTACTCGGCCAATTTTTCGAATTTGCCCTTCGGAAGTTATGGGTATGAGGTTTTTTATCCGGTTGTTATACCGCGGTAAAACAAACATCGCTTTTCCCTTAAACTGGTATTTTCTCTTTTCCACGGCAGGGAAATGAGAAAATGCTTATTTTTATTGTTGGTTTTCCCCGTACTGAATTATTATCTAAGGATTTGTAACGAAATAAAGTGACGGGGATCGACGAAGTAATTTTATGGTTTTTCAAGACGCGAAAGTTGCGAATAGCCACTGTTTATTTAAAACTTTTGCAACGAAGAAAAAGCGCAAAAGAACAAGTCGAAACCGTTAGGTTATTTCGTTACAATTCCTAAAACAATATTAGCCGTTTTGGAATAAAACAAACTTTGTGATTGTCAATTATTAAAACAGAAGCCTTTTGGAAAAAGAGATGGGTAAATATGCGGATGATATGTCTTGGGTGAAGGCCGCAATAGCAGGAGACCAAAAGGCTTTTGAACAGATTGTGGACAAATACCGGACGATGGTGGCCAAAGTGATTGTAGGAATGCTGGGCAACCGTACCGACGCGGATGATGTCGGACAGGAGACGTTTCTGCGGTTTTACCGCTCTATGTATCAATACAAGGGCGATGCTGCTTTAGGAACTTATCTCACAAGAATTGCTATTAACCTGTCGCTCAACGAGCTGAAACGCAGAGCATCACGAAAATGGCTGAGTCTCGAAAAAAAGCACGACAACAATCACGCTGACAACCATTCTTATCACGACAGCGATAATACTGAACTGGTGGAAAAAGCGTTGGCACAGCTGGATACAAAATATCGCACGGTGGTAGTTCTTCGTATGATACAGGGCTTTTCTACCAAAGAAACCGCCGAAATGCTGAAATTACCCATCGGCACAGTACTCTCGCGACTGGCGAGGGCACAGGATAAATTAAAACAGATTATTCGTAAACTGGAGGAATAAAGTTATGGAAGATGTAAAACAATTATTGTTGCGCTCGTATAATGAGCCGCTGAGTGAAGAAGAAAATTTTCGTCTCGAACAGAGTCTGGCAGAGTCAGAGGCCTTGCGAAAGGATAAAGATGACATGGACAACGTGCGGATAAAAATAGCTGCTTTTGAGACAGACTTCTCCGCCGGGTTTACCGAAAGGCTTATGCAACGTATTGCCGGCGAAACAGGCACTGCCTTTCAGTCGGTCTTTCGCACCATTGCCTTGTCGGGGGTGGCGGCTATTATCCTTGTTCTGTTGAGCGTATATTTTGTGGATGGCAGTCTGAATCTGGACAGCCTGCTTGGCATCAACGGTTATGCACCTGATTTGGGACTTCTTAGCTTTTTTTAAACAAAAAATATTGACATGAATACAAAATTAAAATACACCCTGGCTTTTATTGCCGTTTTGCTGATTGGTTTTGCCCTGGGCTTTTTGGTAAGTGGAAGGCTTATACACAACCGTGTGAACCGTATGCAGAACTATTATACCAAAAAAGGATTTCGCTATGAGTTTAGGCGCCTGTTACATCCATCTCCGGAGCAATTGGAGAAAATGAGACCCATCCTGGAAGATTATGCCCAAAAAAACCGTGAAAACATTATGTTTTTTCGTGAACAGCAGCGGCAACTCATGAAAAATCTACACCACGACCTGAAACCTTTTCTGGCGCCGGAACAAGTTAAACGGCTTGAAATCATGGAACACCGGCGGATGCGCTTTTTGAGAAACAGCCCTATGCACCGCCGGCGCATGCATCCTCCGCACGGCAGACCTCGCGGGCCGGGATTTTAACCTGCATCACTATAACCCGCTTCGCCTGAATCAAACATTATCTGCTCTTTGCATATCTCAAATTTTTGGTAAATTCGTTTCAAATTTATTCTCATGCCATACATCTATAAATATCCCCGGCCGGCGGTAACGGTTGACACACTTGTGGTCAGGAAAACAAAAGATGATTTGCAGCTTTTGCTCATTCAACGCGACCGCGAACCTTTTCAGGGATTTTGGGCTATCCCTGGAGGGTTTATGGATATGGATGAAACCCTTGAAGAAGCCGCTGTTCGCGAGTTGGAAGAAGAAACCGGATTGCAAAACATCGCCCTGACGCAAATGAAAGCCTACAGCGCCCCCGATAGAGACCCGCGCCAAAGAACAGTTTCCGTGGCTTTTGTAGGGTTTCTTACAGACAATCAACAAATTAAAGCCGGTGATGATGCCCGCAAAGCACAATGGTTTTCCGTCAACCGGCTCCCTTCCCTTGCCTTTGACCATGCGCAGATTATTGCCGATATATTGTCAAAAATCCACTCCTGAGATAGAGAAAAAATATTTTTTTTGATTTAGTTTTTTGCATCATGAAAGATAATACTTTTGCTGGCTTTTAATTTAAGAAATCTAAAATCTAAAATCTAAAATCTAAAATCTAAAATCTAAAATCTAAAATCTAAAATCTAAAATCCCAGGTTATGGCTTTCCTTCGTAAAGAAAAGGTATTCAGTAAGAAATGGCTTATTGATTACACGCTCATTATTGTGGGCTCGTTTATCCTCGCATCCGGCTTTGTTTTGTTTATCACGCCGTACAAAATTGTTCCCGGCGGCGTTTACGGGGTTTCCATCGTGTTGCATTATGTGCTGGGAACGCCGGTGGGACTAATGGCGCTGGCTTTTGATATCCCGCTGACCATCATTGGTATCAAAATCCTCGGGCCGCGTTTTGGCATGAAAACCGTCGTGGGATTTGTGCTAACAGCGTTTTTTAACGATGGGCTAACTTATATTTACGGCTATGAGCCGCTGGTTCATGGCGATGCGCTGCTCTCTTCTATTTTTGGCGGACTGTTTCTTGGCGTTGGCCTGGGTCTGATTTTCAAATCGAAAGCCACCTCAGGAGGCAGCGATATCATTGCTATGATTATCAGCAAATATACGCGTATGCCTGTAGGACAGTTAATGATTATGGTCGATTCCACCATCGTACTGCTGGCGCTTATTGTGTTTAAAGACTGGAAAATACCGCTCTATTCGCTTATTGTTATCTTTATTACCGGAAAAGTTGTCGATACTATTCTTGAAGGGCTGAATTACGATAAAGTACTCTTTATTATTTCTGATAAATCTGATGAGATTGGAGATAAAATTATCCGTGATTTGAACCGGGGAGGAACACTTTTTAACGGAAAAGGAATGTATAACAAAAGAGAAAAACAAGTCATCTTTACCGTGGTAAACCGACGCGAAGTAACGATTCTTCATGAATATATCCGGCGGGTAGATCCGCATGCCTTTGTAACAGTATTGAATTCAAATGAAATTCTGGGAGAGGGATTCAAATCGCTTGATTCAAAACTCAATATTTAAAAACAACAAAATCCGGTAACTGCAAGCAGTTACCGGATTTTGTTTCGGTATGAGAAAACGGTTTTAAAGTTGTTCCCGAAGATATTTTTCCAGTGTACGTATATCGTTGCTAAAACGGCGGATTCCTTCCGCAAGTTTTTGGTTGGCCATGGGATTTTCATTCATGTGCCAGCGGAAAGACATCTGGTCCAGGGTTACCTTTTCCATTTTTGATTGCGCTGCTTTCTCCGGTGTAAGGGATGGTTTCAACGGTTCGTTAGAGTTTTCAAGCTCTTCGAGCAAATTGGGCGAAATGGTTAACAGGTCACAACCGGCCAGCGCCATAATCTCCTCTTTATTACGGAAACTGGCTCCCATAATCTGGGTTGTATAATCAAATTTTTTATAATAATTGTAAATTTCGCGTACCGACAGAACGCCCGGATCCTGCCCGGCAGGAATGTGGTCAACGCCCTTTTCTTTTTTGTACCAGTCCAGAATGCGTCCTACAAAAGGTGATATCAGGGTAACATGTGCATCAGCACAGGCGATGGCTTGTGTGAGACAGAAAAGCAGGGTTAGATTGGTATGAATTCCCTCTCTTTCAAGAATTTCCGCAGCCTGGATGCCTTCCCATGTTGCTGCTACTTTTATGAGTACCCTGTCACGCGAAATTCCCTCTTTTTCGTACAGGCGAATCAGCCCTTTGGCAAAAAAAATCGTGTCATAAATCCGAAACGAAAGGCGGGCATCGACTTCAGTGGAGACTCTTCCGGGGACAATCTTTAAAATTTCGGAACCGAAATTCACAAAGGTCTTCTTCAGTCCTTCCCGCAACTTCTGTTTTTCGTCGCCTTTTGCTTTTTTGGCATAATTCACGGCATCATCCACCAGCCATTTGTATTTTGGCGTCAGCGCCGCTTGTAAAATCAACGACGGATTGGTGGTGGAATCCTGCGGTTTATATTTTTCAATAGATTGAAAATCACCGGTATCGGCAACAACGGTAGTATATTTTTTTAATTGTTCAAGCGTGTTCATAGTCCATCTTTTTTCTCCAATCAAAGATAAACGAACTTCTTTAAAAACAGGAAAGTTTGTCGTTTTTATCGTGAAATAATTTTTTGTCAGCAAAAAGTAGTGCTAAATGCTGAATGGAAACTGGAGCTTGTGTCGCTTTTGTTATATGATAAGACCGTCCGGAAAACTAAAACTCAGAGGTGAAATAAAATTGAATATCCGGATATTTCTCCTGAGCCATCTGCAACGAAAAGGGTGAATCGGCAAGAAAAACTTCCCTCCCCTCTTTGTCCACGGCAATTTGTCCCCGCTTGCGTGCTCTGAAATCCTCTAACTGTGTTTTGTTATCGCTGATAAACCAGGCCGTTTTGTACAGCGTAATCGGTTCGTAGCGACATTTGGCGTTGTACTCGTGCTCCAGCCGGTATTGAATGACTTCAAACTGTAATGCGCCCACAGTTCCGACAATCTTCCGGCCACTCAGTTTTCCGGTAAAAAGCTGTGCCACCCCTTCGTCCATAAGCTGATCTATTCCCTTTGCGAGCTGCTTTGCCCGCATGGGATCGGCATTTACCACATAGCGGAAAAGCTCTGGTGAAAAACTGGGAATGCCTTTAAAAAGCAAAACTTCCCCTTCGGTGAGGGTATCACCGATTTTAAAATTACCAGTGTCGTGCAGCCCTACTATGTCGCCTGGATAAACGACTTCTACTACCGATTTTTTCTGTGCCATGAATGCTGTCGGGCTGGAAAATTTCAATAACCGGTTTTGACGTACATGCAGGTAGTTGGTATTTCGTCTGAAAACACCGGAAACCACCCGTACAAAAGCAATGCGATCGCGATGTTTGGGATCCATGTTGGCATGGATTTTAAAGACAAAACCGGTGAATGACTCCTCTTCCGGTTTTATGAACCGCCTGTCGCTTTCGCGCCCCAGCGGTGCGGGTGCAATCTCGATAAAAACATCCAGCAACTCTTTCACCCCGAAATTGTTCAACGCACTGCCGAAAAACACAGGTGAAATATCTCCCGAAAGGTAGGCTTCCTTCTGAAACAATGGATAAACACCCTGCACCAGCTCCAGCTCTTCGCGTAGGTTTCCGGCATCATCGCCAAGATAATCTTCCAGTTCGGGATTGTTCATGTCGTCAAACCGGATGCTCTCCTCAATAGTCTGTCTGCCGGGAGAAAACAGCTGCAGGTTTTTGTAATAAACATTGTAAACGCCTTTAAATCCGCTTCCCATGCCAATGGGCCAGCTCAGCGGAGTTACTTTCAAATTCAGCTTCTGTTCAATTTCATCCAACAAATCGAAAGCATCTTTGCCGGGGCGGTCCAATTTATTGATAAACACCATAATGGGTGTCTTGCGCATACGGCAGACTTTGACCAGCTTTTCGGTTTGCGGTTCCACGCCTTTGGCCACATCGATCACTACAATCACACTGTCCACAGCGGTGAGTGTCCGGAATGTGTCTTCGGCAAAATCCTGGTGGCCGGGGGTGTCAAGGATGTTGATCTTGGTGTCGCGGTATTCAAAACCCATGACGGATGTGGCAACAGAAATTCCTCGCTGCCGTTCAATTTCCATCCAGTCGGAGGTGGCTGTTTTCTTAATTTTATTGGATTTCACCGCGCCGGCAACCTGAATGGCCCCGCCATAAAGCAACAGTTTCTCCGTCAGGGTGGTTTTCCCTGCATCCGGATGACTGACAATGGCAAAGGTACGTCGGCGTGCTATCTCTTTTTTATTAACCATGGGTGAAATTTGAGGGTGCAAAATTAGAAAAAGCCGGGCAATAACCTAAGCCGGGAAAAAACAAATCGCAAAAAACAAAATCCAAATAGAATTTAATTTTCTAAAAATTTAAATCACAAATGGCTAATTTGAGATTTTAACATTGTGTTTTGTGATTTATTTGAGATTTGGGTTTTGTTAATTGTGATTTGACAAAACATGGACGAAGGTCATGTAGTTTAAACTAACTTCGAGATGTCGCCGACAATTAGTGTTTTCATGTTGGCAGGATTCAGATATTTCCCAGCCAGCGCAAGCAAATCGTCCGGAGTGTGCTGCATCATCTGTTCCAGGCTCTCTTTGTAAAATGAGAAAGGAATTTCCAGCTCGGCACTCTTCTTAAATCTTTCGGCCAGCCGGACAGATCCGTCAAAATTGCTAAGGTAAGTACCGTAAACATAATTTTTTACCGTGTTCAGCTCTGTTTCGCTGATTTTCTCTTCACACAGGCGCCACATTTGATGTTTGATTTCCAGCAAGGCTTCGGCTGTATATTTTGCGTTTACTTCGGTAGCTACGGCAAACAAACCGGCATGACGGTGGTTTTGGATAGCAGAAAAGATCCCGTAAGTGTAACCTTTTTCTTCCCTGATACTGCTCATGAGTCGTGAGCCGAAATAACCGCCCAGCACAGTGTTCAGCAAGTTAAGTCCGGGATAATCGGGATGCCGGCGTGAGATGCTGAGGGTGCCGAGTCGGAGTGCAGACTGTAGCGCCTCTTTTTTCTCAATAAGCTGCTGCTGTTGCGGTTCGGGAAGTACGAAATCTGTGGCTGTCGTAACCGTTTCCTGTTGTTTTTTCCGCTGGATGGCACCCAGTATCCGGTTCAGGTTCTGCAAAAGCGCGTCATCAATTTTTCCACTCAGGATGATGAAAAAATTGCGATAATGGTGATGGTAAAAATCCAGCAGGCTTTCGCGGATGAGTTTTCTAAAGTCGTCAGCTTCCGCCACCTGACCGTAAGCCGAGTTCTCTCCGAAAATCAATTTATTAAAAGCCTGCGAAGCTTTGTAATGTACTTTTTGTATGTTGACCAGGTATTCCTGCTTTTTCCGGTCGGTATAAATAGCAAGTTCCTCTTCCGGAAAGATTGCTTCCGTAATCAGTTCGCCCATGAGCGGTAGCAGGCGGTCGTAATATTTTGTGAGGCCGTAAAGTGTGATGCCAGCTGTATCTTTGGTAAGAAAATAATCGGTATAAGCGCCGTGGAAATCCAGTATTTCGGCAATTTGAACCGATGTATGACTTTGTGTTCCCTCGCTTAGCAAATTGTTGACGGCTGCAGCCTGTAACTTAGTGTCCTGAAAAGATGTGCCGGCATCAAAAACCATATCGAGACGAGTAACTTCCTGGTTTTCTTCCGGAATGATGTACGCGGCAAGTCCGTTATCGAGAATGATTTTTTCCGGGTCTGCGATATTTAGCTTTTCGAAACCGGCAGGCTGCGGCATTTTTGTCCGGTCGGGATGAATTATTTTGCTCATAATTTCTTTTTGGCTTTGTAATACAACACATTTTTTCTATCCGGCTGAAACAACGTGGCGGCTGTTTTCTGAATGTCCTCTGTTTGCACATTCAGATAACGTTCCACCTCGCTGTTGAACATCTCCGCATTGCCCAACATCTCGTAGTAGCTGAGCGCCATAGCCCTTCCCAATACCGAAATTTCCGAAAAGACAAGAGCTGCCTCGGCTTTGTTTTTCACTTTTTGCAATTCCTCTTCCGGCACAGGTTTCGTTGTTAGATTATTTAATTCCTGCATAACGGCTTTTTCGGTTTCCCCGAAAGTTACCTCCGGATAGAGTTTCCCGGAAACGAGAAACATGCCGCCATCCAAATCGCCGGAGATGTAAGCATTGACTTCCGAAAGAAGTTGTTTCTCCTTTACCAGCCGCCGGAAAAGGCGCGAAGAGTTACCGTTGGAGAGAATATCGCTGAGCAAATCACAGGCGTAATAATTCTTATCCGTTCGTTTAGGCATGTGCCAGGCCATGTAAAAGGCGTCCTGTGGAACATCGCGTTCCACGGTAAGCAAACGGGCTTCCGTTTGTTTCGGTTCCTGCGGATAGTGATGCTGTAGCTTTTCCCCGGAAGGGATTTCGCCAAACCATTTTTCGGTTAGTTGTTTGATCTCTTCGGTCTCCACATCGCCGGCCACGCAAAGGATAGCATTGTCAGGATTGTAATATTTTTTGTAGAACGCTTTGACGTCCGGCATGGTGGCTTTTTCGATATGGCCAATATCCTTTCCAATGGTATTCCACCGATAGGGATGTTTTTTGTAAACCAGCGGTTTCAGCAACAGGTAAACATCGCCGTAAGGCTGATTCAGGTAGTTTTGTTTAAATTCTTCGATGACCACCTGCCGCTGTACATCCAGACTTTTCGGGCCGAAGGCTAATGAGAGCATACGGTCCGATTCAAGCCAAAAAGCTGTTTCCAGACTGGTCTTGGGCAGTGTCAGGTAGTAATTGGTAAAATCGCTGTTAGTAAAAGCATTGTTCTGACCGCCGGCATTTTGCAAAGGTTTATCGAACTGCGGAATGTTTACCGAACCGCCAAACATGAGATGCTCAAACAGATGAGCAAAACCGGTTTTGTCCGGTTCCTCATCGCGGCTCCCCACTTTATACAGAATATTCATCGCCACAATGGGCGTTGTTTTGTCGTGATGCACCAACACCTGCAACCCGTTGTTTAGTTTGAAACGATCGAAAGAGATCATAAAAAGCCTGTTAATTCAAAATGAAAAAGTGCGCAAAGGTACGAAGTGCCGGTAAACAAAAAAAGCCCCGCCGTGAGGCAGGGCATCAGAAAATGTTAATTTAACTAAAAATTATCAATAATGCTCTTTATTTTTCTGTTGTGTTAACAAGCCGTTTCTGCTGATATTTTTTCATAGCCTTCAATATGGCCGGAGGAATATCATTAATATAAGCCTCGTCTTTCTCTTTAAAAATAGATTTTATTACCTTCTGAGAAAGGTGATGTTCAGCAATTTTCCGGGTGTTGAAAGGTATATCATTAATACGTTTCTCTTTGTTATGCGAAAAAGTAGTTTTAACCAGCTTTTGAAACATGGCTTCCGAAGCAATGGCTGTCGTGTTGAGCGGAATGTCGTTTACATTTTCTTCCTCATCAGCGCGAAAGAGGGTGTTTAAATATTCATCCTGATTTTTCTCAGGTTGGGCACTCAGGATACCGATTCCCGTAAAAAGGAGTATCACTAAGACCGGGAAATATGTTTTTATTGTTTTCATGACCTTTTTATTTTTTATTACATCTTAGGTTCATCCATAAGCATGCCATAAATTATAAATTATTATAAACCAGGATATTATAATGGGTCTTGGTTTGATATACCTAACGGAAAATGTCTGGTAACAGGACACCGTTGTCCGGTAGCGAACAGTTAAACTATTTCGGGAAAGAAAGGAAATAAAAATCCAGAAGTTTTTGGGAAGCTTCGTAAGGCGACAGTTGCCGGTTCAGTATTTGGTTTTTGTATTTTGCCAGCCGTTTTTTTATTTCCGGAAGGTTAAAGAAATGGTCGTGAATGGCCTGGTGAATGGTCTCTTCAAACAAGTTGTAATCCTGATGTTTGCGGTTTTTTACGAACGAGCCGTTTTCTTTGGTCAAATGCAAAAACTTTTCAATCTGCTGCCAGACTAACGACAGATTTTCGCCGTAGAGTGCTGAAGCGGTCATCACTGAAGGCTGCCATCCGTTGGTAAATGGTGGAAAAAGGTGGAGAGCATTTTCATACTCGCGTTTTGCCAGGTTGGCTCTGTTTTTATTTTCGCCATCGGCTTTGTTGATAACAATCAGGTCGGCCATTTCCATAATACCGCGTTTGATACCCTGTAGTTCATCACCACCGCCGGCAAGCATGAGTAACAGGAAGAAATCGACCATTTGTGCTACAGCGGTCTCCGACTGGCCGACACCTACCGTTTCCACAAAAACAGTATCATAACCGGCCGCTTCGCACAAAATCATGGCTTCGCGGGTTTTGCGGGCCACACCGCCCAATGTCCCGGCGCTGGCCGAAGGACGGATAAAAGCATTTTCGTTAACGCTGAGTTTTTCCATGCGGGTTTTATCGCCAAGAATGCTGCCACGGCTGCGCATGCTGCTCGGGTCGATGGTGAGCACCGCCACCCGGTGTCCTTTTTCGATAAGAAACAGTCCGAAACTTTCGATAAAAGTACTTTTTCCTACGCCGGGCACACCCGTAATGCCAAGGCGCAATGCTTTCCCCGAAAGGGGAAGACACAACCGGATTAATTCGCTGGCAATCTCGTGGTCTTTGGGCAAAGTGCTTTCAACCAGCGTAATGGCCTGGCTAAGCATGGTGCGGTTACCGGTTTGTATAGCCTTGAAATATTCCCGGGGATTTGCATGGTTTTTCCTAAACTTATCCGGTTTTTGCTGCAGCAAAGGGTTAACGGCCTCTGGTTTTTCCACTCCGGCATTTACCCTGAGGGCACTTTTCTTATGTGATTTTCCGCTGTTCATTTACGAATAACAAAAGTACGAAAATAGAGGAGATGGTGAATGGTGAACACGGATTTCTGAATACAAAGCGGTTCTAAAATCCTTATCCCAGCCGTTGCAGCATGTTTACCTCTTTTTCGGAGAGGAAGCGCCATTTGCCGCGGGGCAGGTCTTTTTTGGTGAGGCCGGCAAGAAAAACGCGGTCCAGTTTAATAACCTGGTATCCGAGATGTTCAAAAACACGACGGACAATTCTGTTTTTACCGGAATGAAGTTCTATCCCGATTTGTTTTTTATCCTCTGCGCCGGCCACATAAGCAATGCTGTCGGGAACGATCTTTCCGTCTTCAAGGTCTATGCCATCGGCAATGCTGAGCATGTCGTTTTTGGTGAGATTTTTGTCGAGAAAAACATGGTAAATCTTCTTAATGCGAAATTTGGGATGCATCAGTTTTTTGGCCAGCTCGCCGTCATTGGTAAACAGCAGCAGTCCTATGGTGTTGCGGTCGAGCCGGCCTACCGGATAAATACGTTCCGGGCAGGCTTTTTCTACCAGGCTCATCACTGTGCGCCGGTTAAACGGATCGTCGGAGGTGGTCAGAAAGCCTTTAGGTTTGTTGAGTAACAGGTAACGTGGCTTCTCCTGTTTCAGTGTCTGCCCGCCAAACTTTACTTTGTCGCCGGGCATAACCTTGGTCCCCAACCGGGTAACCACTTCTCCGTTTATTGTTACCGCGCCACCTTCGATAAGCTGGTCGGCAGCACGGCGGGAAGCTACCCCTGCGTTAGCAAGATATTTGTTCAGGCGAATGCCTTCGCTGGGTTTTTCCAATTTCATCCTCTTTTTTTCCGGTTTTTCACCCTTTTTCCATTGCTTCGGTTTTCCGGGTTTTGAAAAGGATTTTTTTTCTTTTTGCGGTCTTTGTGGTCTTTTCTGCGCTGTCATAATTTCCTTAAAATGAGGCTGCAAAATTAATTAATCCTCCATAATGGTTGCTATGCTTTATAGAATTTATTATATTTACCTGATTTTTTGACCGGCACACCTATGAAAAATGAATTTATCACCCTTGCCACGCTGACTTATATGCGGGCACAACTGCTGAGCGCACGGCTGGAGCAGAAAGGCATAGAGAGTTTTATGACCAATGTTAACCGGATAAAAGAAGGCCCCGGAGGCGTTCAGGTTATCATTAATGCAGATGATTTGGAAAGAGCCATGACGGTTTGGGAAGACTTTAAAAGCGCTTATGGCAAAGAAAAACAGGAAGCCATTGACTTTATGCGCATTGCCCGGCGGATTTTGGTGCCATTCGACTTTACGCCCCATGCTGAAAACGCTGCCATCTACGCTTTGCAAATTGCATCTAAAATGAAAGCCGATGTGCAGTTGCTGAATGTCTATTTCGACCCGGGCATTACTCCCTTTGCACAATTGGAAAGTTTTACCTTTACGGTGAGCTTCGATGATATTGGCCGCGAGGTGGAGCAGGAAACCGCCGATAATCTGAAAGCATTTTCCGAAAAATTAAAAAAAGTCCTGAAGCAACGCAAAATTCGCGGGGTGAACGTGTTTTACGATTTGGTAAAAGGAAGTGCATCGCCCACAATTCTGGCCTACATCAGGGAATACAAACCCGGGCTGGTGATTATGGGAACGCGTGGAAGCGAACTGGAGGGACTGCGTTCTTTTGGCAGCGTAACAGCTAAAGTGATGAAAAAAGCCAAAACTCCTGTCCTTGCTGTTCCTAAAGATTACCCGGCAGGTAATTTCAAATCGCCTGAAAAAGTACTCTATGCCACCGACCTTGATCAATCTGATTACTGGGCACTGAGTAAACTGGCTTCATTTGTGAAGCCTTTTAATTCAAACATTTACTGCGTTCATGTTTCGGAAGAAATTGAAAAACACGAAGAGGTTTACATGCACCGGATGAGGGAGTTTGTAACGAAGACGCTGGGAGTGAAAAAGCTGGAATGCGGCCTGCTGGAGTGTCTTGACCCGCAGCTTGGGCTGGAGGATTTTATCAAAGAGAAGAAAATTGATATCGTCGCCATGACCACCCGTCATCACAGTCTGATATCCCGTTTTTACACACCAAGTGTAACCCAAAAATTCCTTTTCCAGACCACCATCCCGTTGTTGGTGTTCCATGCACTACCCCCGGGAGACAAAAAGTAGCTGAGATTCAATGAAATAAAGATGTTTCTTGTAGATTTTTAGTTTAACTTTAAACAACTTCTTCCATAACAAACATTCAAGTTACACTGCAAGCAAACTTATTATTTGAGGTTCTACTACCATTTTAGTGGATAAATTTCTTTTGCAGTACCATAAGTATCTCTTTGGGAGAAGTCAGAAGACCGAAGACGGAAGTTTTTCATTAACACAATAGCTAATAAATCTATTATTCATACCGGTTATTGCATGTTAAAGAAACTATTGTCAGGATGCTATTTTCTTCCGACTTCTGACTTCCGGCTATTTAATAATTATACGATGCAATAGTTTTCCATAAAATTTGCAGTAGCACCTTATTTTACCTCTTTAATTTTCTCAAAAGATGCCAGGACTCCCTGCACCAACGAGGAGCTGAAACCATGTAATTCCATTTTACTTAAACCGGTTATGGTTATCCCTCGCGGAGTTGTTACCTTATCTATTTCCGACTCAGGATGAATATTATTTTCCTGCAACAGAATAGAGGCCCCTTTTACTGTCTGGGTAACAATTTGTTTCGATAATTCAGAACTAAAACCAATCTCTATTCCGGCTTGCATTGCAGCTCTAATGTATCGCATAGCGAAAGCTATACCGCTGGCTGCCAAAACGGTAGCGGCCCCCATTAAATCATCATCAACAAAAGCCGAATGACCCATCACATTAAACAGGCCTGCAATGGTATTATTTTGTACTTCATCCTGGCTATTGGTTGAAATACAAGTCATGGATTCCCCAACCGATATCGCAATATTAGGCATAGCCCTGTACAAACTAATCGTAGTGCTGCCCAAAATACCCGCTAATTCTGTTAGTTTCACTCCGGTTACGGTAGAAATAACAATGGGTTTCTTTTTTAAGATATCTGATTTTACCGACGACAATATATCATTTATTTTATGTGGCTTTACACAAAAAATAACAATGTCCGACTCATTAACGGCTTTATGATTATCGCTTGTTACATTCACCCCCTGCTCAGAAAAAGATAAAAGAAATTGTATTTTTCGACGGGTAATTGTTAAATCTTCAGGACGCACTGCGTTAGCTCGCAAAAGACCCGTGGCAATTGATTTTCCCAGGTTTCCGCCTCCTATGATGGCTATTTTTTTGTTCATAAGCGATACATTTAAAATATAAAATGATAATTTTTGACAAATTAAAAGAATAACCTCTTACAATGCTAATAAAACAGAAAAAAAAAGCCATCAAATAAAAAAGGAACGTATCCTTCTCATTGGATGCGTTCCTTTTTCAGTAGCCTCACCAGGACTCGAACCTGGATCTAGAGTTTAGGAAACTCCTATTCTATCCCTTGAACTATGAGGCCAAAATACCGGGCTGCAAAATTAAACTTTTTAGTAAAGCAGAAGTCATAACCCGGTATGTACTATTTTGTTTATCCTTCGATGGCGGCTACTCCGGGGAGTGTTTTCCCCTCAATATATTCGAGCATGGCACCGCCGCCGGTAGAAACGTAACTTACCTTATCCTGCAAGTGGTATTTGTTCACCGCCGCTACAGAATCGCCGCCGCCAACCAGCGAAAAAGCACCTTTTGCCGTAGCGCGGGCAATAGCCTGGGCGACATCTATCGTGCCTTCGGCAAAATTATCCATTTCAAATACGCCCATAGGTCCGTTCCAAAGAATGGTAGCAGAGTTTTCAATAACTTTCCTAAAGGTCTCACTGGCCTCCACACCAATATCCAATCCCATCCAGCCATCGGGAATTTCATCGGAGGGACGGCATTTTTGGTTAGCATCGTTGGCAAATTT
This sequence comes from uncultured Bacteroidota bacterium, assembly GCA_913009685.1. GTDB lineage: Bacteria > Bacteroidota > Bacteroidia > Bacteroidales > F082 > Sulfidibacterium. The sequence continues at coordinate 40,931 of CAJVXP010000011.1, forward strand.
ATCGGCAATAACTGCATCTTGGGGGATGTATAGATGAACGCCCAGTTTCTCGGCTTTTTTTATGGCTTCGCGGGCTGTGTCGATCAAATCGTCTTCCACCAGCGAATTTCCCACCTGGCCGCCTTTGGCTTTGATAAATGTAAACATCATTCCCCCGCCGATAATCAGGTTGTCCACTTTGTCGAGCAGGTTGTTGATGATTTCGATTTTACCGGATACTTTGGCTCCTCCCAAAATAGCGGTGAAAGGTTTTTCGCCCTCTTTCAGCACTTTGTTGATGCTTTTCAGCTCATTGCCCATCACATAACCGAACATTTTAGCTTCGGGGAAGAATTGAGCTATAACTGTAGTGGAAGCATGGGCGCGATGAGCCGTACCAAAAGCATCATTTACATATACGTCGGCCAGTTCCGAAAGTTTTTTGGCGAAAGCTGCATCCCCGGCAGTCTCTTCTTTGTAAAAACGGAGGTTTTCCAGCAACAGTACTTCACCGGCTTTTAAAACAGCTGCTTTTTCACGGGCTTGTTTGCCAATGCAGTCATCGGCAAACTGAACTTCCGTTCCCAGTTTCTCCGAAAGGTTTTTCACAACATGTTTCAACGAAAATTTCTCTTCCGGCCCGTTTTTGGGACGTCCCAAATGCGACATGAGTATCACGGCAGCGCCCTCTTTGCGGAGTTTCTGAATAGTAGGAATGGTTGCCCGTATGCGGGTATCATCGGTTATTTCAAAGTTTTCATTTAACGGCACGTTAAAATCCACACGTACCAATACTTTTTTACCTTTAAAATCATAATTATCAATCATCTTCATCTTCAATAGGTTTTAAAAATTAATTTGTGCAAAACTAAGAAGATAAAGCATAGCTTACGCTCCATAAGCGTATAAAATCTGTACTTTTGTGGCTCAATTTTCAGCATGGAAGCATTTAAAGGAACCATACATACCAAGTTGCCGGAGACCGGCTCCTCTATTTTTGCCATTATGTCGCAGCTGACAGCGGAAAACAACGCGGTGAACCTGTCGCAGGGCTTCCCCGACTTCCCTGTTTCGGAGGAGCTTATTGAGCGTGTTCACCACTATATGAAAGAAGGGATGAACCAGTATGCACCCATGCCGGGTGTAAAACCGTTGCGCGAGGCCATTTCTCACATGTTCAACGACAAATACGGTGTTACGTACGATGCAGATACGGAAATAAACATTACGGCCGGCGCTACACAAGCGTTATACGCGGCTATTTCAACTTTTATCAAAGAGGGAGATGAGGCCATTATTTTTGAACCGGCTTACGATTGTTATGCGCCTGCAGTTACGCTGAACGGAGGTCTGGTAAAATATTCCCGGTTGCAATTTCCCGATTTCAGTATCAACTGGGACGAGCTGCCGCGCATGATTACACATCGTACCCGGCTGATTATCATTAACTCACCGCAAAATCCTACCGGTAGTGTGCTGAGTCGTGAGGATATGGAACGGCTGGAAAGGATTACCCGCGATACTGACATCATTGTTCTGAGTGATGAGGTTTACGAACATTTGATTTTCGATGGACTGACGCATCAAAGTGCCTGCCTGTTTCCGGAATTGGCGCAGCGAACACTGGTTATCGGCTCGTTTGGAAAGACTTTTCATGCCACCGGATGGAAAACCGGTTTCGTGCTGGCGCCCGAAAAATTGATGACCGAATTCAGAAAAGTACACCAGTTTGTGGTTTTTGCCAGTAACACACCGGTGCAGTATGCTATTGCAGATTTTATCGGTAACAAAGAAAATTATCTCCATCTCGGAACTTTTTATCAGGCAAAAAGAGACCTTTTCGCGGAGGGGCTGAAAGATTCGCGTTTCAAGGTGCTTCCGGCTCACGGAACCTATTTTCAACTGCTGGATTACAGCGCTATTTCCAATGAAACGGAAATGGATTTTGCCCGCCTGCTTGTAGAAAAACATAAAATTGCCGCCATTCCCATTGCGCCTTTTTACCAAAACCACGACGATCACAAAGTGCTGCGTTTCTGCTTTGCCAAAAAAGAGGAGACGCTGATCAAAGCAACAAAGATCTTGTCGGGGATATAAATGCCAAGGGGTCATGACCCCTTGGCATTCAACCATTCATGGAAAAGTTACGACTATGAAAAATCTCGAAATTCTTTATATTCAATCCGACCTGGCCTGGGAAAATCCGGTACAGAACAGGGAGAACTTTGAAAAGAAAATTCTGGGACAGGGACAGGGCTGCGATTTAATCGTATTGCCTGAGACTTTCACCACCGGTTTTCCGGTTGACCCGGCTCCTTTTGCCGAAACTACCGACGGAGAAAGCCTGCAATGGATGCAACACCTCGCAGTCGAAACCGGAGCGGTTGTAACCGGAAGTCTTTTGCTAAAAGAGGCAACAACTTATTTTAATGCCCTTATCTGGATGCGGCCGGATGGAATCTTTGAACGCTACGACAAACGGCATGTCTTCTCCATGGGCGGGGAACACAAACACATAAAAGCCGGTGAACACCAATTGGTTGTGAAGCTCAAAGGATGGAAAATCAAGCCCATGGTTTGCTATGATCTGCGCTTTCCGGTGTGGAGTAAAAACCGGTATGAAAACGGAGCTTTTGAATATGATCTCGCCATTTATGTAGCCAACTGGCCGGCCGTGCGTGTTTATCCGTGGGATGCGCTTCTAGTAGCCCGCGCCATCGAAAACCAGGCTTACGTACTGGGTGTCAATCGGGTGGGCCTTGACGGGCAGGGAAACAACTACTGCGGCCATTCCAAACTAATAGATGCCAAAGGAGCCATTGTATCGGAAGCACCGGAGAGCAAAGAGGCATCCATGCGTGTAAGCCTTTTGGGAAAGCAATTACAGGAATTCAGAAATAAATTTAACGTGGGCATGGACTGGGATGTGTTTGAAATTACCAGATAAATTGATGGAATGTGAGAATGTGAGAATGTGAGAATGGGGTAATGTATTGGAGGAATAGACATTTTTGCAAAACCATTATTCTAAACTTCAGCTCATTTTGGTTAGGCACTCCAAACCGGGAAAAACTCTTTCACATCCAGTGTTTTTTCTTAAAATAGACCACCATCCCCACGCCGAGGCTAACCATAAGTGTCAGTAAAATCCAAAAAGCGGTACGCTCTTCCTGAAGGGGAAGTGTAACATTCATTCCGTAAAGGCCGGTGAGAAAAGTCAGTGGCAGCACAATGGATGAAATCAGGGTGAGAATTTTCATTATCTCGTTGGTTTTGTTGGTCTGCATGGAGTCGAAAGTGGTGGACAATCCTTCAATCAGCTCACCGTAATCTTCGGTCATGTCCCAGATTTTGTTGTAATAGTCGAGGATATTTCCCCAGTAATCTTCCATGTTGTCGGCAAAGCCCTCAATACTTCCCGACTCGAATTTGTTAAAAACCCGCAACTGCGGTTTAAACATGGTGTTGAGCACAATAATATTTTTCCGCGTAGCCGAAAGGCGTTCGATAACAGTTTCGGCACGTGAATTGAAAAGCTCGCGGTTGATAAGCTCCAGCTCCAGCCCCACTTTACGAAGCAGATAAACGGCTTGTGTCATCAGATGCTCCATAACAGTATAGAGCAGCGCATCGGAAGTGGCAATTTCGAAATCATCACCTTTTTTTTCCTGTTTCCCCGCTTCATCAAAAAGATTATCAACTACCCAATGGGTTTTGCCTACGGTAATAAAGTAGTCTTCACCCCAGAAAATTTTCACCTCTTTTGGCTTTACAAAACGGTTTTGTTTATCGAAATTCGGAAAGTTAAGGATGAGAAAATAATAATCGTCATAAACGTCAATTTTCGGGCGCTGGCCCGTCTGCCGGCAGTCTTCAATGTCCAGTGCGTGAAAATGAAAAGTGTTTTCCAAAAATTCCAAATCCCGTTCGGAAGGCCTCGCGATATGGTACCATTTCAATCGTCCACCCAGTTTTACTGTCTCTATCATAGGTTTTACCTCCCGTTTTTTGTCAGGAATATTCCATTGGTTTACTTCTGCCGGTCAAAAATAATCAAATAAATCAAGTCTGAAGAAAATGCCGGATGGAAAAGACAATATTATGACAGCGAAGCGAATGACAAAGTAACCTGTTTCAGGACAAGACAATCAATTACCAGGAATTACCAACTGCCCGACAATTGTTTGACAACTGTTTTCCAACCGAACACCAGTGGCAAAACCCTATTACTTCTTTGCCGGCTTTTTCCACTGAAAAGTTTTGATAAGATGACGGATATCATCTTTTATAAATTGAATCACGGGTTCCAGCGAGTCGTTGTTAGGAACCACATAAAAATAGAGCGAGCCACGCAAAAAGTTACGGCTGCTGTCGGTAAGGATAAACTGATACGGCGAGGCCACACCGCTTCCTTCGATGTCGTAAGTCATGCCATAAAGTTTCCGCTGCGGGTCGATGATAAGGCTGTCGTTGATGGCACTGGCTTTCGCAATGTGTTTTACTACCATTTTGCGCGAATCTTCAAGATATTTTCTAAGATTATGATTGACAACTTTATAGCTGATATGCAGAGCGGCTTTGAACTGAGGATAACGAATGTCTATCCAATATTTTTGTTGAGGAGAGTTAGGATCGTTGGTGATACGGGCATACGTTGGATACTCAAAGCTGTATGGAAAAGTGCTGTCGAACCGGCGATATTGGTGTTGGGGCAGGTCGATACGAAAATAGCCGCGCGGTTTGGGAGTGTAATGGCTGTTACAGGAAAAAGCAAGAAAAAGCAGGGGCAGCAGGAAAAAAGTCCAGAAAGTTTTTTTATTCATTTTTCTCCTCCGGGTTGAAGGTGATTTTTATCTTATTTATTTTTCGCACATCGGCATCCACAATCTCAAACGTAAACTGCCGGTATTTTATTTTCTCACCCTTTTCAGGAATCTTACCTTGTAGTTCCAGTACCAGTCCTCCCAGCGAATCAGACTCACCACGGTCGTTGTCAAAAATGTCGTCATCAATTTCCAGAATTTTACACAGGTCGTTTAGCGGGGTTTTCGCATCAAAAAGATAGGTATTATTATTCAGTTTCTTATAGTTAAAAGCTTTATCTTCCACATCAAACTCATCACTTATTTCTCCCACAATCTCTTCCAAAATATCCTCCAGTGTAATGATTCCGGATGTGCCGCCATACTCATCCACCACAATGGCCATGTGGATTTTCTTTTCGCGAAACTCCTGCAACAAGTCGTTTATTTTTTTGTTTTCAGGCACAAAAAAGGCAGGACGAACCAGCGGTTTCCATTCCAGCTCTTCCTGTTTTTCAATCAATGGCAACAGGTCTTTAATATACAACAACCCTTCCACATGGTCAAGATTTTCTTTATAAACCGGAATACGTGAGTACCCCGATTCGGTTACAATCTGTATAACTTCGTGGAAAAGCATTTCTGTGTCGATAGCGGTAACATCTACCCGCGAGCGCATCACTTCGCTGGCTTCCTTTTCGCCAAAAGTGGCAATCCCTTTCAAAATCTTTTTCTCTTCTTCGGGAGTGGAGTCATCAACGGTCATGTCGATGGCATCGGAAAGCTCGCTCATGCTTACAAGGACTTTCTTCGCTACCAGTCGTTTGTCGATAACAGCGGTAGATTTAACGAGAATCATACTCAGTGGCTTGAAAAACCACAGCAAAACGGCAATGGCATCTACCATAAAAAGCGAAAAAGCAACCGGTTTTTTGTTGGCGTAAATCTTAGGGAGAATCTCGCCGAAAATCAGCAGAAGCGAGGTAACAGTTACAATTTGCACCAGAAAAGTAAGTACAGGATGACTCGTCAGGTTAAACATCAACGTGGTGAGGTAGGTGGAGATAATCACAATTCCCACATTGATAAAATTATTGGAAATCAGTATGGTAGCCAGCAATTCCTTAGGCTTGTTACGCAGCATAATTACCTTTTTACCTCTTTTCCCGTGGTTTTTCTTCAGTTTATTCAGGTCAGCCGGCTGAAATGAAAAAAATGCTGTCTCCGAGCCGGAAATCAGTCCTGAAACTATAAGCATTACGATAAGTATGACTATGGTAATGACCGCTTCGGGCGGGAAGCCCTTATAAAAGTTACTGATCATTACTGACAAAAGGTGAGGGTCAGGATCCAAAGCAATCTCTTCCAAAACAATGAATTTCGTTCAACAATATGCAGCAAAAGTAAAAAGAATTGTATTACAATGGTAAACCGGTTAAAGTCAGCCTGCCGGCTCTTCTTTATTTTATAACTTAAAAGCGACTATCATTCTGAAATAATTGCCCGGCAGCACATCCATATAGTCATAAACCGGCACCAACCCCTGTTTGTAGTCCGGTTTGATGATGAGATAATGTTTTCCCATGGGGATGCTGATACCTATTCCGGCTGAAAACCCGTAATTGAAACCGGGAATATCTCCCTTTTCATTATATCGGGTCTCTTTGGAATAGGTGCTGTCATTCTCACCTGAAGGATAAAACCAGGTAACGGAGGTTCCTTTTTCCCTTCCGCCGATATTTACCTCGAAAAAAACACCGGTTTCCAGGAAAAATTTCACCCGCTTTCCCATGTTCACCCTGACGGTAAATGGCATAGAGATGCTGCTGACGGAATACGTTACATCATAAGCTGTAGAATATTTGCCCTTGAATAGCTGTTTAGTAAAACGACTGGTGTAGTTGTATTCAATCCCGAACAGGATGTTTACCCTTTTTTGGGGCAGCATGGTACGGTATAATCCGAGCCCGAAACCAGCCCGGCTATCCACCCGGCCTCCTCTGACATAAGTCATATTGACGGAAGCAGCAAACGTATCAAAGAAGAAGGTGGTATCCTTTTGTTGAGCGAAGACCCAAATTCCGGAAAGAACCAGCAGCAACGTTAAAAAACATCTTTTCATGAGCTTCTTAGTTAATGACCGGCAATCTGTAACAGTCTATGCTTCCTAATATCGGAAAATCACTGTTTTTCAAAAGTTATTTCCTCAGAATTAAAGCCATAGCACATTTTATTACGAAAATCTATAATTAATTCCAGGTTATTGAGATAATATTTATGTTTTGTCGGCTGAACAAGTATCATTAAAGTTCCGCGGTACCTGATTTCAATGGAGTCCTTATCCAGATGATAGTCGTAGTGTTCGTATCTCATGGTTTTATTTGACTGATAAAAACTGCTGTTATCAACAAAAGAAAGTGTATCCGTTTTATCCAAAGAGATCCAGGTACCAAGAATTTTGTTTTGGTCAAATTTCGTACAGGCTGCAAACACCAGAAAAGCAAGAAAAAGAAAAGGCAGTAATTTTTGTATTGTTTTCATTTCGTACCTTTATTTTGTTGTTTCGCCTGCCCGAAACAAGGACAAGCCGTTAAAACGGTAAGTCGTCTTCCGGAGTAGCAGCAACATCCGGTGTATCCTGCGTCGGCGGCTGTTGCTGTGTCGGCGGCTGAGGTGCACTTTCGCTTCCGTAAGAACCACTATCGGCAGATTTGCGCAGCAGAATGTTGATTTTGTCTGCTATGATTTCGGTGATATAGCGTTCGTTCTGTTCTTTATCGGTGTATTTCCGGGTTTTTATTTTCCCTTCCACATACACCAGATCGCCTTTGGCAAATGTTTTGTCGGCAAGATAACGGTAACCGGCAATGTTGTGCCATTCGGTTTGTTCAATCCACTCGTTTTTGTCTCTGTCGCGATAACTTTCAGTAGTTGCCAACGAAAAACTGATCTTTTTGTTTCCGTTATCAAAAACATAGGTGTCGGGGTCTTTTCCAATGCGCCCGATAAGCATTACTTTGTTTAATCCAGCCATGATATTGTTCTGTTTTATGATTTTTTGATCCTGTAAATAACGGGTAATGAGCCGCAGAACAGGAAAGTTTATTAATTGCTTTTGCTGAACCAAAGATAGTGAATTTTTTGCAGCCTTGTTTAAAAAGCTCCAATAAAAAAACATAAGGGGACTTCTAATAATTACTTTGTTTCTTGAAAGAAAGTAATTATTAGAAGTCCCCATAAAACAAGCCGAAACTTTTACGTGAGAAAGTTGCTGCCGGCAAAAGGGCGAAGGCGCTCCGGTGGTGAACGGAAGCTTTGACCAGCGAAAAAACATCGGGCAGGGCCTCAACAAACCGGTGATAATACGCTCTCTGATTTACAGGCGTTTGCTGTAAAATAATTTCGGATAATCATATTTTATGGTTCTATGTCAAATTCTGTGGGTAATTCTAAGGATTTGAAATTTCGTTATCGCACTTAACGACACAGAACCTGTTTTTACGGGTTGCGAATGCTTCGCCGGGGCAGCTGTTGCTTGTTTTGGGCATACCAGATCGTTAATTTTTCTTCAAAATCTACATTCACAAAACGAAATGTGTTAAAAAAGAACTCATTAGAATAACTTTTTTTGTTTTTTTAATACAACTGATACAAATTCTTCTTATTTTTGTCGCCCAAATTAGTAAACTAATTTTTAACATTTTAAAAACATACAGAAATGACAAAAGCAGAAATTGTATCAGACATTGCAAACAAAACAGGAATTGAAAAAGTAGCTGTACAGGCTGTAGTTGAATCTTTCATGGATAGTCTGAAAGAAACCATGGTCAATGGTGAAAACGTTTACTTAAGAGGTTTTGGGAGTTTCATCATCAAAGAGAGAGCAGAAAAAACCGGTCGTAACATTTCAAAGAACACCACGATTGTTATCCCCGCACACAAAATTCCTGCTTTTAAACCTGCAAAATCGTTTGTGAACGAAGTTAAAAGCAACGTAAAATAATTTATCTTAAAAATTTATCACTATGCCAAACGGAAAAAAGAGGAAGAGACATAAGATGGCGACACACAAACGCAAAAAACGTTTGAGGAAGAACAGGCATAAGAAGAAATAATTATTTCTTAATATGAAATAGCCGGCATTATGCAGGGTTATAAAGCCGGCTATTGTTTTTTTTATTCCACACCTTAAAATGTGGCTTAAATTTTCTATTTATCCCTCCAAAATTTAGGTTACAAGTAAATATTATAAATATAAGTAAATCAATATTAAAAAGTGAACAAAGAATTAATTATCGATTCAAATGTTACAGAGGTTAATATTGCGCTACTTGAGGATAAACATCTGGTTGAATTACATAAGGAACAAAACAACAATAATTTCTCTGTAGGCGATGTGTTTCTGGGAAAGGTGCATAAAATTATGCCCGGACTGAATGCTGCTTTTGTGAAAGTAGGTTATGAGAAAGATGCTTTTTTGCATTACCTCGACCTGGGACCACAGATTCGCACCATGAATAACTACACAAGATTGCTGCAGCAGGGAAGAGGAGACAGGATTTCTTATGCAAAGTTTAAACCGGAACCGGATATTGAAAAAAGCGGTAAAATAACTAAAATTCTCAGCCCCGGGCAGGAGATACTGGTTCAGATAGCCAAAGAACCTATTTCTACCAAAGGACCGCGAATTTCCACGGAAATTTCCTTCCCGGGAAGATTTTTGGTACTACTGCCTTTTTCAAATAAAATATCCATTTCACAAAAGATCAGAAGTAAAGAAGAAAGAGGAAGGCTGAAACGCCTGATAATGAGTATTAAACCGGATAATTACGGCGTAATTATCCGCACAGTGGCCGAAAACAAGAAAGTGGCCGAACTGGATACCGACCTCCGCAATCTGGTTGAGAAATGGGAAAGAATATCCACCAAATTACCTAACCTCAAGGCACCGCAGAAAGTTTTAAAAGAACTGGGTCGTACCTCTACAATTTTAAGGGATCTCCTTAATGAATCGTTCAACAACATTTATATCAACGACCCCGTATTGTATGATGAAATAAGAACCTATATTCAACGGATAGCTCCCGACAAAAAAGAAATTATTAAGCTTTATAAAGGACAGGAACCCATATTCGAACATTTTCATGTCGATAAACAGATAAGAAATTCTTTTGGTAAAAATGTTACCATTAAAAGTGGCGTTTATCTCATCATCGAACACACCGAAGCTCTGCATGTTATTGACGTAAACAGCGGACATCGTGTTAACAAAAACAATTCCCAGGAACAAAATGCGCTGGCCACCAACCTGGAGGCGGCTACAGAAATAGCCCGCCAGCTGCGCTTACGTGATATGGGCGGTATTATTGTTATCGATTTTATCGATATGCATGAATCCAAAAACAGGCATACCCTTTTTGAACATCTCAAAACAGAAATGTCCAAAGACAGGGCTAAACATACCATCCTTCCCCCTTCAAAATTTGGACTTATTCAGATTACACGGCAACGTGTACGGCCTGAAATGTCTATTTCCATGGTGGAGAAATGTCCCGTTTGTAATGGTACAGGCCAGATTAAATCCAGCATCAGCGTGATTGACGACATCGAAAACAACCTGGAATATCTGCTCCTTGATCAAAATGAAAAGGGGCTGACGTTGAGTGTACATTCCTATATTTATGCTTATCTCATCCATGGACTGATTTCAAAACAGCTAAAATGGCTTGTTGAATATAAAAAATGGATTAAAATTAAAGAGATGAAAAATTATCACATGCTTGAATTTCATTTCTTTGATAAAAATGGTGGTGAATTGAAACAATAAAAAAAAACCGGCCAAAAGCCGGTTTTTTTATTGACGTTGTTTTACATCAGGTATCCGGTGTTAGCAATGTGCACGCTTAAAACGGGAATGGGAGAATGGTTAACCATTTGTGCCGCATAGGGGCCAAGCCAAAGGTTAGCGGTGGTTGTTTCCTGCTCGGTCATTATTGAAATCAGGTTGGCGTTTACTTTTTTGGCATAATCCAGCACGGCATCGGTAATGTTACTGGCATCAAGGTAAACAATGCGGTAACGAATCTCGTTTTCTTTCAGATAATCTTCTGCTTGTGCAACATAATTCTTAATGCGGTAGCGGACGTCGTCCTGGGGAGAAGTATATACGCCGAGGACATGAATTTCCGCATCAAAATATTTAGCGAGCAAAGCGGTTATAGGAAGTTTTTGACGGGTTATCTTGGTACTATCAAGCGGCATAACAATGGTTTTGAGCTCTTTGTTTGAGTCCACGCCCGCCCTGATGGTGATAATAGGAAGCCTGCTGGCAGCGACAATGCGGTTGGCGTTGCTGCCAATCCAGAATTCCTCAAAACCCGATGAGCCATGGGTTCCAATTACTATAAGAAAGGCATTCACCTCTTTGGCCACATTACAAATCACTTTATAAACTTTGCCCTTCTCCAAGCGGAAATCAATGTCGGTGTCAGGAGCTAATTGCGGGCGGTATTTTTCAATAAGTTTTTCGAATCGTTTTTGAACTTCAGCGCGAATATTATCAGGCTCCACAGAAAATATTTCTTTGGAATAGTCCAGATGATTGGCCCAAACCATGGTGATTCCGGCATTTGCGTGACAGGCAATGATGACAGCATGTTCAAGTGCATTCATAGAGCAATCGGAAAAATCGACCCCAACAACAATTTTTTTACACATGATATTTGGTTTTAATGTTAGCTATTTGGGAATTTGAATATCATCTTTTATCTCCCATGCCAGCGGATAGACTCGTTTTATTTTTTCCAGAAAACGAATGGCATCCAAACGTGTTCTGAAGTCGCCCACACGCACCCTGTAGTAGGGCTCATTAAAAGTAATGTAGCCGGGGACATTGTATCTTTTCTCGAAGTTATCACGAATAGTCAGCGCTTTATCCAATGCCGTATTTCCTGATTCTTTGTAAATTTGAATCCGGTATCCGGGAATAACGGGAAATTTTTCATTTTGTAAAACGTGTAGTTTTAACAGGGTGTCAATGCGTGCATCCCCAATAAAATCACTATGGACTATTTGCAAACTGTCCTGAGCAAAAAGGGCTCCTGTTATTAATAAAAACAGGGCTAAAACAAAAATCTTTTTACTTTCTCTGTCTTTTTTCATTCTTTTCTTTGTTAACTATTCGTCATCATAATCCATAGCACGCAGACTCATAACCGGAATTTTTGCATTGTTGATAAGTTGTTGCGCATAGGGTCCCAGAAAACGGTTTGCCGTGGTGGTTCCCTGCTCGGTCATAATGGCAATTAAATCAATATTTTTTTTCTGAGCATAGGTTAAAATTCCCGAAACCACATTCGTTGCTTCCACTTCTTCGATCTCAAAATTCACCGCATGGTCTTTTAGGAAACTGACGGCTTCTTTTGCATACCTGTCAATCCGGTTGCGAATAACGCTGAGCGGTGTGTTATACATCTTGAGTAATTGAATAGTCGCCCCGAAATCCTGCGCCAGATCTGCTGTAAAAGGCAGTTTCTCATTGGTTTCCAGCGAGCTGTCAAGGGGTAAAAGAATTTGTGAAATACTTTCCGTAATTTGGTAATTGTTATTCACGGTAACTACCGGGCATGGCGCTGTAGTGGTGATACGATAGGCATTGCTGCCAATCCAAAACTCTTCGAAACCGGTAACGCCGTGCGTGCCGGTGAAGATAAGCCCGGCTTTCAGGCGACGGGCAATTTTAGCAATTTCCTGATAGATTTTCCCTTTTCCAAGATACAGGTCAAACGAAATTTCCGGATACCGGGAAGCGTAATCAATAATAATATTTTTCAGGTAATTTTTCTTTTCAATACGCAACTCTTCATCGATGGTGTGAATAAGACTGTCGGCAGGCAGGGAGTTATCAACCCACACGAGATATACCTTGGCCTCCAGCTTTTTGGCGTAAACCAAAGCATAATCCAAAGCATGAATGGCATTCTTTGAAAAGTCAAAAGCTACAACTAATGTTTTCATCGTACATAAACTTTGGTTACCGCACAAAGTTACAACACAATTTCATTGCAAAACGTGTGTGTCTGCTAATTTACAAAAAATTTACGAATTCACAAGAGCGTAATTTTTGTATTGATAAGCAGGTTTCCGTTAAATAATTTTAAAATCACCGTTGTTTTGGTAACCGGATGAAAAAGCGTTGGATAAATCCGCGTATTTTTGCAAGAGAAAATCAGACTAAATTGAAACAGACTTTCACCAAAGAGGAACGGCTTTATGAGAAGAAGTTGCTGGAGCAACTTTTTAAAGATGGAAAATCTTTTTTCATCTTTCCTTTTAAGGTGTTTGTTTTCCCTCTCAAAACAACCGCCAAATATCCGGCCAAGGTGTTGATTTCTGTTCCAAAACGGAATTTTAAAAGAGCCGTTGACCGCAACCGTATCAAGCGACTTGTGCGGGAAGCTTACCGGCACAACAAATATATTCTGTGGCCGCCCGGCAAAAAAGCCGGCTGTATCTATCCGCTACTTATCGGGTTGATATATACAGCAAAAGTCCACTTGGATTATGAGGAAGTGGAAAGGAAAATAATCCTAATTTTGCAGCAAATACTTGAAAAAAATGAGCAGGTTACTGAGTAAGTTTTTTATTTTATTAATCAGGGTTTATCAATACACCTTATCGCCTTTCATTGGTCGCTCGTGTCGTTATACGCCAACCTGTTCGGTTTACAGTGTGGAAGCCATCAAAAAATACGGGCCTTTTAAAGGCGGCTGGATGGCATTGAAAAGGATTCTTTCGTGTAACCCGTGGGGAGGCAGCGGTTACGACCCCGTTCCCTAAAACATTATTGACTATGGTAAAAAAACATATTTTATTATTAGGCCTTTTTTTGCTGGCCACAGTTGGGCTGAGAGCCCAGAATTACAATAATTTTAAAGTTGCAAAAAGCATTGAGATTTTTTCCAGTGTACTGAACCAGCTCAACCTCAACTATGTGGACACGATTCATCCGGTGCAGCTGACCCAAACGGCCATTGAAGACATGTTGGGAAAGATGGATCCATACACAGTTTATGTTCCCGAAAAAAACATGTCCGCCTTTAATTTAATGCTTAGTGGTATTTACGGCGGAATTGGCTCCATGATTCAGAAACAGGGAGATTATGTGGTTATTACAGAACCTTATCAGGGTTTCCCCGCACAAAAAGCCGGATTAAAAGCCGGAGACAAAATTATTGCCATTAACGGGAAACCTGCTAAGGGCATGCCCTCGTTAGCGGTTAGCAAGCTGCTAAAAGGTGATCCGGGGTCGCATTTTCAACTTACTGTCAGACATTTTGGTGCGGATAAAGACACGACTTTAACCCTTACCCGCGAACAGATAAGGATTCCCAATGTGCCGTACTATGGTGTGGTAGGCGGCGATATCGGTTACATTCGGCTCACTCAGTTTAGTCCTAATGCTGCCAACGATGTGCGTAACGCTTTCGTTGCTCTGAAAGAAAACCATGATATTAAGGGCGTAATTCTTGATTTGCGTAACAACGGTGGCGGTTTGTTGAACGAAGCGGTTAAAATTGCCAATATTTTTGTTAAAAAAGGGCAGACCATCGTTACCACAAAAGGCAAGCTTTCGTCGAACAACCGTGTTTATAAAACACCCGGGCCGGTTATTGATCGTAAAATTCCCCTCGCTATTCTGGTAAACGGAAATACGGCTTCCGCTTCGGAAATTGTTTCGGGTTCCATGCAGGATCTTGACAGAGGAGTTGTCATCGGCCAGCAGACATTTGGGAAAGGGCTGGTACAAAACACTGTTTCTTTGCCTTATGGTGGTAAAATTAAAATTACCATTGCAAAATATTATATCCCCAGCGGACGCTGTATCCAGGCAATCGATTATTTTGGCAGATACAAAAACGGCCGCCCGGAAAGAGTGCCCGATTCGCTGACACACGCATTTAAAACAGCCGATGGCCGGACAGTGAAAGATGGCGGCGGAATAAAACCCGATATCATTATGAAACCAATAGTGTTTAGCCAGGTATCTGCCGATTTGTATGCACAGAACTACATTTTCGATTTTGCCAATACGTTTTGCCTGCAACATAAAACCATTGCTCCGCCAATGAAATTCCGTATCAGCGACTCTGTTTTTAATCAGTTTAAGAAATTTGTGCTTGATAAAGGCTTTAGTTACAAAACCGAAACCGGCTCTCTGATTAAAAGGCTCCGGCAAAGTGCCAAAAGAGAAAACTATTTCAAAGTATTGGAACCAACCATCGACAGCCTGCAGAATACTCTTAAAGCCGAAAAGAAAAAAGATATCGACAAACATAAAAAAGAGATAGCTGAAATGCTCCGTGTGGAAATAGCTACCCGCTATTATTACCAAAGGGGAAAAACCGCGGCATCTTTAGTAAATGATGATGAGGTGAGCAAAGCCGTAGGCGTTTTGAAAGACAAAGCTTTGTACGAGTCTGTCTTGGCTGGTAAACATAAAAAAAAGAAAACAAAATAATACTTACCTTGCACCGCTTGTTTAAGAAGGGGCCCCTATGACAATCGGCACAAAAGATATTTTCCGGCAGATATACCTTTGGACTCTGATTCTTATTGCTGTCGCACTACCGCTTTCAAAATATTTTATGAGCGTAGGCTCTTTTTTGCTGTTGGCTTTGTGGCTTTGGTCTGATTTTCAAATTATTGTGGCAGTCCGTTTTTTTAAACAAAAAGGTTTCTTCCGGGGCTTTTTCATTTTGGTAAAATATTTGTGGGCGCTGGCAAAAGAGAGCAGCGTGGAAAAAACAAAAATTTTTCTGCACAACAAAGCTGCCGTAGTCTTTGCGTCTGTTTTCCTTCTGAGCATTGCGGGGCTGTTGTTCACGGCTAACTTCGACCATGCTACCAACGTCCTGCGTATTAAGCTGCCATTGATACTGTTCCCTATTGTTTTTTCCAGCTCCGAAAAAATTGATAGCCGAGGTTTCCGTAAATTAATGCTGTTTTATTTTGCTGCCCTGTTGGCGGGTACTCTGATTGGAAGCTATAAACTCTTTACCGGAAACTATATCAATGTTCGTGAGTTTTCACCTTTTATCTCCCCCGTCAGGTTTGGTTTGAACATTAGTTTCGGCATTTTAAGCCTCGGTTATTTTGTGATAAAAGACAGGAGTTTCAGCCGTAAACAGAAGCTTTTTCTGAGCATGCTGATAGTCTGGTTTGTTTGGTTTCTGATAAAAATGGAATCGGTTACATCCCTGAGCCTGTTGCTAATTATTGCGTTGGGAATACTAGTTTACATAGGATTTCAGACAAAAAAACTTTGGCCGAGAACAGCTATTGTGTTGGTGGTTATTCTGATTCCTGCCGGTTCGTATTTTTATTTGAAAAAAGAAATTACGCACATGACCCATGTCCCTGCCGTTGCTTTGAAAAATCCTGTTCGGCATACCCCCTTGGGGAATATTTACGTTTTCGACACAATTAATTATGGCATTGAGGATGGCCGTTATGTGGGAGCCTATCTTTGTATTCCCGAACTAAAGCAGGCCTGGAACAAGCGTAGCAGCATAAAGTTCAACGGAACGGACAAAAAGGGAAGTCCCATAAAATACACGCTGATACGCTACATGACCTCAAAAAATCTGCACAAAGATGCTGCCGGGGTCAGCCAGCTTACAGGAAAAGACATAGAAAATGTTGAACATGGTATTGCCAACTTTCAATATGTAGCGCATCCCGGACTGCACAGCCGATTGCTGATGATGGTAAAAGGATGGCAGGTATATCGGAAAACAGGAAACGCCGGAGGCAGCTCTGCTTTGCAGCGTTACGAATTTCTGCGGGCTGCTGTGATACTCATTCGACAAAATTTCTGGACCGGCGTGGGAACTGGTGATTTAATAGAAACCCTTGGTGAGCAGTACCGTTTAATGCATTCGGGGATGGAAAAATATTACGGCTTTATTGCCCATAACGAATACGTAGATACGTTTGTGGCTTTCGGCGTTTTCGGCTTTCTGTATTTTCTTTTTGCGCTGGTATATCCGCCTTTGAAAACGCATAGTTTTAACGACTATTTCTTTGTAATTTTTTACGCTATTATGCTCCTTTCCATGCTTTCTGATGACACACTGGAAACCCATGCCGGGCTTACTCTTTTTGCGTTTTTTCTTTCCTTACTTATGTTTGGGAAGAAAAAAGATACGCATGGAAAATTTTTGTCTCACGATTTTGAAAAACAGCATTCTTCGTTTGAGCTTAGAAAAAATAAAAGTTAGCGTACTGAATTTTCAAAGAGAGTGGGTAAAAACAGTGTTTCTGCGTTTTTTCTAAGCAGAGCTTATACTTCAAACGTATAGAACACCATTATTTTTCCTATTTTAGCTCTAAACTTTTTGAGCATGAACACCAAAGAAATAAAAATAAAAATTACGGAGTTCTCCGGAACTTCCGAGTTGCCTGAAGAAGAACAGGATTTATTACAACAAGCTGCCAAAAGCGCTTCTAATTCCTATGCCCCTTATTCGGAATTCCATGTCGGGGCTGCTGTTTTACTTGAAAACGGAGAGATCATTTGTGGTTCAAACCAGGAAAACGCTGCCTATCCGTCCGGCCTGTGTGCTGAACGTGTGGCCATGTTCTACGCCAACTCGAGATATCCCGGAGCGAAAGTGAAAACGCTGGCCATTTTCGCACATGCCGATCATTTCCTTATTGACAAACCCATCTCCCCTTGTGGTACCTGCCGCCAGGTTATTGCAGAGACAGAAAACAGACAGAAAAGTAAAATCAGGATTCTTATGCAGAGTGAAACCGGTCCGGTCAACATGACTGAAGGGATCGAAAACCTGCTACCGCTCACTTTTTACGAAGAAAAATTAAAGAAAAAATAAATCCAAATCCCATGAAAAAACCACTACTCTTTTTAAGTCTTTTTATTGTTTTTACCGCTTTTAAAAATGACAAACCCGCCTATCGCCTCTTCAACGCCAAAGGGAAAATGGTTAAATACCGAAAAATGATTAATGCAGCCAAAAATGCTGATGTGGTTTTTTTTGGCGAGCTGCATAATAACCCCATTAGTCATTGGCTTGAACTGGAAATTACTAAAGACCTTTACAAGGCTCGCAATGGAAATATCATCCAGGGGGCAGAGATGTTTGAGCGCGATAATCAGTTGATAATGAACGAATACCTTAAAGGAAATATTACACGCAAAATTTTTGAAAAGGAAATCCGGCTTTGGCCCAATTATAAAACCGATTACAAACCGCTGGTGGAATTTGCCAAAAAACACAAGCTTCCTTTTATCGCAACAAATGTTCCCCGCAGATATGCTAATATTGTTTACAAACATGGCTTTGGCGCGCTGGATACACTCACTGCAGAAGCAAAATCCTATATGGCGCCGCTGCCTGTTCCTTACGACCCCAACGTTAAATGTTATAAGGATATGCTCAAAGAGATGAAAGACACTGAGCACAACAATCCTAACCTGCCAAAAGCACAGGCATTAAAAGATGCTACCATGGCCGCTTCCATTGCAAAATATGCCGGAAACGGAAAACTTTTTATCCATTACGAAGGATCTTATCACTCCGATCATTACCAGGGAATTCTGTGGTATTTGAATAAATACAAGCCCGGGTTAAAAATTACTACCATTTCAACTGTGGAGCAAAAAAGTGTGGACACGCTTGCCAGAGAATCTGTTAATCTGGCCGATTTCATCGTAGTGGTTCCCGACGACATGACCTCTACCCACTAACCCCTGAACATCGGTTGATGATTTAAGAATTTCGAACAATCCCGGCTTCAAAAACTTCATCATCTGCCATTCATTATTCGCCGTTCGTCATTCCTTATTCCCCCCAGTTTTCCCGGTCGAGGCTGCGGTATTGGATAGCTTCAGCCAGATGTTGCGACTGAATGTTCTGACTGTTTTCTAAATCGGCAATGGTTCTCGACACTTTGATGATACGGTCGTAAGCGCGTGCCGAAAGGCTTAACCTTTCCATCGCTGTTTTCAAAAGCTGACGACTTTGCTTGTCCAACCGGCAGAAACGGTTTAGGTCGTTGCGTGTCATCTGGGCATTACCGTGTATCTTTTTGCTGTTTTCAAACCGTTCTTTCTGGATTCTCCTTGCCTGAAGAACCCTTTTCCTGATATCAGCACTGGATTCTCCCGGACGGGCTTCGGCCAAATCTTTAAAGGGTACAGGAACCACCTCAACATGCAAATCGATGCGATCAAACAAAGGTCCTGAAATGCGGTTCAGGTATCTTTTAACCGCACCAGGCGAACAAACACAGGCACGAGTGGGATGGTTGTAATAACCACATGGACATGGGTTCATTGCTGCTACCAGCATAAAGCCAGCCGGATACTCCACGGTAATTCTCGCCCTTGAAATGGTAACCACCCGGTCCTCCATAGGCTGACGCATCACCTCCAGTACTGTACGTTTGAATTCAGGCAACTCGTCGAGAAATAAAACGCCGTTGTGTGCCAGCGAAATCTCTCCCGGTTGCGGATAAGGCCCTCCTCCTACCAGACCGGCATCGCTAATGGTGTGATGCGGCGAACGAAACGGGCGGGTAATGATAAGCGAAGTGCTGCTTTTCAAAATTCCTGACACCGAATGAATCTTAGTTGTTTCAATAGCCTCTTCCAGCGACAAGGGCGGCAGGATAGAAGAAATGCGTTTGGCCAACATGGTTTTTCCCGAACCGGGCGGACCAATCATAATCACATTATGCCCGCCTGCTGCAGCAATTTCCAGCGCTCGTTTAATATTCTCCTGCCCTTTCACCTCCGCAAAGTCAAAATCAAAATGGTTAAGGTTTTCCAGAAACTGTTCTTCCAGGTTTCCCTGAAATCTTTGCAGCGGCTTTCGATCATCCAAAAAATCACAGACCTCTAACAGATGATGTGCCCCGTACACTTCCACATCGTCCACAATGGAAGCTTCAGGAGCATTTTCAACAGGAACAATAACTCCTTTGAATCCCTGCTGTTTGGCAACCAATGCTATTGGCAACGCCCCTTTTATGGGTTTTATGGTTCCGTCCAGCGACAGTTCGCCCATCACAACATACTCGTGAAGGCGCTCGCTGCTGAGCTGTGATGAGGCCGCCAGGAGTCCCAGCGCAATAGGAAGATCGTAAGCAGAGCCCTCTTTTTTAATGTCGGCAGGAGCCATATTGATGACAACCCTGCGTTTGGGAAACTTCTTCCCCACATTGCTGAGAGCTGCCAAAATCCGTTCATGGCTCTCTTTTACCGCGTTGTCGGGCAATCCCACCAGAAAAAATTTGGAACCTTTTCCCACGTTGACTTCAATGGTAATAATCAGTGCATCAATGCCGTATATTGCACTACCGTATGTTTTGGCGAGCATCGGGGTTTTCTTTTAAGTTCGTTTCCCACAAAGATAAAGAAAATTAAACAATAAAGAAGATACCGGTTATTGAACTTACG
>CAJVXP010000012.1 GCA_913009685.1 uncultured Bacteroidota bacterium
TGGATATTCATTTTTTATAATCATTGCCTATTAAAGTTTAGTGGCTAAAAATCACGTTTTGGCACAGGCAATAATTACAAAAAATCGAGTTGTTTTTTCTTTTAACTGAACACTTTAACTGAAAATAACGATGATTAAAAAAAGTTCAATTAAAAGAAAAAAAGTGTATTTTTGAAGCACTTACAAAAAATTATGGGCTGTCTGAAACTTGCACATATCGAAGAAAAAAACACTCCGTTTTTGGATGTCTGGAAAAACCAGGACACTGAAAAAACCGGCGGTAGTTGGTACGATTACGGAGCTAGGTTTTATGATGCGGAGATTGGGAGGTGGTTTGTGGTGGACCCGATGGCTGAGAAGTCAAGAAGTTGGTCGCCATATCGATATGCCTTTGATAATCCACTACTTTTTATTGATCCTGATGGCCAGTTTGAAGTTGACAAAAAAACTGCAAAGAAGTATCCTAAACTGAATAAATTTTTACATAACCTATCTGCTAATTTTGAAAAGCAATCTCAAAAGTTTAAAGATGCATTTTATGGAACAAGTGGCTTGAGTGCGGAACAATCCAAAGAAATGTTAACGTATGGCAAAGGGCCTAAATTAGAGATTATGAATCTGGACGGAAAAGATCAGAATGGTGATGGGAAACCAGATAATGTTAATGGTGAGGCAGAAGGTGTTAGAGATGAAAATGGAAATGTCACACCTGCAAATGATGGTAAAGGGTTGGTTCGGTTAGATGATAATGTAGTTAATATGCTTGAGAACGCTCAGAATATGGGAGAAAAACAGGTGGGTACAATAATGGTTGAGTCAACTTTATTACATGAAGGGACACATTTTGGAAATTATAAAGTTAACAGTAATGGTAACGGTAAATTCAAAGAATCTGGAAAAGCATTTGAAAAGAAAGCATACGGACAAGATATTAGTAGATCTAATGTTAAGAAGTATTGGAAGTCTCGACAATTGAAACCGTTAAAACCAATCACGGTTCCAATAACAATAAGCAATTAAATAGATAAATTATGAGAAGATTATTATTATTATTATTATTACTAATGCCAATTGTTTTGTTTTCACAAAATAAAAAAGATGTTTCATTGAAAGTTGATAACATTGTATTTAAGGGGGATACGGTTTTGTTAACCATGAATCTGATCAATGGTAGTAACGATACAATAACCTTTTATAAAGCAAGTTTGAAAGATATCTGTACAAGTGTCCTTAAAATTTATGCTAAAGATAGTAAAGGCAACAAATATGAAGTCTTTCCGTGTAAAGCTATTATCGATTTAGAGTCAATCTATTTAGATTATAGTAATACAGTTACATTAGCTCATAATGAGGGGTTTCAAAAAATCATCAAATTTTCAATTAAAGACTTTGCCCCTTACTTGATAAAGGGAAATTATGAGTTATTTGTTGAACTAAATTATTCGATAGCTAATTTTGAAACAAGATTCAACAATGTCTTTCACTCTGATATATTATCAAAAAAGTACGATTTTAAGTTTTAAAATATAAAAAGTTCTCTCTCTCAAGTCTTAGGAGTATATAAATCAGTCGCACTAAATAAAAAAGCCCCATGGCGCGCGAATGCTTCGCGTGCCATGGCGGCTTTAGCGAAAGCGAGACTTGTGCCGTGCTAACCACTTCCAGATTTTCCCAACCTTGCAACAAAGCTTTTTGGTCAAATATTCTTAATACTTCAAAAATGAGCAGTAAGTGTAAATTCCATAATCCCGATGGGAATGAAAAAATCTTCGGGGTGAACGCCCGAAGCGGCAAAGAAAGGAATTATTAGAAGTCCGCTTCAGGTTCATCAGGTTACCCAAAACTCTGCGGCAGGGGTGGCAGTGGCAGCCCCCGGCAGGCGGCAGTACGGGTTTTGCCGGCAGGCGTAGGCTGACGTGAGGAAGCCCCCGCACTGACGCTGCAAACCCTGCTGCCGGCAACGGGGCTATAACGGACAACCCGTGATGGCCTGCGCGTGAGCCCGCCCAAAACCCAAAAAAAACAATTCAGTTGTCATTGACTTATACCGACAATTTAGAATCACAATTGGTGTTACTTTGCAAACGGAAAACTTTTGTGCCGCCTTCATCCGGGATTTGGTGATAAAATGCCCGCCTTCGCCAGGGCTTCGGCGGACGGAGAAAAAAATCAACAAGAAAATGTTCAAAACTTTGGCCAATTGGAAAATAGTTTCTATTTTTGCACCCCGATTTTTGGGCGAAATAGCAAAACAACTTAAGAAACAAACAGATAGATGGATACATTGAGTTATAAGACAATCAGCGCAAACAAAGCAACCGCTAACAAAGAGTGGATTTTGATTGATGCGGAGAATCAGGTACTTGGCAGACTGGCCTCCATAGCTGCTAAATTCCTGAGGGGAAAATATAAAACTAACTTTACACCCCATGCAGACACCGGTGATTTTGTGGTTATTATCAATGCGGACAAAGTTCGGTTGACGGGCAACAAATGGGATCAAAAGGAATACATTCGTCATACCGGCTATCCGGGCGGACAGCGTATTACGACGGCTAAAGAGCTTATGGCAAAAAAACCTGCCGCCATGGTTGAAAAAGCCATCAAAGGCATGCTGCCGAAAAACAAACTGGGAAGCCAGCTCTTTCGTAATCTTTATGTATATGCCGGTGGCGAGCACAACCAAGAGGCCCAGAAACCAAAGAAAATTAATTTAAATTCAATCAGATAACAGAATGGAAGTTTTAAATGCACTCGGTAGAAGAAAAACTGCTATTGCACGGATCTATGTAAAAGATGGTGACGGCAAAATTATTGTTAACGGACGTGATTTTAAAGACTACTTCCCCACAGCCATCTTGCACTATGTTGTTGAACAGCCATTAATCCTCACGGAAAATACCGGTAAATTCGACATCAAAGTGAACCTTAAAGGAGGAGGCTTTAACGGACAGGCAGAAGCACTTCGGCTGGCCATTTCGAGAGCACTGGTGAAAATGGACGAAGAATATCGTCCGGTACTCAAAGAAAACGGCCTGATGAGAAGAGATCCCCGCATGGTAGAGCGTAAAAAACCGGGACAACCAAAAGCTCGCAAAAAATTCCAGTTCTCCAAACGTTAGTATTTTTCAAGATATTGGAACGGGTTTAGTATCCAAATTGTTGAAACTCTGCCATTGGTGGACTATTCAGCAATTGATTTTAGTGAATGTAAACAAATTAAACAGATTAACATGGTAAAAGTAACCTTTGACGAAATGCTTGAGGCCGGTGTACATTTTGGCCACCTCAAACGCAAATGGAATCCCAGCATGGCTCCTTATATTTTTATGGAGCGCAATGGTATTCATATCATCGACCTGTACAAGACTCAGGCAAAACTGGAAGAAGCTTCCGCCGCAATGAAACAGGTGGCCAAATCGGGCCGCAGAATCCTTTTTGTTTCGACCAAAAAACAGGCTAAAGATATTGTTGCCGATGCGGCACAGAAAACCAACATGCCTTATGTAACAGAACGCTGGCCGGGAGGAATGCTCACTAACTTTGCCACTATCCGCAAAGCTATCCGCAAAATGACCAATATTGATAAACTGATAACCACCAATTCGTGGAAAAACCTTTCAAAACGCGAACGTTTACAGGTTACCCGCGAGCGTGCCAAACTGGAAAAGAACCTCGGCAGCATTGCCGATATGGCCCGTATTCCGGCTGCCTTGTTTATCGTTGACATCAACAAAGAAAAAATCGCTGTTGCCGAAGCACGAAAATTGAACATTCCTATTTTTGCCATGGTAGACACCAATACCGATCCTAACCTTATTGACTTCCCTATTCCGGCTAACGACGATGCTTCAAAAAGTATTGCTCTGATTATGAATGTAGTAGGTTCTGCCGTGGCCGAAGGCCTTGCTGAGCGCAAAATGGCCCGTGAGAAAAGCGCTGCAGAGAAAAAAGCCAAAGAAGATGCTTTGGCAATTGCAAAAGAAGCAGATCTTAAAGCCAAATCGGAAACGCTGAAACAGGCTGAAGAAGAAGCAGATATTGCTGCTGAAAAAGTGGTTAAAAAACCCAGAATTGTAAGAAAACCTGTTACTAAAAAACCTAAAAAATAATCGTTTACACGAAAAAAGATAAAATATTTTAAAATGAAGATATCCGCTCAACAAGTAAATGAATTGAGAAAAGCCACCGGTGCCGGCATGATGGATTGTAAAAAGGCATTGGTTGAAACTAATGGCGACAAGGAAAAGGCCATTGACTATCTGCGTAAAAAAGGACAAAAAGTAGCTGCAAAACGCGCCGATCGTGAAGCTGCCGAAGGTGTTGTTCTGGCAAAGATCAGCGGTGATAATAAATTTGGTGTTGCTGTTATGATTAACTGCGAAACCGACTTTGTTGCCAAAAACCAGGATTTTATCAGCTATGTGCAGTCGGTTGTTGACCTTGCTGTTGAAAACACGGCCAGGACTTTGGATGAATTAAAAGCTTTGAAACTCGGCGACCGTACCATTGAAGAATCGGTTGTTGATAAAACCGGTATCATAGGCGAAAAAATTCAGATTGGGAAATATGAAGTGGTTGAAGCCGAAAGTGTTTACGCATACATCCACCCCGGCAATCGTATTGCCAGCATTGCGGGTTTAAACAAAGCCGGTGAAGAATTTGCCGAAGCAGGTCATGATGTGGTTATGCAAATCGCTGCCATGGCTCCTGTAGCTATTGACAAAGACAGTGTTTCAGAAGATATTATCCAGCGTGAAATTGAAATTGGCAAAGAACAGGCTCGCCAGGAAGGCAAACCCGAAGCCATGATTGAAAGAATCGCCACGGGTAAACTCAACAAATTTTTCAAAGAAAACACCTTGTTGAATCAGTCTTTTATTAAAGATTCAAAGAAAAATATTCAGCAGTATCTGCAGGGTTACGACAAAGACCTCACAGTTACTGACTTCAAACGTCTTGCTTTAGGTTAAAGCTTGTTTTTTAGTGAATAGATATGAAAAGCTGTCCCGCCTGAGGCGGGACGGCTTTTTTTGTGGGCTTTTTACCACGAAGGAAAGTCACGAAGGAAACTCCGGGTGAACAGAGGATGTGTACCGGGGAATAAATTCCCTGTTTGTTAAATGGAGTCATCTCTTTGCCTGTGAATTCATTCATAGGCACGCAAACTGCAGTTATCTTTGGTCAGCTCATCTAGGGTCTGCTGAAAAACACTCTATTCATAATAATGAAGTTGTTTAAAGTTAACCCGTTGTTTTTGAATAGAAAATGCTGTAAATCAGCAAATAAATATCTTTTATTATTGACCCACCTCTACGCTCTCGCCTCAGGCGAGGGAATAATGGAATTTATTTGCTGATTTACAAAGGTTTACCATTGAATTATTTTTTAAACTTTAAACAACTTCAATCAATAAGATATATTAAACCCAGCAACTTCAAATGCAAAGTTTTTGACTGAAAGGCGTTAATTTCCCTGCATTTTTTGTTTAGTTAGCCCGTAGCACATCATCTACTTCGTTGCTATGGCTCGCAGTATTAGCATACAGCTTCGCCTTGCGGCCTTGTATCTGATGCACTACGGACTTTTTCAGCAACCCTATCCATTCCAAAGAAAAAGGCTGCACCTATTGACGCAGCCTTTTCATTCGTAAACTCATGCACTTTGTTTCTTACGAAAGCAATTGTTTCACCAGAACAGAAACAGTTTTGTTATCGGCTTTCCCGGCAAGTTGTTTCGCTACCATACCCATCACACGGCCCATATCCTTCATAGAAGAAGCTCCGGTATCGGCAATTACTTTTTCAACCACTGCTTTTATCTTCTCTTCTGACATTTGTTCCGGGAGATATTTTTCGATAATCCCTGCCTGATATTCTTCCTCTTCTGCCAGTTCGGGACGATTCTGTTCGCGATAAATTTTTGCTGTATCGCGGCGCTGTTTCACCTGCTTTTGCAGCAACTTCATCTCCACACTTTTAGGAATTTCGGTATCTCCGACACCACCACCGGTTTTTTCAAGCAGCAAAGCGGCTTTTATAGCCCGCAAGGCTTCAAGTTTACGCCGGTCTTTTGCCAACATAGCCGCCTTTAAGTCTTGATTTATAATATGTTCTAAGCCCATAGTTTTATATTAATCAACGTTATCGTGTAAAAATGAATTGTCGGATTTAATAATGGTATTTTTCTTATTATCTTCTGAAAGCGTGTAGCGAGATACCTGCGATTCGGAAGAGTAATTCGGTTCGGAAAGCTGAACATGTTGACGTTTATAGGCCGGTATTTTTTCCTGTTCAGAGACCGACTTACTACGAAGCATACTCAACTCGGCAAGTTTCTTTTTCCTGTCAAGAGAGGCTTTTTGCATTTTGGCATCCAGCTCCTGGTTGGTAACCCCGGACTGGATTTTTTCCGTTTTATCATCGCTAACCGATGGTTGTTTCCTGGTAAATTTCTGCAAGACAGGCTGTTTTGCTTCCGACGATGTCCCGGACATAATTTCATCTATCGGTGCGCTTTGGTCGTTTTCAGGCGATTCATGTAACTCATGCACTATCTTTTCTGTCGGATTCAACGGAACATTTTCTTCAGGTTTAACATCAATGGGCTCACTCTTATGAATCAGCTCAGGGATATTTTTAAGCTCAGCAGGAGTTGGGGTAAAATTTATATCATCCTTTTCCATATTGGTTGTGTTTGCCTCCGTTGTGGCGTCTTCTGTTACGTGTCGGGCTGTCAGTTGTTTTTCTCTCGCAGAGTACAGCGGTTCTATTTTTGTTTTTGAGTCAAACCCTGTAGCAATAATGGTTACACTAAGGTTGTCTCCCATCTGCTCATCAATACCACGTCCCCAGATAACATCTGTCTCGTTATCACCACATCTATCAGAAATATAATCGGTTATAACCGTGATTTCGTCCATGGTAACGTCCGAATTGCCGGTTGAAATATAAAGCAGGATATTTTTGGCGCCGGACACATCGTTGTCATTCAGCAGCGGAGAGCGCATAGCCTCCTCGATGGCTTTATAGGCGCGGTCTTCACCAGCGCTAACGGCAGAGCCCATGATGGCTTTCCCACTGTCTTTCATAACAGTCTTCACATCCTCAAAGTCAACATTTACATAACCATGAACGGTAATCAGCTCCGCTATTCCTTTGGCAGCGGTCGTTAACACATCATCCGCACGGGCAAAAGCATTCCCAAGGCCAAGGTCACCATACTGTTCACGCAATTTGTCGTTACTGATAACCAGCAGTGTGTCCACATATTTTCTCAACTCGGTAATTCCCTGTTCGGCTTTCAACATTTTCCGGCGACCTTCAAAATGAAAAGGCAGGGTTACAATGGCCACAGAAAGCAGGCCTTGTTCGCGGGCAAACTTAGCAATTACCGGAGCAGCGCCGGTTCCTGTGCCACCACCCATTCCAGCTGTAATAAATATCATCTGTGTCTCGCTGTCGAGCACGGCTTTCAGCTTGTCAAGGGAATCGATGGCAGCTTTTTCCGCTACCTTTGGTATGGCGCCGGCGCCGAGGCCTGAGCTTCCGAGCTGAACTTTCACGGGAACCGGGCTGGCTGCCAATGCCTGCATATCCGTATTACACACCACAAAGTCTACACCCTCAATACCTTGTGCAAACATATGATTTACAGCGTTTCCACCACCACCACCAACGCCTATAACTTTAATGATGGAAGGTTGTTTTTTCGTATTGAAAGCAATCTTGTTTTCCATGGCTTTAAAAAGATTATTTTCTGGTTTTATCTGCATATTTCTTTCCATAATTTCCGAATTAAAAATAAATAATTGTTCTGATTTTTCCTATATGCCGAGAGATAGTTTTTAACATAAAAAAGTTAATTTAATTGGCATCTTCAAACCACTTTTTTATTATTTCGAGATATCGTCCCGTTCCCTGCGAACCTCTAGATTTCTTTCTTTCTTTTTTGGCGTTTGGTTTATCAGAAAATTTATCAATATTTCCTCTTGATTTTTTAATTTCGCTATCCATTCGTTTTACACCTTCAATCACCAAACCGATACCCGTGGCATACATGGGGCTGGCCATATCTTCGGGAACCTCTTTGGCGAGATGTTCGTTGGGATAGCCAATGCGCGTTTCGATTCCGGTTTTAAACTCCATCAGCTGGTTGATATGCTTCAGCTGTGCACCGCCGCCTGTAAGTACAATTCCCGCAATGAGTTTCTTTTCAAAACCGGATGTTTTAATTTCGTAATGCACATGGTCAATAACCTCTTCCATACGCGCCTGGATAATAGAAGCCAGGTTTTTCAGCGTAATTTCTTTCGGCGGACGACCACGCAAACCGGGAATAGCTACCACTTCACTCTCACTGTTCTCGCTGGCAAGGGCAGAACCGAATTTCACTTTCAGCTCTTCAGCATGCCGGCGAATGATGGAACAGCCCTCTTTCACATCTTCGGTAATAATGTCACCACCAAAAGGAATCACCGCAGTGTGCCGGATGATATTATCCTGAAAGATAGCGATATCCGATGTTCCCCCGCCAATATCAACCAGGGCCACACCAGCTTCTTTTTCTTCCTCACTCAGTACAGCTTCAGCTGAAGCCATCGGTTCAAGAATCAAATCGGCCATTTCCAGATCAGCTTTGATAATGCACTTGTAAATATTTTTTGCCGCGGCAATCTGGCCAATGATTATATGGAAGTTGGCTTCTAACTTGTTGCCCAGCATACCCACCGGATGGCGGATACCATCTTCATCATCAATGATAAAATCCTGAGGAATTACTTCGATAATCTCCTCTCCGGGCGACATGTTCAGCTTATACATGTTGCTGATAAGTTTTTCAACCTCTTCGTTAGTAATTTCCATATCGGCATCTTCGCGAATAAGCGAACCCCGGTGCTGGATGCTTTTGATGTGCTGCCCGGCAATGCCCACATTCACATATTTTATCTCCACGCCTGATTTCTCCCCGGCGTGCGCCACCGCCGTACGAATAGAGGTTACCGTATCTTCTATATTGATCACGACACCTCGTTTCACACCAATGGATTCGGTTTTCCCCGAACCGAGTATCTCAATTTTTCCAAATTCATTCTTTTGCCCCACAATACAGGCAATTTTAGTGGTTCCTATGTCAAGTCCGACAATAATTTCATTTTCCATAAGACTGTTTTTTTGTACAAACTATCTGGTTTGTAAATGCCAGATTAATACTCCTATATTTTGACCAGCCTTCACGTACAAACACCTGTTTGTAGAAAGCCTCCAGATTTTCCAGTTTAACGTCCATATCGTTGCTATTCCCAAAATGAATAATGTGCCTGCCCAGCTCGGGAACCATATCTATCTCTCCTTTGCTGTTGACAAACAACTGGCTGATATCCGCTCTAAGGAAGGGATTTGCCCTGATTTTTTTTGCCAGCGAGTATAATCCGGGTAACAGCGTGTGGCGATAAAGACTATCATGAATATTTTTTCCCGTAACCAGTCTCGCTTTTACGTAACCATTTACAGGCAACACCCGCGGAGAAAAATAACTGCTCAGCGGAAAGAGATCTCCTTCCGTATCCATATAACAGCTTCTGTTTTTTTGATTATAGATGCGCAGCAACGGGTTCCTTTCGGTTACATTGACCATCATGTTACCTAAAATACTCAAATAGACATCCACCTTTTTCACGTATGGATCTTTCGAGATTGCTTCTTCTATCTGTACGGTGTTTACCGTTTTTACGGGATATCCTATCACTTTATCCTGTATATTGATAAGAGATTTAATTTTTTTTTCGCTCAGAAACCCCTGAACACTTTGCCGTTGTACGTGCACAACAATTCTTTTTACTTTTTCGTTCCGGTATTGCCAAAAACCATATCCGGCCAACACGACCAATGCCAGCGCTAAAAGCGAAACGGACAATATGGATAAGATTTTTTTCATGATGCCATCATTATTTTTTCAATTTCTCCAACCATCAGTCCGATATCACCGGCGCCGAGTGTCAGCAAAAGTGCAGGTTTTTCTTTTTTCAAAAATGCAAAAAGTTCCTTTTTGTTCATAACATATTTCTCTGCGATGGACACTTTATCCGCTATCATCTGAGAGGTTACACCTGGAATCGGCTTCTCCCGTGCAGGATATATTTCCAGTAATATCAGACAGTCGGCTTCGCTGAGTACCCGGGCAAAATCGTCGGCAAAATCACGTGTGCGGCTATATAAATGAGGCTGGAAAACAGCCGTAATCTTCCTGCCGGGACAGGTCTGACGCACAGCCTGAAGTGTTGCCCGCAGTTCCTCGGGATGATGGGCATAATCATCGATATAAACCCTTTCGGAAGTACGGATACGATAGTCAAAACGCCGTACAACACCGACGAAAGTTTCCAGCGCTCTTTTAATAACCGGAATTCCGACACCCAGCCGCAAGGCCACCCCCACGGCTGCCAGGGCATTTTCCACATAATGCCTTCCGGGAATATGCATCTTCAGCAACATCAGCTGTTTCCCGTTTTGCCGGACATTAAAACAGTAAAGCCCCTCTTCCAAACGGATATTATTGGCAGAAAGTACCGCATCACCGGTAGTTCCGTAAGACATTCTGTTTTTTATTTCGCCATCAAAGATTTTTAACTTTTCCTGATGGATAAGCAGTCCTTTTTCAGGAAGCAGGTGAGCAAACTGCAAAAAAGTCCTTTGTAAATCTTCGAGACCGGAATAGACATCCAAATGGTCGGCATCCACCGAGGTAATCACGCCAATATCAGGATGTAATGTGAGTAACGAACGGTCATACTCGTCGGCTTCAACCACCATGTACTGCGGATGTTCCGAAATAATGAAATTAGTACCGAAATTTTTTACGATGCCTCCGACAAAGGCAACCATGGGTAGCCCGGCGGTGTGGAGTATCTGCATTACCATTGCGGTGATGCTGGTTTTTCCGTGCGTTCCGGCAATGGCAATGGTAAACAGGCCGCGGCTGATTTCGCCAATGACTGCAGCACGTTTTTCCATTTTTATATTGCGGGTTTTGAAATACCGGAACTCCCGGTTAGTTTCAGGAATTGCCGGCGTATAAATTACCATCGTAACGTTTTCCGGAATCAGAGATACATCATCGGCATAGTGAATATGCATTCCTTCGGCTTCAAGTTGCCGGGTAAGCGGCGTACTACTCACATCATAGCCGTAAACAGTTAAGCCCAGGCTATGAAAATAGCGCGCCAGAGCACTCATGCCAATGCCGCCAATGCCCAAAAAATACACTATGTCCGGTCCTTTTTTCAAGCTTTTTTCTGTTGAATTAATTTCAAAACTTCTTTTACAATTTTCTCCGTGGCATCGCCATGCTCAAATTGCCGGAGATTTTTTTTTATTGACTCTTTTTTTTCTTCGTCTTTCATTAAGCCGTTTACTATCTCAAAGAAATCGCCGGAAGCGGTTTTTTCTTCTAACAAAACCGCAGCTTCTTTCTGCACCAGCGCCATAGCGTTTCGCGTTTGATGGTCTTCGGCAGCCGAAGGCAACGGAATAAATATCGCCGGTTTGTTTACCTGAATAATCTCGGCAATGGCGATGGCGCCTGCCCGCGACACCACTACATCAGCAGCAGCATAAGCTTTATCCATTTCATAAATAAAATCCCTGACTACCACACGATTTCTGAATTTTGAATTCAGCAATGATTTCCCAGCCATTTCAAGAGATGGCTTTCCGGTCTGCCAAATGATTTGCATACCTGTCGCCAGCAGTTGCTCCACATGCAGAGCTACCGCCTCATTAATCCGGCGTGCTCCCTGGCTTCCGCCAATAATCAATAATGTTTTCCTGTTTTCTTCCAGCCCGAAAAACTTTCGGGCATTTGTAGTTGTTATTGCTGCCTCCCGAATATTTTTCCGGATGGGGCTTCCTGTAACCACAATTTTTTCAGCAGGAAAATATTTCTCCATTCCCTGATAAGCCGTACAAACCACATTAACAACTTTGCCGAGCCATCGGTTGGTAATGCCGGGATAAGAGTTTTGTTCCAAAATCAGAGTGGGGAACCCTGCATTAGCTGCGGCTTTCAAAAGAGGGCCACTGGCATAACCGCCTGTTCCTACCACGGCATCGGGTTGGAACTGTTTCACAATGCGGCGTGCTTTTATCATGCTGTCCAACAGCTTGAAAGGAAACATCAAATTTTTCAGCGTCAGCTTTCGCTGAATACCGCTAATCCACAGCCCTTCGATGGGAAAACCGGCCTGTGGAACTTTCTCCATTTCCATCCGGCCTCTGGCGCCCACAAAAAGGATGTCCGCATCTTTCAACTTCGCCTTTAAGTCGTTGGCAATGGCAATAGCCGGGAAAATATGGCCGCCCGTACCTCCCCCGCTCATCAGTATCTTATATTTTTCAGGCTGTTTCATGTGCAATTTGTTCTGTTTTGTTTGATTCCAGATCCTTACTCACGCTGAGCAGAATCCCAATGGACAGGCTGGTGAACCAAATAGAAGTTCCGCCCATACTAACCAAAGGCAACGGCTGTCCGGTTACCGGCAACAAATGCACGGCCACACCCATATTAATCATTGCCTGGAATACCAGACTAAAGCTCAGTCCAATAGCAAGGTATGCCCCAAAATTATTGGGGACTTTTGTCACAATACGTACCGCCCGGTACAACAAAATAAGGTACAACAAAACAACAATAGTTCCCCCCACCAATCCGTACTCTTCCACTATTATGGCAAAAATAAAATCAGAATAAGGATGGGGCAGAAAATTACGCTGGGTACTTTTGCCTGGCATTTTCCCAAACAAACCGCCGGAAGCAATGGCAATTTTTGACTGTTCCACCTGATAATTATTCCCTGCTTCTCCTCCTTTAAATTGTTCTATCCGGGTTTTCCAGGTATTCAAACGAGCCTGTTTTCCCGCCGGCATCATCAGGAGCACCCCCAGCGCAAATCCTAAAAGCAGAACACTCAAACCAACAATCGATAGGATATGAGCGAATTTTACTCTTCCGATATAAATCAAAACCAGACTGGTAACAAAAATAAGGGCGGCAGTCGAAAAGTTAGCCGGAAAAATCAAACCACAAACAATAAGGACAGGAAGCATTAAATATAACAACACTTTATTAAAATCCTTTATCTCCTCCTCTCTTTTCGTAAGTTCACGGGCAAGATAAACAATCAGCGTAAGCTTTGCCAGGTCGGAGGTCTCGAAACTCAAATGAAACGGTAAGGGCAGGGCACGGCGGGCTTCGTTAAGGTTAAGCCCGTACAACAGGGTAATAAACAAAAGCGGAACAGCAATATAAAAAGCAATCTGAAAAATCCGGGAATAATAGGTATATTTCAACAAATGAGCTACATACATTAGCAGCAATCCCGTAAGTAAAATAATACCGTGCTTCAGCATGTAGTAAGTGGTGTTACCACCATGATATTTGTAGGCAAGTGTTCCCGTAGAACTATACACTGCGAGAAAGGACAGAATAGTCAGGATAAAGACTACTGCCCAAATAACCCGGTCACCTTTAATATCTATTTTACTGTTGAGGATTTTCATCTCGTTTTTTTCAAAAAGTTACAATTCGTTTACTGCCGCTTTAAACTGGTTTCCACGGTCCTCGTAGTTCTCAAACAGATCGAAACTGGCGCAAGCCGGTGAAAGCAAAACCGCATCTCCTTTTTTTGCAAGATAATAGGCTGTTGTTACTGCTTCCCGTGCTGACTCGGTATCAATTATGGATTCTACAAGACCTTCAAAGGCTTTGTGGATATGCCTGTTGTCCAGGCCAAGACAAACGATGGCTTTCACCTTTTCCGCTACGAGCGGTTTCAAAATATCGTAGTCGTTGCCTTTGTCCACCCCGCCTACAATCCAAACGGTTGGTTTTTCCATGTATTCCAGCGCATACCAGGTCGAGTTGATGTTGGTTGCTTTGGAATCATTGATAAAGGTAATACCATGAACGCTGGCCACATACTCCAACCGATGGGCAATATTCTGAAAATCGGAAAGGCTCTGTTTGATGGTTTCTTTTCTTATTTCCATCAAATGAGCGGCTACCCCTGCAGCCATGGAGTTGTAAGTATTATGTTTACCTTGTAATGCTAATTGTTCGAGTGTCATATCAAAACTGTTTTTATCGTTATTAAATCTTATTTTTTTACCTGTTATGCCGGCGCCCGGATATTGGTTAGCGCTGTGCTCACCATAAGGAACCGGGATTGCCTTAATTTTTCTCTTTTTCATCTCTTTGCGAATCACCGGGTCATCGGCCCAGAAAACGAAATAATCGTTTTCTGTCTGGTTTTGAAGAATCCGGAATTTGCTGTCCGTATATTTTTGAAAATCATTGTCGTACCGGTCAAGATGATCCGGCGTAATGTTCAGCAATACGGCAATATCAGCTTTGAACCGATACATTCCATCCAGCTGAAAGCTACTGATTTCCAACACATACCAGTCGAAATTATGGAAAGCCACCTGCCAGGCAAAACTTCTCCCGACATTTCCGGCCAGCCCCACATTCAGTCCGGCATTTTTTAGAATGTGGTAGGTGAGCAGCGTGGTGGTAGTCTTCCCGTTACTTCCGGTGATACAGATCTTTTTTGCCTGCGTAAAACCGCTTGCAAATTCAATCTCCGAAATCACGGGGACACCCTTTTCTTTCAGCTGACGAATCATTGGTACCGTGTCAGGAATTCCGGGACTTTTCACTACTTTGGCAGCAGCGAAAATCCGTACGGTATCGTGTCCGTTTTCTTCAAAATCTATTTCAAACTGTTTAAGAACGCGTCTGTATTGTTCACTTATCTTTCCTTTATCCGAAACAAAAACCGGCAGATCATGCTTTTTTGCCAAC
Source organism: uncultured Bacteroidota bacterium (assembly GCA_913009685.1). Classification (GTDB taxonomy): domain Bacteria; phylum Bacteroidota; class Bacteroidia; order Bacteroidales; family F082; genus Sulfidibacterium. The sequence continues at coordinate 14,860 of CAJVXP010000012.1, forward strand.
ACAGCAGCTCCTGTTCCGCTTTCACCGGCACCGAGAACAACTATTTCGTTTTTTTGCTTCATTTATATTCATATTTATCTCACTTTCAGTGTAATGATAGTTGCTACGGCAAGGGCAATTCCCACAATAAAAAAGCGCAACACGATTTTCGGTTCGGGGAAACCCAGTTTCTGATAATGGTGATGTAGCGGTGCCATTTTGAAAATCCTCTTTCCCACACCATACCTTTTCCTGGTATATTTAAAATAACCCACTTGTAATATCACCGAAATGCTCTCGGCGAGAAAGATGCCTCCAAATATGGGTATCAGCAGTTCTTTACGGATAATGATGGCAAATACGGCAATAATGCCGCCAATAGCCAGACTACCCGTATCGCCCATAAATACCTGTGCCGGATAGGTGTTGTACCACAAAAATCCCACGGTGGCGCCAACGAAAGCGCTGATATAAACTGCCAGCTCGCCCACATTAGGCAAATACATAATGTTCAGATAGTCGGCGAAAATAATGTTACCCGACACCCAGGCCAGAATACCGAGCGTCGCCCCGATAATAGCCGACGTCCCCGCCGCCAGGCCATCCATACCATCGGTAAGGTTGACCCCGTTGGAAACCCCGGTGATGATTAAAATAACTATAGGAATAAAAATCAGGAAAGCCCATTTTTCATAGCCGGGTCCCAGCCATTTGAGTAACATAGCATAGTCAAATTCGTTATTTTTCAAAAACGGAATAGTCGTTTTGGTCGAGTGCTTTTCAGTGATAGAATACCGTGCCGAAGGACCTGATTTATTAATGATCTGATAAACCTGCGACACCTGATACACCTGTTTCTCACGGGTAATCACATTTTTGTTAAAATACATAACCAGCCCTATAATCAGGCCGAGAATCACCTGTCCGGCAATTTTATATCTACCGTTAAGGCCTTTTTTATTTTTCTTAAAAACTTTAATGTAGTCGTCGATAAAGCCCAGTGCCCCGAGCCAAATGGTTGTAAACAGCATTAAAATTATATACACATTATCAAGCTGTGCAAAAAGCAACGTAGGAATGATGATAGACGCAAGAATAATCAGTCCGCCCATTGTGGGGGTTCCCTGTTTCTCCAACTGGCCTTCGAGACCAAGATCGCGGACTGTCTCTCCCACCTGCTTTTTATTCAGATATTTAATCCATAGTTCACCAAACACAAGACTAATCAGCAGTGATGTAATCAAAGCCAGCGCAGCCCTGAAAGAGAGGTACTGAAACAGCCCCGATCCAGGAATGGAAAAATTCTCATGTAAATATTTAAACAGATAATAAAACATAGTTATCGCTCTTTAAATAATTCAATCAACACTTGTTTATCATCAAAAGGATAGCGTACCCCTTTGATTTCCTGATATTTTTCATGTCCTTTGCCTGCCACCAAGATAATATCCCCTTTCCCGGCCAGTGCATAAGCCGTTTTGATGGCTTCTTTGCGGTCGGTAATAACGAGGGTGTTTTTCGTGTGAACAGGGTCAATACCCGCTTTCATATCACGGAGGATTTCTTCCGGATTTTCGCTGCGCGGGTTGTCCGAAGTAAGAATGACACGTGTGCTCATGTCAGCAGCAATAGCAGCCATCAACGGCCGTTTTGTCTTATCGCGGTCGCCACCGGCGCCCACCACAGTTATTAGTTGTTCATTTCCGGTTTGTACGGCACGAATGGCCTTTAGAACATTTTTCAATGCATCCGGCGTATGGGCATAATCAACGATACAAATAATGCCTTCGGGCGAGTGCATTATCTCAAAACGGCCTTCGGCGCCGCGCAATCCGCTCAGCACACGCATCACCTCTTCTCTGTCCTGCCCAAGCAAAACAGCGGTGGCATATACCGCCAGCAGGTTGGAGGCATTAAAGCCACCCACCATGGGAGAATAAAATTCCCTGCCATCGAGAAGCATTTGCAAACCCGAAAATTCATCTTCCATCAGCCGTCCGCGATAATCGGCCATGGTTTTTAGCGCATAGCTGTATTTCTTTGCCCGTGTATTTTGTACCATCATTCCGGCATTTCGGTCGTCGGTATTGATGAGAGCAAAAGCATTCTTTGGCAAATCGTCAAAGAATTTTTTCTTGGCTGTGATATAATCTTTAAATGTTTTATGATAATCCAGATGGTCGTGTGTAATGTTCGTAAACAGCGCCCCGGTAAATTGAAGACCGGCAATACGCTCCTGCACAATGGCATGCGAACTCACTTCCATAAAAGCATATTCGCAGCCGTCATCGACCATCTTTCGCAAAACCCGGTTTATACTTAACGCATCGGGAGTAGTATGGCTGGTTTTAATTTCTTTTTGGTTCACCTTGTTAACGATGGTGGAAAGCATGCCTGTTTTGTAGCCCAACTCCAGGAACAGTTGATGCAGCAAGGTAACGATGGTAGTTTTTCCATTGGTACCGGTTACACCCACCAGGCGGAGGCTTTCCGATGGTCTTTTGAAGAAATTAGACGCCATCTGGCCCAGAGCAAACGCAGAATTTTTCACTCTGACATAGGTTACATCCGGTTGCAACGCTGCAGGCAGAGTCTCACAAACCACAGCCGCTGCGCCCTGCCGGACAGCAACATCAATAAAATGGTGACCATCTTCCCGGGTACCGGACACCGCTACAAAAACGTCGCCTGGCTGCACTTTGCGTGAATCGAAAATCACCTGTGCCACGGCAACATCCCCTTTTCCGCTGATACTCTCAACGCCGGTTTTGTATAATATGTCGTTCAAACGTTTCAATGGCTTATATTAAAAGTTTGATAGTTGAATTAATATTTCCTGTCCTTTACGAAAGCGGGTTCCCGCCTTCAGCGACTGCCTGTACACGACTCCCCTCCCCTGCACACGTGTACTCAGGCCTCTGTTTTCCAAAAGATAAACAGCGTCTTTGGCTGTCATTCCTTTGACATTGGGAACCAGTCCTTTTGTAAAAGTTTTCAGCTGAAAAAACACTTTGTTGTTCCGGTCTGCGGTAACCGTCCAGGTTTCACCCGCCGATTTACCCAACTCCTTTATGCCAAGATCTTTGTAAATTATTTTTAAATCGTGATACCAGGCAGCATTTACAGCCAGCGGAAAGTTTTCTTTCAAGGTGTCGGGGGCCATTTTTTCGTGCAGCGCCAGCGAGGTTGCATACACTTTGTCGGCAATCTCCTTAAAAACAGGAGCAGCCACCGCGCTGCCGTAATAGCCATGTTTCGGTCTGCTAATTACCACAATACAGGAATACTGCGGGTCATCGGCAGGAAAATATCCCACGAAAGAAGCATTATAAGCTCCGGGAATATATTTTTCTCCTCCGGCTATTTTTGCCGTACCTGTTTTCCCGGCAATTTCAAAATGTTTGTTTCTCAGATTTTGAGCCGTACCGCGTAAAACAACCCCCTCAAGCAGACTTTGTACTTTTCGTATGATGGAAGGGGAAGCAATTCGGGGATTAATCACATGAACGCCAAACTTTTTCACCACTCTCCCACCATCGGAAATGGCAGTAACAAAACGCGGTTTTACTTCAACACCGTTATTGGCTACCGCATTATAAAAGGTAAGCAGTTGCAAAGGCGTTATCTCCAATCCGTAACCTACCGACATCCATGGGAGAGAAGTGCGGTACCAATACTTTTTGTCCTTCGGGCTTTTGATGTAAGGTTTTGCCTCACCGGAAATTTTCAATCCCAGTGGTTTGTTCAGCGACATGGCATACAGATGCGCGATAAACCGGGAAGGATTGTTTTTATACGCCTTCTCCATCACTTTGGATATTCCCACGTTGGAGGAGTGTTCAAAAGCCTGCCGGATAGTAATCATACCGTCACCAATGACGTGCACATCACGCAATGTTCTGCCGTAATAAACCACATATCCTTTCTTCACCGAAACGGTATCACTCAATTTGAATTTATGGTCATCCAAACCGGATATAATCGAAGCCAGTTTAAAAGTGGAGCCGGGTTCATACTTCTCGCCGATAGCCATGTTGTAGCTTTCCTCATACCTGCCGCTTTTCGCATTGTAGCGCAGATTGGCAATGGCTTTTATATCGCCTGTTTTCACCTGCATCAGAACGGCACATCCCATGTAGGCTTCATGGTTTATCATTTGTTTTAGCAGCGCATTTTCAGCTACGTCCTGCAGGTTCATATCTAAAGTAGAAATAATATCTTTGCCATTTTGAGGTTCTATTTCATTTTCATCGTGAATGGGAAGCCATGCCCCGTTGTTTATTCTGCGCCGGATTTGTTTGCCATCCACACCGGTAAGTATTTTTGAATAAGCACCCTCAAGACCTACATAGAGGTTCGCATTTTTGATTTCGTATCCAATAGTCCGGGCAGCGAGCCGGCCAAAAGGCAGGCGTCTTCTTGTTTTTTGCATGGCAATAAGTCCTCCGCGGTATCTTCCCTTCCGGAAAATGGGAAAAGTACGCAGCGCTTTCAGTTGCATATAACTTACATTGCGATGAATCAGCAGATAGCGATTTCCTTTGGCACGGGCGCGTATCAGTATCTTTCTATAGGCAGTTTCTGACCTGTCCCCGAAAAGCACAGAAAGGCGATAGGCAAGAGAATCAACATTTTGATTAAAAAACGTATTGGAAACATAACCGTTGGCTACATCCATACGAATCTCAAAAACAGGTACAGAGGTAGCGAGCAGGTTGTCTTTATCCGATAAAATATTGCCACGATCAGCCTTCAGATCGAAAATCTTTATCTCTTGCTTTTTGGCTTTGCTTATGAGCGCAGGACCCTCTTTATATTGGATGTAAACCATTTTTCCGATAATCATAAAGGCAAAGACAAGCGTCCCGAAATAGACGAGATAAACACGGGGCAATATGACTTTCTTATTACTTTCCAAAACTATTTTCCCTGCTTTTGATGAATGATGATGGTTTTTACGGGCACATTATTTTCTTTGATGCCCATGCTTTCCAGTCGTTTTTCTAACTGTGACTGTTTACTAAGTGTCATTAAATCAGACTTTACGGAAATATATTCGTAGCGCAATTCTTTGATTTCGCGCTCCATCCCGGCGATTCTCCTGACCTTATTTTCAAGCACGTAATCATTGGTGATATAGACAAAGGCCAGCAGAGCCAGGAAAAGCAGATACGGAAAAATGCGCTGTGTTTTTTTATTTTCCAAAATTGCGCCGCCGAGCACATCCTGCGTGGCGCGACCGAAAGTCCCGACGGCATCATGGTGTGACAGCCTGTTTTCCTTAAATTCCGGTTTGCGCTTGTTTTTTTTCATTATTCACCGATTTTTTCAGCAATTCTCAATTTAGCAGAGCGGGCACGGGTGTTCCGTGCTATTTCTTCCTCATCGGGAGCAATGGCTTTGTTTACCACGGGTTTGAAATCAATCAGGTCGTTCCCAAAAAAATCTTTTTTTATTTTTCCCTCAAAATTTCCGGTTTTAATAAAATTCTTAACCAAACGGTCTTCCAGCGAATGGTAAGAGATGACAACCAGCCTGCCACCGGGTTTCAGCACATCGACTGCCTGTTCCAGAAAAACTTTCAGCGCTTCCAGCTCCTGGTTTACTTCAATACGGATAGCCTGAAACAGCATGGCCAGCATTTTGTTTTTTCGCGTGGGCGGAATACATTTTTCAACAGCAGCCTCCAGCCCGAAGGTGGTTTCAAAAGCTTTCTCTTTGCGCTGTGCGCAAATAAGTTTCGCCATGCAACGGCTGTTTTTTATCTCACCGTACAACCTGAAAATTCTATTTAATTCATCTTCGGAATAGGTATTGACAACCTCTGCGGCAGTCAGGTTCTCGTGTTTCCCCATGCGCATGTCCAGCGGGCCATCAAACCTGATAGAAAAGCCGCGTTCAGCCTCATCAAACTGGTGAGAACTCACACCGAGGTCGGCCAGAATACCGTCCACCGGCAGCATATCATAAAGACGAAGAAAATTTTTCAGGTAACGAAAATTCTGATTTACAAATATCAGCCGCTCGTCGTCCGGCTTGTTGGCTTCAGCTTCTGCATCCTGGTCGAAAGCTACCAAACGGCCATCAGCATCCAGCTGTTTTAAAATAGCGCGTGCATGACCTCCGCCACCAAATGTAGCATCCACATACACTCCGTTGGGACGGATATTTAAACCCTCTACGCTTTTATGTAATAATACCGGATTATGATACATATTTTTAATCAGTTTCGAACTCACCCATAACCTCTTCTGCCAAATCGGCAAAATCATCCGGGTTATAATCCACAGCCTTTTCATAGGCAACTTTATCCCAGATTTCAATTCGGTTTACGACTGATGTGAGCACGATCTGCTTAGTAATCCCGCCATAATTCAGCAAGTCCTTCGGGAGTAGTAACCGTCCGGTACCATCCAGCTCGACCGGTTTGACACCAGCCATAAACTTGGTAACAAAATCCGCGTTCTTCTTCTTAAACATATTCAGCTTTCCCACCATAGCCGTTTCCGTCTGCCACTGATCAAAAGGGAAAAGCTCAAGACATTTTTTGAAAATACTCCGCTTGACCACAAAGCCGTTTTTCACCTCATCGCCCATTTGGGTCTTGTAAGGCGCTGGAAACATGAATCTTCCTTTGGCATCTACTTTGGCTTCGTATGTTCCTAAAATATTGAGCATTAAACGCAGTTTTATGGCGTAAATATACTATATATTTACCACATTTTAACATTATCTCCCACATTTTACCACATTGTTAAAAAAAAGTTACAATTTTCAAGGGATTTCTTTTGTTGGGAAATGACATTGTGCTGATTAACAGCAAAATAAATTTTTATGAAAAGTCAGGGGAAACTTATTAACAACGTAAAATCCGGGATTTTGTTAATAAACCGACTTAACCGGCTTAAGAAAACCACCAGGACGGAGTGGAAATATTTTAAACGGGAAAGTATAGAATAATCCCTATTTTTGTTCTGCAAAACAGCAGCGGATATGGAAGAAAAAGAATCGGTTATCAAGGCTGAAATGATTGATGTCGCCCGGGTTATTGAGCGTAAAAGCCCCACATTAAGAAAGCGTTTGCCCGGTTTTATTATAAACTACCTGAGGCGGGTTGTTCACGAAGATGAACTGAATGTGTTTCTGAGACAATACGGTCATCTTGAGGGCATTCCTTTTGTTGAGGGAGCATTGACTTTTATGAACACAAAAGTGAAAGTTATCGGTCTGGAAAACATCCCCGATACCGGCAAGGCCATCGTGGCTTCCAACCATCCTCTTGGCGGGTTAGACGGACTGGCGCTGATGATGACCGTGGCAAAAAAAAGAGATGATATTGTTTTCCCGGTCAACGATATACTCATGAATATAAACAACTTAGAACCGCTCTTCATCCCCATTAACAAACACGGCTCAAACACAGAAAACATTAAAATTATCAACGATACTTTTGCTTCCGGCAAAATCATCTGTTATTTCCCGGCAGGGTTGGCTTCGAGGAAGAAAAAGGGCATTATAAAAGACCTCAGGTGGCATCCCACCTTTATCACCAAAGCCAAACGGTTTAAAAGAGATGTTATTCCCACACACATCAGTGGCCGAAACACAAACTTTTTTTACAATCTGGCCAACCTCCGGAAACTGCTGCACATTAAAAGCAACATAGAAATGCTCTACCTTGTGGATGAGTTTTACAAACAAAAGGACAAAACTATTACCATAACTTTCGGCAAACCGATTCCTTACAAAACTTTTGACCACAGACACTCCCGGTTGGAATGGGCTGACCGCATGCGCGATTTCATCTATTTACTAAAAGACAACCCGGAACAGGAATTTTTAGCAGATTGATTGTATATTTGCAACCATTAAACTGAAAAAAATGGAAACAATCATTCCCCCTGTAAACAAAGAACTTTTAGTTTCCGAGTTAAACGAAAATAATTTCCTGAGGAAAACCAATAGCGGAGGCAATGAAATTTACGACCTCACCGCAGAGGAAGCGCCACACATTATGATAGAAATTGGCCGGTTACGCGAAGTTACTTTTCGGGATGCAAAAGGAGGAACAGGCAAATCCGTTGACATTGACGAATATGACCGGGGTGAAGGGGCTTTCAGGCAACTGATAGTCTGGGATCCTGACGAGCAGGCCATTGTTGGTGGCTATCGTTATATCCATTGTAAAGAGATGAAGATTACAAACGGAGAGGTCTTTTCTCCAACATCACGTTTGTTTAAATACAACAAACTTTTTATTGAGAAATATCTCCCACATACCATTGAGCTGGGGCGCTCCTTTGTACAACCTTATTATCAACCTGTTTACAACCTGAGGCGGGGCCTTTTTTCTCTCGATAACCTCTGGGATGGTCTCGGAGCTGTTACCGTCAAGCATCAGGATGTGAAATACCTGTTCGGAAAAATAACCATGTATCCACACTTCGATTCCTTTGGCAGGGACATGATTCTCTATTTTATGCAGAAGTATTTTCCCGATAAAGAAAATTTAATCCGCCCACGAAAACCGCTACCTATTATAACAGACATTAAAATTCTGGACAGTATTTTCAGTGGTGCCAATTATGATGAAAACTACCGTATTCTGGTACAGAAAGTCAGGACACTCGGAGAAAATATTCCCCCGCTTTTCAATGCTTACATGAGTCTGTCTTCCACCATGAAAACCTTTGGCACAGCGCTGAATGACCACTTTGGCAATGTTGAGGAGACCGGCATTCTTGTTACGCTGGATGACATATACGGCAAGAAAAAAGAACGATATCTGAATATTACACAATAAACTAATTAAAAAGATGGAAATCCGGGAAGCAGAATTTATTACCAGCTCGGTTATGGAGAGCCAGTGCCCAAAGCCGGAAAAGCCGGAGTATGCATTCATCGGCCGCTCCAATGTAGGCAAATCGTTGCTGACCAACATGCTGACAGGAAAGCGGAAGTTGGCAAAAGTTTCCGGCAGCCCCGGAAAAACCATCACCATGAACCATTTTTTGATCAACAAACAGTGGTATTTGGTTGACTTGCCCGGTTATGGTTATGCCAAACGTTCCAAAACCGAACGGGAAAAATGGGGAAAAATGATCCGGCATTACATTCTTACCCGTTCGAACCTCATGTCGTTGTTTGTGCTGATTGATTTGCGGCACGAGCCGCAAAAAAATGATATGGAATTCATGGGATGGCTGGCCATGTCGCAGATACCTTTTGTCATAACCTTCACCAAAGCCGATAAGCTGAGCAAAGTGAATGTTGAGAAGAATCTGTCTGCTTACAAAAAAGCGCTTTTACAAAACTGGGAAGAGCTGCCTCCCTTGATCATAACTTCTGCCACCACTGGCGTTGGAAAGGAAGATTTGTTGCAATATATCGAAAAAACAAACAAATTATTTCAATTATAATCCTTAATCCATCTCGACCAGCAATTGATCTCTGGAAACCAAATCGTTTTTCTTCACCCAAAGTTTTTTAATTTTACCATCCTGGGGCGCAATAATAATGTTGCGCATTTTCATGGCTTCCAGCAAAAGCAGCGGTTCTCCATTCGACACTTTTTGTCCCTGCTTCACCATAATATCAACGATTGTTCCAGGGATAAAAGCCTTAATAAGGTTAATATCAGGCTCTTTGTATTGCTTTCTGTTTTTGAACTTTTCCGTCAGGGTGGTTTTATAATACATCCCCCCTATGGTGAAGTCGTCCAGTATTTTATTTTTATTTTCTGACATATCAGTTCAATTTTAGAATGGAGGGATTCCGTGTTTTTTCTTCGGCAGATAAACTTCTTTTTCCTGTGAGATACCCAAAGCTCTGATCAACATTTTTCTGGTTTCTGTCGGCTCAATCACAGCGTCAATATATCCATAAGCTGCGGCAACATACGGGTTGGCGAATTTCTCTTTGTATTCGTCCACCTTTTGTTTTCTAAATTTATCCGGATCTTCGGCAGCCATAATTTCTTTGCGGAAGATAATATTAGCGGCACCCTCAGGGCCCATAACTGCAATCTCAGCTGTAGGCCATGCAAAAACAAAATCGGCACGCAAATGATGTGAGCACATGGCAATGTAACCCCCACCATAAGCTTTTCGCATGATCAGCGTAATCTTTGGTACCGTAGCCTCGGAGTAAGCATACAAAATTTTCGCACCATGCCTGATAACACCGGCATGCTCCTGGTCCACACCCGGAAGATAACCAGGCAGGTCAACCAGCGTAACCAAAGGAATATTAAAAGCATCGCAATAGCGGATAAAGCGGGCTGCCTTATCAGACGAATCCACATCCAGCACCCCGGCCAGCACCATTGGCTGATTAGCCACAAAGCCAACCGTGTCACCTTCCATACGCCCAAAACCGATAACAATATTTTTGGCAAACAATTCCTGAACCTCCATAAAATCAGAATCATCCGTAAGCGAGCGAATTACATCACAAACATCATAAGGTTCACGTGCATCTGAAGGAATAATACTTTCAATATTATATTTTTTTGTTTTGGGTTTCTTTTTCGGGTACTTAGCCGCTTTGCGGTTGTTATTCCACGGGATGTAACTGACCAGGCTTTTAATCTGGTTGAAACACTCTTCTTCGCTCTTTGCAAAAAAGTGTGCATTACCGGTTTTTTCGCAATGTACACGAGCTCCGCCAAGCGCTTCCATACTAATTTCCTCACCGAGTACCGTTTTTATAACTTCCGGGCCGGTGATAAACATTTTGGAAATATTTTCTACCACAAAAACGAAGTCGGTCAGTGCCGGAGAATAGACGGCACCACCGGCACAAGGGCCAAGGATCACCGATATTTGAGGAATCACTCCGGAGGCCAGTGTGTTACGATAAAAGATTTCGCCATATCCGGCGAGTGAATTCACCCCCTCCTGAATACGTGCACCGCCCGAATCGTTGATACCAATCAGCGGCACTTTCAGCTTCAGAGCATGATCCATGATTTTAGTGATCTTTTTGGCATGCATCCAGCCGAGTGAGCCACCGGCTACCGTAAAATCCTGAGCATAAACACACACCGGATGACCTGAAATAGTTCCTGTTCCGGTGATGACCCCATCACCCGGAAGGTATTTCTTGTCCATGTCGAAATCCTTGGCGGCATGTTCTACAAACAGATCGTATTCATGAAAAGTATTCGTATCGAGCAAAGTAATAATACGCTCACGGGCAGTCAGTTTCCCAATGGCCTTTTGCTTTTGTATGGCCTTGTCTCCTCCCCCTTTTAAAGCGTTTCTCATACGCCTTCGCAGGTCGGTTGATTTTTCTTTAAGTCCCATAATAAAATTTTTAAATCCCTGAGTATTAACGTAAAAAAAGAGATAAGTGAAGCAAAATATCATTGCCGGTTTCCTTACCTCCGGATGCAAAAGTAATTGAATTTAGAAAAATGTCAAGTTTTTTTTTCAATATGCTTTCATTATTTTTGCACAATAGCCCTCTCAAAATCAAGAAACATGAACATTGAGAAGATACGTGAATATTGCCTTGGCAAACCTGCTGTAACAGAAAGTTTCCCTTTTGATGAGGTAACACTCGTTTTTAAAGTGGCCGGCAAGATGTTCGCCCTCGTGAATCTTGATGGGAACCTCAGCATAAATTTAAAATGTGATCCTGAAAAAGCCCTTGAGCTTCGCGAACATTATCCTGCCGTACTCCCCGGATACCACATGAACAAACGCCTGTGGAACACCATTTTGCCGGATGGTACGCTGGATAACGATCTGGTAAAATCGTGGATTGATGATTCGTACGACCTGGTGGTGGCAAAATTACCAAAAAAAGAGCGGGAAAAACTGCAGAATGCGGATTGACAATGTGTAGATTTGTGAAATGCATGGCTTTAATTTTTTATCTTTCCAATAGATAAAGCATAAAAGCATCTTCCATGGCCAGTTCTTTAAACTGCTCAAATCGTCCGGATGCGCCTCCGTGTCCGAAATCCATGTTTGTCCATAACAACAGCAAATGGTCATCGGTTCTCATTTCACGCAATTTAGCCACCCATTTAGCCGGTTCCCAGTATTGCACCTGACTGTCGTGCAAACCGGTGGTTACCAGCATGGCCGGATAATCCTGTGTTTTCACATTATCATAAGGCGAATAGGATAACATGTAATCATAATAACGTTTCTCATTGGGGTTTCCCCATTCATCATATTCTCCGGTTGTTAGCGGAATATCCTCATCGAGCATGGTGGTAATCACATCCACAAAAGGAACAGCGGCCACCACGCCTCTGAACAGCTGAGGAGCATAATTGACTACTGCCCCCATGAGCAGTCCACCGGCACTGCCACCCATGGCAAAAAGTTTTTCCGGGGAAGTGTATTTGTTGGCAATGAGATAGTTTGCGCAATCGATAAAATCAAAAAAGGTGTTTTTCTTTTTCAGCAGTTTCCCATCTTCATACCAATCCCGGCCCATCTCCTGGCCGCCACGAACATGAGCCACGGCAAAGGCAAAACCACGGTTGAGCAAACTCAGCCGCGAAGAACGGAACGTCGACTCCATGCTGTAGCCATACGAGCCATAAGCATAAAGCAGCAACGGCTGCGATCCGTCTTTCCGGAAGCCTTTTTTGTAAACGATACTCACCGGAATTTTTACACCGTCGCGGGCTTTCGCATAAATTCTTTCAGTAACATAATCTTCCTGGTTGTAGCCACCAATGACTTTTTGCTGTTTCATGAGTTGCCGTGCCCCGGTGTGTAGGTTATAATCGTAGATGGTGTTGGGTGTTTTCAACGAAGTATAGCCGTATCGCAGCACATCTGACTCGTAAGCATAATTGTCATCAAAATAAACATGATAATCCGGTTCGTCGAATTGCAGATAATGGTCGGTACCGTCATTCATGTTAAACACACGAAAGCGAAGCAAACCGTTTTTTCGTTCTGCAACCACAAAGAATTTGTCAAATACTTCCACTTCTTCAAGCAGCACATCTTTTCTGTTGGGAATCAGCTCCTTCCAGTTCTCCACGCCGGTTTTGTCCATCGGCGTTTCCATAAGCCTGAAATTTTTGGCTTTGTAATTGGTACGAATCAAAAACCGGTTTCCCTGATGGGCAATATGATACTCCACATTTTTCATGCGAGGGGTAAAAACATTGAATTTCCCATCCGGTTTATCTGCATCCAGTAACTGGTATTCTGTTGACAATGTTGATTCCGAAGTTATTACCATAAACTTCTTCGATTTACTTTTGTACACGCTGACATCAAAGGAAGCATCCTTTTCGTGAAATATAAGCCGGTCATTTTCCACAAGCTCTCCCAGGGTATGCCGAAAAATCTTGTAAGGCCTGAGTGCCGTATCTTTTACAGAATAGAAAATTGTCCTGTTGTTGTTGCTCCAGGCCAAATCTCCTGATGTGTTAGGAATCTTATCCGGGTAAGTCTTTCCTGTTTTCAGATTCTTAAAAAAGATTGTGTATTGTCGCCGGCTCACCGTATCAACACTGTAGGCAATAATTTGATTATCAGGACTGATTTCCCAGTTGTTAATCTCAAAAAAATGATGGCCTTCCGCCATTTTGTTACCATCGAGCATGATTTCTTCCGGTGCATTTTTTTCTGTTTTTTTGCGGCAATAAACCGGATACTCTTTTCCCTCTTCATAACGCGTATAATAGGAATAGCCTCTCAGCGTATAAGGTACGCTCACATCCTTTTGCGGAATACGACCAACCATTTCGTCAAAAAGCGTTTTCTGCAGCTCTTTTGTGGGAGTGTTGAAAACCGTTTCCGTATAATCGTTTTCCTCCTTTAAATAAGCGACAACTTCCGGGTTTTCACGTTCGTTGAGCCAGCAATAATTGTCGGTACGGATGTGCCCGTGTTTCTTTAATTTTTTTGGAATCTTTTTTGCTTTTGGCGGAAATTTATGATGATTTTGTGATGGCATTGCTGATGGCTGAGATAACATAACTATGATAATCAATAAATTAAAAATGGATTTTCAGTTGCCTGGTATTTTGCAAAGAACGGTAAAAACCGGGATATAAAAAACCCGGCACAAAGGCCGGGTTGTATATATAGAACCTGATCGGGTCAGGGATAATGTTGTCTAATAACGGATAATGCGGAAACTGGAAACGGCGGCATCCACATTCAGATGAATTTTGTTTTTGGCTTCATCATAATTTTCCGTCTGATAATGGCCACTGCTTACTTTTGTGAATCCGGGCAAATGTTTACCTGACAAAACAGCGGTGATCTCCAGGTCGCATCCCGTGTTTTCGGGTACTCTCAGCGTAAGCGATGAGGCGCCGGCATCAATATCTACTTTCACGCTGGGATACTTGTCGCCCAGTGTTATTTTAAACGATCCTGCACCTCCATCCAAGCTGATTTTCTGCACTTTGAATTGTCTCAGGTCATAATTGACTGAGCTGGCTCCGGCATTTAAGCTAATGTCCCAGACCGGGGCCGGATTAAGGCTAATGATAACCTTCTTGTGGTTGTTGTTATGAAAAATGTGTTCTTCATCCTCCGAAATATTAACCATTACATCACGACCGCTGCGTCGGACGAAATATTGGTAATGACTGCCTCGTGAGCTTTGTTGCGAAAAGCTGAGCAGGTCTGAACAGGTGTCTTTTAGGGTAAATGTTCCGGCGGCTGCATCCATCACAAGCTTTGCGTTTTCTATGGTGTCGGAATAAGGAATCGTAAAGTTTTGTTGACTTTCCGTCAACGACGAATTACCGCTGTCAAAATCTTTATCAATGATAAATTCAAAATCATGATATTTTCCTGAGCTGGGATATTCCAGCACAAACCATGTTGCGCCCCCCAAAATGATAACCAGAATACCCGCTTTAATGGTATCCCGAATAGGTAATACCGACAATCCCCAGAGGATAAAAAGCAACGGCCACAAGCGAAGAATGTTAAACCAGTCGAAATCAATAACTCCCAAATTCCGGGCAACCAGCAGGCTGCCGATGATGATGAGGCTCAATCCCCAAAAAACGTTTCTAAATTTCATTGTTGTCTGTTTTTAGATTTTAAAATATTCGGATCAATAATCAAAAAACCTCCTGCAATCAGTAACACCGGCCAGAAGTCACGTATTTCAAACCACGGCAGCATACGGTTAGCGAGGAAGAGGACGCCTACGAGGATGAGAATAATTCCGGCAACGAGGCTGGTATTGGAAGGCGTTTTTGCGGATGAGGCCGGAGAAGTTGCCTTTTCCGAATCGGTAGTTGTATTACCAGCATCAGTAGCCCCTCCGGCATCCTCGTTTGGTCCGGGGTTTGCCTGCGTACCCGACGCATTATTGTATTGAAAAGGTATTGGTTTGGCCGGCACCACAATCCACATAATGATGTAAGCCAGCAGGCCACCTCCGCCAAAAAGCACCAGCAGTACGAAAAGCAACCGGAAAATAATCACATCCACATCAAAATATTCCGCCAGGCCACTGGCCACTCCGCCAACCACTTTGTTGTAAGTGTTTCTGTACAATCTTTTTGCTTGTCCCATTTTTATCTGTTTTTGATTTTCAGGACAAAAATAGTGAGGTGAAATACTGTACGAAACAAAAATTCGGTAACCGGCAGCTTTTTGTCGGTAAACGGAGAAAGAGAAGCTGAAAAACACAGAAGGAAAGAAGCCGGGGGTTTTTACTACGCATACGTAATCTGTACGTGTTTTAAATTAGTGATTTTTAGTAAAACACATAAACAAAAATCCCATAGTTGTTGTAATTTTACGGGCGTAAAAAAATAGTGATTTATTAACAATAGATTTGAAAGAATGGAAAAGATTAAAGTAGCAATTCCGGTAGTTGAACTGGATGGAGATGAGATGACAAGGATTATTTGGGCCATGATTAAAGACAAGCTCATTTTACCTTATTTAGATATTGACTTGAAATATTACGACCTGAGCATTCAAAAACGTGATGAAACCGATGATCAGATTACCGTTGATGCAGCCAATGCTATCAAAAAATACGGTGTTGGTGTGAAATGTGCTACCATCACCCCCGACGAAGCCCGCGTGGAAGAGTTTGGGTTGAAACAAATGTGGAGATCCCCTAACGGAACCATTCGAAATATACTGGGAGGGACTGTTTTTCGTGAGCCTATCTTGATGAAAAACGTTCCTCGTCTTGTCCCCGGATGGGAAAAGCCTATCATTATTGGCCGTCACGCTTATGGCGACCAGTACAAAGCTACTGATTTCAGAACCAGAGGAAAAGGAACGCTGACCATTAAATATACTCCCGATGATGACAGCGAGCCACAGGAATATAAAGTTTTCCATTTTGATGGCGATGGTGTTGGAATGGCTATGTACAATACCGACGAATCTATTACCGGGTTTGCTTATGCCTGCTTTACTATGGCGCTGGAGAAAAAACAAGATCTTTTCCTGTCCACGAAAAATACGATTTTGAAAAAGTATGATGGCCGTTTCAAAGATATTTTTCAGGAAATATACGACAACGAATTCAAAGAAAAATTTGAAGCCAATGGTAATTACTACGAGCATCGTCTGATTGATGACATGGTTGCCCAGGTGATGAAAAAAGATGGTGGCTTTGTTTGGGCTACCAAAAACTACGATGGAGACGTACAATCTGACATTCTTGCCCAGGGATTTGGTTCGCTCGGGCTGATGACTTCCGTACTCCTGACACCTGATGGAAAGACTGTTGAAGCTGAAGCTGCACATGGAACGGTAACCCGTCACTATCGCCAGCATCAGCAGGGGAAAGCCACTTCTACCAATCCTATTGCCTCCATTTTTGCCTGGACGCGCGGATTGTATTACCGTGGTAAATTTGATGGTAATCAGCCTCTGATGGATTTTGCCCATAGTGTGGAAAGAGTTTGTGTGGAAACAGTCGAAGCCGGTCAAATGACCAAAGACCTTGCCCTGTTGATTAAAGGAAAAGATATGACAGAGAAAGATTACCTGACTACCGAAGGCTTTCTGGATGCATTGGGTAAAAATTTGCAGAAAAAATTAAATTAAGCCGGGCTACTCCGACATCATATAAAACAAAAAATCATGGCAACTTTAAAAGAAACATTAGGGAAAAAAATCGAAGCCCACAGGCCTAGAACAACACGTCTGCTGAAAGAATTTGGAGACGTTAAAGTGGGTGAAGTAAATATTTCCCAAACCATTAACGGCATGAGAGGTGTGAAAGGTCTGACAACTGATATTTCTTACCTCGATCCTTTTGAAGGTATTCGTTTCAGGGGAAAAACTATTCCTGAAGTGATGGCCATTATTCCCAAACCTGAAGGGAAAGACTATCCTTACGTGGAAGCTTTTTGGTACTATCTGCTTACCGGCGAAGTCCCTACAGTGGAAGAAACGCTGGAAATAGTTGAAGATTTCAAAAAAAGAAGAAATGTCCCGCAATATGTTTATAATATCTTAAGGACTATGCCCCGCGATACGCATCCCATGACCATGTTCTCCGCAGCTATTTTGTCCATGCAGCGCGAATCAAAATTTGCTAAATTCTATGCAGAAGGATTTAACAAAATGACGGCCTGGGAACCTATGTATGAGGATGCTACGGACATTATTGCAAAACTTCCGATGATTGCTGCTTACATCTACCGGATGAAATACAAAAGCGACATCCACATTGCTCCCGACCCCGATTTGGATATGGGTGGCAACTTTGCGCACATGATGGGACTGCCTGAGCCATATGATGATGTGGCCCGTATGTATTTCATTATCCATTCTGATCATGAGTCAGGTAATGTGTCGGCTCACGCCACCCACCTTGTAGCTTCGGCTCTTTCCGACGCTTACTATTCACTTTCTGCCGGCCTTGATGGCCTGGCTGGTCCCCTGCACGGTCTGGCAAACCAGGAAGTGCTGAAATGGATTCAGGGGGTGATGGAAAAGATGGATGGCAAACTGCCTTCGGAAGAAAAAATGAAAGAATTTGTGTGGGATACGCTAAACAGCGGACAGGTGATCCCCGGTTACGGACATGCCGTACTGCGTAAAACAGACCCGCGTTACATGTCGCAACGTGAGTTCTGCCTGAAACATTTACCTGACGACCCGATTTTTGCTTTCGTCTCGCGCTTGTACGATGTGGTTCCCGATATTTTGAGAGAACAGGGAAAAGCCAAGAACCCGTGGCCCAATGTGGATGCCCAGTCTGGTGTTATCCAATGGCATTATGGCTTGCGTGAGTATGACTTCTATACCGTTCTGTTTGGTGTTGGAAGAGCTATGGGCGTCCTTGCCAACATTACCTGGGACAGAGCACTCGGCTATGCTATCGAAAGGCCAAAATCGCTCACTACCGATATGCTGGAAGAAATTGCCGGTATCAAATAATAACTGGGCTGCCTTTTATCAAAAAAACCCTGCTTTCGCAGGTTTTTTTGTTTTACACGGATGTGGCACAAGCGGACGCTTGCGCCATAGTGTGTCCGCCAACAAATTATCGTTCAAGCGTCCGCTTGGACGACCTATTCTATTAACACAACTGGATTAAGCGTCCGCTTGGACCAATCATCCCGAAAATACTACTTATCAACAACTGGTTCAAGCGTCCGCTTGGACCATATATAACATCTATTTTCCCGAAAATACTACTGCTGCTTCTATCGCCCACTTGGGCCAAAGCTATTTGTCATTTTGAAAATTTGTGTAATTTTAACCTAAAATACGCGGTACATGATAATACAAAAAGAAATCACACTTCCTTCGTTTCCGAGAGGCTTTCATCTGATTGATAATCTGGTACTTGAGGCGCTGAGCGAATTGCCCGAAACAGGGCTGCTTAACCTGTTTCTGAAACACACTTCGGCAGCATTGATGCTCAACGAAAATGCCGATCCGGATGTGCGCACCGACCTGAACGTATTGCTTAACAAAATTGCCCCCGAGGGCGCCCCTTTTTACACACACGTGCTGGAGGGCTCCGACGATATGCCTGCTCATTTTAAAACGGCGGTTTTCGGCACCTCGTTAACCATTCCCATAAGCCACCACCAGCTGAACACCGGTATTTGGCAGGGAATTTATTTTTGTGAGTTTCGCCGCCACAGCAGCCGGCGGAAACTGGTAATTACCGTTGTTTCCTAATCCTTTACCATTTGTACTGTATGGAATAACCCGAAGTATCTTAGACGCTTACTAACACTTCCTCAACCCGTTGTTGCAACTGCGGATAAAATGTCCTGAAATTTTCCTGCAAATCACCGTAATGCGTTTCCATGACGGCTACAGCACTTGTCATTCCCGACCGGAAACCGGTCCGCCGGTCCATATTGTAAAAAATCTGTTCCAGTTCGCGTAGCGAAGCATAGGAATTTAGCCAGTTCTGGGCCATCATAAAGGGGAGGATATATTTGATACGATGAGGCAGAATAACAAAATGTCTCGTCAAAATTCTATAAACATGATTCGAAAAGTTCACAAGAGTTGTATCGGAATACATCTTCCAATCCGAAGCCAGAAAATGATCGAAATAAATATCTGTTACTACTCCTGAATATAATCTATAGTGTTCCCGTATCAGTGCTTTGCTCTGCCTCACCAGCGGATGCTTGTCCGTAAAATCATCTATTTGTCTGTGTAACAGGATTCCCGATTGAATATCAGGGGCATATTTTTCCCATGTCCTGCCTTTTACAGCATCGGCCATCATGTTTCCTGCAAGCACACTCTCATTGTCGCCCGAAAGGAGGGCATGGGCCAGAAAATTCATTGTTCTGTTTTGCGCAAAAGTAAACCATTTCAGGCAATTTAAATTTATTATAGATTGCCCATGCAAAAAAATCCATAGGTTTAAAAATGGTAAATTTGCAATCGATTTCGATAAAATAAACAAAATAAAAAATATCCATGAATAGGTTATTATTACTTGGTGATGAAGCCATAGCCCAGGGGGCTGTGGATGCAGGCATTTCCGGAGTTTTTGCCTACCCGGGAACACCGTCTACGGAAATCACCGAATATATTCAGGCCTCCAAAGAGGCCGCCGAAAGGCATATTGTTTCGCAATGGTCGTCCAACGAAAAAACGGCCATGGAAACAGCTATCGGTATGTCGTATGCCGGTAAACGGGCTTTGGTTTGTATGAAGCATGTGGGGCTTAATGTGGCCGCCGATGCTTTTATTAACTCGGCCATTACCGGAGCGCATGGCGGGCTGGTAGTTGTCTCTGCTGATGATCCTTCCATGCACTCGTCGCAAAACGAGCAGGATTCACGATTCTACGGCAAGTTTGCTCAAATTCCCACGCTGGAACCTTCAAACCAGCAGGAAGCGTACGATATGACACGTTATGCTTTTGAGCTTTCCGAACGTTTGGGGACACCGGTTTTGTTTCGTCTTACAACCCGTTTGTCGCATTCCCGCTCGGGTGTACAGCGCAGAGAGACGCTTTCACAACGGGAGCTGAGTTTACCTTCCGATTTGAAGCAGTTCATTCTTCTGCCTTCCATTGCACGAAAACAATACAACACGTTGCTGGGAAAACAGGCTGCCTTTCAGGAAGATAGCGAAAAATCAGGTTATAACGAACTTTTCGATGGTAAAGACAAAAGCATGGGCATTGTGGCCTGTGGTATCGCCTACAACTATCTTTTGGAAAACTATCAGGGTGGCAAGATCCCTTACCCTGTCTTGAAAATTGGTCAGTATCCGGTTTCGCGAAAGCTGGTAAAAGAACTTTACAATGATGTTGATTCCGTGCTTGTTCTCGAAGAGGGTTATCCTATTCTCGAAGAGCTGTTTCGCGGGATACTCGATGATGGAAAACCGGTAAAAGGCCGTATGGACGGCACGCTTCCGCGGGCAGGAGAATTAAATCCGAATATCGTGGGGAAAGCCCTGGGAATGGAAATCCCTGAAGGCTACAAAATCCCGGAGGTTTTAAAGAGCCGCCCGCCTTTGCTATGCGACGGATGTTCGCACTGGGATTCTTTCGAAGCATTAAATGAGGCCATGAAGGATTATTCGCCGGGTCGTGTGCTGGCCGATATCGGTTGCTATACACTCAGCGCTTTGCCTCCGCTGGAGTCTATCAACAGCTGTGTGGACATGGGTGCTTCCATCACTATGGCTGTGGGAGCTGCCGAAGCAGGACTGGTTCCCGCCGTGGCTGCCATCGGCGATTCTACTTTTACTCACTCGGGCATGACCGGACTTCTGGACGCTGTCAATCGTAAAGTTCCCATCACCGTGGTGCTGCTCGACAACAGTACCACCGGCATGACCGGCGGACAAGATTCTGCCGGTTTTGGAAAACTTGAAGATATCGTGAAAGGTATCGGCGTGGAAGAGGAGCATATTCGCATAATCAAACCATTGCATCGTCTGCACGAGGAAAATGTGAAAATTTTCAAAGAAGAATTGGCATATCAGGGTGTTTCGGTCATTATTCCCCGCCGTGAGTGTGTTCAGACGCTGGCCCGACGCATGAAACTGAAACACACCCAAAAAAAAACAGTCAAGGAAAGTTCTGCTCAGTAAAATTGTAACAAACATGAAAAAAGATATCATATTAGGTGGCGTTGGCGGTCAGGGTATCCTGACCATAGCCACCACCATTGGATTGGCGGCTCTTTCGGAAGGGCTGCAACTGAAACAGTCAGAAGTACACGGCATGAGTCAGCGCGGCGGCGATGTGCAGTCGCACCTGCGCTTGTCTTCCGACCCCATTGCCTCCGATTTAATCCCCGAGGGCAAAGCCGACATGATTATTTCAGTGGAGCCGTTAGAGGCATTGCGTTATTTCAACATGCTCGACCGCAAAAACGGCTGGCTTATCACCAGCATGAATCCCTTCAATAATATTCGGGATTACCCGGAACTTGAAGTGGTGCTAAGTGAAATCCGGAAGCTCCCGCGTTACATTACCATTGATGCGAATGAAATTGCCCAAAGTCAGGGTTCCGTAAAAGCCGCTAACATTGTGGTGCTCGGCGCTGCTTCTCCTTTTATCGGACTGAAATATTCTTCGCTTGAGGATGCCATTCGCCAGCTTTTCAGCAAAAAAAGCGAGGATCTGGTACAGCTTAACCTGAAGGCTTTAAAAGCCGGAAGAGACTTTGCCGAAAAGAATCGTAGAGATTAATTTTTGGGCATCCGGACGGGCTTTTGAATGATGAATGATGAATGATGAATGATGAATGATGAATGATGAATGATGAATGATGAATGATGAATGATGAATGATGAATGATGAATGAAGAATGATGAAATTCGGAGGAAACAGGTGAAGAGGGGAGATTGTCTTGCCCTGGCGAGGGCAATCTCTCCGACATAAGGTCGGGTATTCCTGCTGAACGCACCCTCTTTTTCGTTAAAAAAACGGAACTCTGTTGTGTTAAAAATCATTTCTGCAGCCCAAAACCCCTAAATAATTCTACTTTTGCACCTCTTACACAGACGTGATAAACATGATCCGGATAAACAACAAATATATTTCTCTTTTTCTTTTAATTATTTCACTTTCTTTCTTCTCCTGTAGCCACAATGAAAAGCAACATAGAGAAAACCAACCGGAGGTAAAGCCCAAAGTTATCTCCGACATTATCTATGGAATTAACGTGGACAGCCTGCAGGTAAAAAAAGGCAAGGTAAGACGCAACCAGTTTTTGGCTGATATTATGCTGAAATATGGCGTGAAATACTCCACCATCGACTACTTTGCACGCCACACAAAGAAAACCTTTAATGTCCGTAAAATCAGAAAAGGGCACGCCTACACTGTCATCTGCAAAAAAGACTCGCTGGAAACTCCCGTCTGGTTTATCTACGAAATCTCTCCTTCCAATTATGTTCTTTACCATCTCACGGATTCTGTATATGCTTCGCTGGGGAAAAAACCGATTATCCGAAAACAGGTTTCCACAACAGGAACCATCAGGACTTCCCTCTGGAACGCCATGATTGACCAGCACGACGACCCCAACCTGGCAATAAAACTATCGGAAATTTACGCCTGGACCATCGATTTTTTTGAACTAAGAAAAGGAAATCAATACAAGGCAATTTATCAAAAGGTTTACGTTGACAACAATTATGTTGGTCTCGGAAACGTGGAAGCAGCAGATTTCCTCCAGAGAGGACAACATCATTATGCTTTTTACTTTAAACAAAACGGCAGAGGCGATTATTTTGATGAGGAGGGCAACTGCCTGGAACGTGCTTTTCTGAAAGCCCCGCTTAAATATCGTCGTATCAGCTCCCGTTTTTCCAACCACCGCTGGCATCCGATACTAAAAATCTACCGCCCGCATCACGGTGTGGATTATGCTGCTGCGGAAGGTACGCATGTTTATGCTTTGGGAGAGGGCGTTATCATCAAAAAAGGCTACCAGAAAAATGGCGCCGGAAACTACCTCAAAATCCGACACAACAGCGTTTATACCACGCAATACGCTCATTTAAGCCGGTTTGCACGGGGCATGAAGGTCGGAAAACATGTGCGTCAGGATCAGCTTATCGGCTATGTGGGACACACCGGGCTGGCCACCGGCCCGCATTTGGATTTCCGGTTCTACAAATACGGAAAAGCGGTCAATCCGCTTACGGTAAAATCACCCCCGGTCGAACCTGTTGCTCCGGCTTACCGTCCGGCGTTCGATTCTGTGGTAAGACATTACCGTCCTTTGCTTGATTCCCTGTAGATTAGAATTCCGAACAGGTTCCAAAGAAATATCAGCACGTCAACTTACACACAAATACCCACGCCCCAACAGAATAAAATTATCAAGCTGAGTTCGATATAAACATCTATCGTAACAACCTGGTATTACTTTTCAAATTTTCCTGCAAAAGCTGCGTAAAACATGGGGATAATGTTGAGCGAGAAGAAGATCCCCGTAATCATCCCTCCGACAATGGTAATAGCAAAAGGCTGATGCATGGCCGAACCAAGTCCGATGGCGGCAGGCAACAATGCAATAATGGTAGTCAAGCCGGTCATTAAGATAGGGCGGGTTCTTAAATGAACAGCCTCGTTCAGTGCTTCCTGCAAACCATAATTTTCCTCCTGCCGCAAGCGGTTTACCTTGTCAATCAGAATAATGGCATTGTTTACGGAAACCCCTATTAACGTGAGCAATCCGAGAGCAACGGAAATATTTAACTGCTCACGGGTAATCAATAAGGCAATGAAAACTCCGATGAAATCCAATGGTATCTTTAGCAGAATAACAAAAGGTTGCCAAAAAGAGTTGAATTGCAGAAATAAAATCAGGTAAATGAGTATAATGGCAATAAGAATAACAAAAGAAAACGACTTCAATGTCTGTATTAAGGTCTGATATTGCCCGCGAATTTGCAGGTTATACCCTTCGGGCAGAAAAGCAGCACCGAGACTGGCTTTAAGTTTTTTCACTGCGGCAAAGAGGTTTCCCTTAGGCGCTGCTACCACGGTCAGCTCCCGTTCCCCGTTCAAATGGCTAATGGAAGGCAATGCGTTGATCATTTGAATATGCACCAGACGATTCAGCGGAATATATTTTCCACCGGAGGTACGAATAGCGAGATGTTCCAGCTTTTTCAGGTTGTTACGGTCGTTAGGCGGTAGCCGCAGGAAAACCGAAACAGGTATTTGTCCCTTTACAAACCGGGCAACCACCTCTCCTCTGAAAGCCAGGGTTAGTTCCTGATACAAATCAAAAGCACTAATCCCAAACCGTGCCATTTCTGAACGGTTAGGCGTGATGTCTATCTGAGGAACAAGGTATTTAGCGTTATTAATAACGTTACCAAAATCGCCCGTTTCAATGGCGGTTTTTTCTACTTTGGAAGCTAACCTGGCAAGCGTGTCAAGGTTAGGACCTGTAACGGTGACACCAAAAAAAGCAGGCAGGCCGCTAAAACTTTCATCAATATTTTCCTGTGTGGGCTGATGATACAGGATAACCAGCCCATCAAAAGTGGCAAACTGTTTTTTAAATCCGTTAATCAGTTGCGTAACGCTTTCAGTCCGGTATTTTTTATCTACCAGTTTGATGTACATGGAGCCGCGGTTCACACTTTCCACATAATAAGTGTCTGAGGGCGATCCTATCCGCAGATAAATATTATCCACATTGGGATTTTTTTGTATTACCCGCATCAACTGTTCGGCCACCGTTCCCGATTCTTTTAAAGAAACCCCGGGACGCATAACATACTCAAACAACAAAGCTCCTTCATCTACAGGAGGAAGCATATTTGCCTTGTTTGTCAGGGGCAGCAGGCCGCCGCCCACCAGAAACAGCAGTGCCAGCACGGCAAGAACCCCCGTTTTATGCGACATGGAGAAACGGAGTACTTTATCATTAACAGCTTTAAATTTTTGCAAAAAAGCCGGTTCTTTCACCTTTTTACCTTTCAAATCTCCTTTCCAGTAAACCAGCGCCGGGATGACCGTAATGGAAATAAGAAAAGAGCCGAGAAGCGTGAGGGTAATGGTCAGTCCGAAAGGTGTAACCATCTCCTTCATATATCCGGAAATAAACAGCAAAGGAAGAAAAACAATGATGGTTGTAAGCGTACCATTCAGGTCGGCAGCAAAAATCTCACTCACCCCTCTCCGAATGGATTCAATTAATGGCTTTCCTTTTTCCAAAAACTTTTCTATGATTTCCAGCACAATAATAGAGTCATCAACCACCATCCCAAGCGACAGCGTCAGCGCTGCCAACGTAATCATATTCAGGGTATAACCGATGGCATACATGATGGTTACGGCAAACATAAGCGCCAGAGGGATGGTAATGGAAACGATAAGCGTGGGAGCTATGCGCCGAAGGAAAAGGAGCAAAACCAACATGGCAAGAACAGCGCCTATGTAAATTTCTTCCCGCACCCCCGACATGGACGTACTTAAAATTTCCGACTGGTCGTAGAATTTATCTGTTTGTGTGCCGGGAGGTAGTAATTTTTGCAGTGTTTGCAAAGACTTTTGTACCGATGCAGCTACTTTAATGGAGCCGGAACCTTCGGTTTTCTGAACCAGCAGGGCCACAGCGGGATACTTTCCGCTCCGCACCATGTAATGTTTAGGCAATCCCCCTTTTGTAACTTGTGCGATATCCTTTAAAAGTACCGGAAGTCCGTTGGCACGGGTGGCCACTTTGAGGTTTTGCAAATCGGAAAGGTTTTGGTATTGGCCGTTTCCACGAATGGGAACATCGTAATAATTTCTTTCGAGATAACGTCCGGAAACAATAATGTTGTTGTCTTTCAGCACTTTCTCAATATCAAGCAGGCTTAAGTGAAGCAGCCGGAGCTTTTGCGCATCGGGCTCTACGATAAAGGCAGGCCGTTCTCCTCCGATAACATCTATCCGGGAAATATTTCTCAGGCTTAAAAGCGCCGGCTTAATACGATATTGAATAATGTCGCGCAACTTGTAAGGAGGAACTTTGGGGTTCGTAAAAGTAAAACCGATGACTTCCTGCATACGACTGCCGAGGTTATCAATCACAGGAACAACGCCCTGCGGCAATTGGCCTGAGAGGTTGGAAAGTGCTGCTGCGGTAAGTTGTCGGGCATTCATTATGGAGTAGTTGTTGCTGAATTCCACCGTAACTTGTGAATGCCCCATGGTTGTTACCGAAGATGTTCGCTGCACGCCACGAATTCCCTGCAAAGCATTTTCGATGGGACGGGTAACCAGAATTTCCATATCGTTGGGAGAAACACCGGAATATTCCGTAATGACATTTATCAAAGGATAATTTATTCCCGGAAAATAATCTACAGGCATTTTATACAGACTCCATATTCCAGTGGCAATCAATACGATAACGATAGCCAAAGAATAAAAAGGACGTCTGACGAAATTTTCAAATGATTTTTTCATGCTTCCTGCTTGTCATTAATCCGCAACCTTCATGCTTTTCCGGATATTCCCATAGAAAATCTCAAAAGCACCTTTTGTTAAAACGACAGCACCTTTTTTCAAACCTTCTTTTATTTCTATCAAACCATTTTTTTCAGGTCCGGGTTTTACAGGAATTTTTATATATTTTTTATTGATTACTTCCATGACAAAGTAATTGTTTTGCTGCCGGATAAGAGCAGCTTTGGGAACAGCGACGGATTCGTGTTTGTTTGTAAGAAAAGAAAAGGAAACATAATTTCCGCTTTTTAGCAGATGGGCAGAATCCTGAAGAGCAATCCACAGCGTATGACCTCCGGTGGAAGGATTGATAGCCTTTTCAAGATAAATCAATTTCCCCCGGTAAATTTTGTTACTGATTTTTATAGAAATATTGTTCTCCGTCAGCTCTTTGGGATTACCGTAAAACGGAGCGATGAGTTTAATATGGTCATCATCCTGAAAAGTTCCCAAAAGCTGTTCCACAACCGCATCTTCACCCTGCTGAACCTGCAGGTCATCGAGATAGCCGTTGAAAGGAGCTTTGTAGCGGGTCATAGACAGAAAATAGTCCAGCATATATTGGGCTTTGTTCAGGTTGTTTTGGGCATTATCAAAATCACGAACTACTTTTTCAAAGTCAATTCTCGACAAATAGTCTTTCCCAACCAATAATTTTTGGGCTTCATAATACTGTTTGAAATAACGGTACTGCGTTTGGGCATTGGCCAGCGCTTTCTCCAGGTTTTCCTTTTTCAGATCAATTTCCGGACCACCCATGGTGTAAAGAACAGTGCCCTTTTTAATACGACCTTTCAAATTGTTAAAATGCACAATTCCGTCGAATTTAGCTTCGAGGTCTAACGCGTTGGTAGCCTGAATAGTTCCAAAGCCTTTTATCTCATCGTAAAAAGTTGCCAAAACCGCTTTGGCCGTATCTGTTTTCACATAAGCCGCTGTTTTAGAGTGCGTTCCCTGCTGCTGACAGCTGGCCAGAAGGCCCAAAAGCAGTAACCATCCGGCTTTTTTCAAGCGTGTAAAATATCTTGTCATCTGTTTTTCGTTAAGGATTTCTTAATTCCGGAACGAAAATAGAATGGGAATCTAAAGGAAATCTAAAGATATCGGCGCAAAGCAAATATTCTGTCAGATTGGGATGCCCGAAACTAAATTAAGTATGAACCCCGATTCCGACTTTTAAAAAGTGAACTCTTGAAAAGAAAAAATGACAGACTAAGGAATTGTAACGAAATAACCTATCCGTTTCGACTCATTATTTCCTTGTGAACTGTGGATTTTAAACCCACATTCTCCGTACTTTCAGTTTACAAATCCGAAAGCGCATAAGAAAACACCCGGAATCATGGCGGCGAAGTTGTTTCCAATTCCAAAAATATTTTTAAAACTGTTTGCTTTTTAAATTATAAATGTCGTATGTTTGCGTCATAAAACACAAAGACCATGACTTACGCTAAAAATGAAGCATTTACAATTGAGCTACAAAAACTTGCCGCTTTTGCCAGAACACTGGCACATCCGGCCAGGCTGGCCATATTGGACTATCTTGCTGAGCAAAACCAGTGTGTCAGCGGCGACATTACCGAAGAAATACCCCTGAGCCGTACCACCGTTTCGCAACATTTGCAGGAACTGAAAAATGCAGGGCTCATCAAGGGAACCGTTTCGGGAACACGTATTTATTACTGTCTCCAAACAGATAGAATTCTTGAAATGAAAGAGCAAATGCACCAATTTATGGAAAAACTTGCTTCCGGGCAGACTGCCTGCGAGATATAAAAATCAAAATAATCATTGAAAAATTAATCCAAAAAAAAAGAACAAATGAAACGTCCATGACGAACCAATTCGGCACACTCGGCCGGACGGCTTCAGTCGGGCAATGCCCCACCTGACCATCCATTCGGACGAGCAGGAGCACGACTATAAAGCTCCGTTAGGAGCACAGGTTATAACCCCGGGTTGAAACCCGGGGGATAAAAAATCAAACGATAATCGTTTTGGCGGAATTTTCGATGGCGCAGCCGAAAATCATGACAAAACATAAACAACGGAATAACAATAAAATATTATAAGTACATGAAAATACTCATTCTTTGCACCGGCAACACCTGCCGCAGCCAAATGGCCGAAGGCTTTTTAAAAGCTATGGACCCCACGCTAAAAGTTTATTCAGCGGGCACGGAACCCGGCAAAAAAGTTCATCCCATGGCCATTGCAGCCATGAAAGAAAAGGGCATCGACCTGAGCAGTGGTCAGCCCAAACCTGTCGAAAAATTTATCAACACCCCGTTTGATTATGTGATTACCGTTTGCGATGGTGCCAAAGAGGCCTGTCCTGTCTTCACAGGAAAGGTAAAACATCGCCTGCACATCGGCTTTGACGATCCGGCCGAAGCCACCGGCACCGAAGCCGAAATAAAAGCAGTATTCATCCGCGTGCGCGATGAAATCAAACGCGATTTTACAAAGTTTTATAAAGAAAATATTCAAAAATAGATAAGTCAGTTTCCCGAAAGGGAACATAAAACAAAAATCATGGAAATAAAACAAACCATAGGCAGACCTGTCAACGTACGCGTTCACGGCGAAAGTGAAAATACTACCAAAATGAAATTACAATCCGGTAGATTCAGAATGGTTATCGATGAACCGGAAAATATGGGGGGAACCGACGAAGGGCCATCTCCTATCCAGGTGTTACTCATGGCTTTGGCAGGCTGTCTCAACGTTACCGGCCACGAAGTGGCCCGCCAAAGAGGGATGAAACTCAACAAATTGAAAATCAACATTGAAGGGAATATGAATGCCTGTAATTTCATGGGTTGCTCTTTTGAAGAAAGAGCAGGCTTCCAGCAAATCAAAGTGCATCTAAAACCGGTTTTTGAAAATACAACCGAAGAAGATATCGAAAGCTGGGCACGGGAAACGGAAGCTCGTTGTCCGGTTACCGACAATATCAAAGATGCTACCGAGATCATGGTTTCGCATGTTGCCCTTGTTTAATTTATCAAAACTCTTAAAAATGAAAACAGTAAAAAGACTTTCCTTTCTCGACCGCTACCTTACCTTGTGGATTTTCCTGACCATGCTCACGGGAGTATTTTCGGGATATTTTTTCCCGGCAGTAGCCGGATTTTGGGAGAAAATGAGCTCGGGAACTACCAACCTTCCCATAGCTATTGGGCTGATTATCATGATGTATCCGCCATTGGCAAAGGTGAAATATGAAGAGCTGTTCGATGTGTTCAGTAATTGGAAAATATTGTCTCTCTCTCTGGTACAAAACTGGATTGTGGGACCGTTGCTCATGTTTTTCCTCGCTGTGGTTTTCCTACACAACTATCCCGAATACATGACGGGACTTATCCTTATCGGACTGGCGCGATGTATCGCCATGGTTATTGTGTGGAACGACCTGGCCGATGGCGATCGCGAATATGCCGCCGGGCTGGTGGCGCTGAACAGTATTTTTCAGGTACTGTTTTATTCGGTCTTTGCCTGGTTTTTCATTACCGTAATGCCACGATGGTTCGGTATGAGTTCCTTCGACATTAATATTAGCATGGGCGAAATTGCCGAAAGTGTCCTTATTTACCTCGGCATTCCGTTTGTTGCCGGTATCATCACCCGTTTTAGCCTGATAAAACTCAAGAGCAAAGAATGGTATTCCCAAAAATTCATTCCTAAGATCAGTCCGCTGACGCTGATAGCTTTACTGTTTACCATTTTTGTTATGTTTTCATTAAAAGGCGAATATATTGTGCAGCTTCCGATGGATGTGGTGCTGATTTCCGTGCCGCTTGTCCTCTATTTTGTCATTATGTTTTTTGTCTCTTTTTATATGGGACGGAAAGCGGGCGCCGATTATCCCAAAACAGTTTCGCTTTCGTTTACCTCTGCAAGCAACAACTTCGAACTGGCTATTGCTGTGGCAGTGGCTGTTTTCGGGATTAATTCGGGAGAGGCTTTTGCTGCCGTCATCGGTCCGCTGGTAGAGGTTCCGGTGCTGATTTTGTTGGTGAAAGTTGCCCTGAAATTCAGAGAGAAATATTTTTCAGTGAATGAGTTGAAAAGCTCCTCTCGTTAACAGATAAATCCGGTTTGGTTTTTCCGTAGCTTTGTATAAAAATATGGAAATATTATGATAGGCATACACACCGGCAAAAGACGGTTTATCCTGGCGCCAATCATCTTTTTGGTGGTTCTTGCATTTTATCCCTTCCAAAAGCCACAACCCATCCGCTATGTGGATCGGGCAACCGCACAGATAAAAACGGAACAGGTAGAGGCCGGTGGCTGGCTTTTCTGGCTGTACAACAACCCTGTTGGAGAGCTTTCGCTACAAGCCGTTGTAAAACGGAAGTTTGCTTCGGAATGGTACGGAAAACGGATGGACAAACCCGCTTCGGTAAGCAAAATAGAGCCTTTTATCCGGAAGTATCATATCAACATGAGTGATTTTCAAAAGAAAAAATACACCTCTTTTAACGATTTCTTTATCCGGAAATTAAAACCGGGAGCAAGAAAGATTGACACCAATAAAAATGTGGTTATTTCGCCGGGAGATGGAAAAATACTGGCCTGGGGAAACATTGAATATCAATATTTTATTGTCAAAGGCTACCGCATGAATCTGCATGATTTTTTGCGAAACGACTCGCTGGCACGGGTTTATGCCGCTGGCAGCCTGATACTTCTGCGGTTAAGCCCGGCCGATTATCACCGGTTTCATTTCCCGGTGAGCGGAAAGCTTTCGCCGGTGGTAAAAATCAAAGGCGAGTACTATTCGGTGAACCCCATAGCGCTCCGGCAGGATATTCGGATATTTTGTGAAAACAAAAGAGGATACCAGATCATCTCTTCCAAAAGATTTGGTCATGTGCTGATGTCGGAAATCGGAGCCACTTTTGTGGGAAGCATTATCCAAACCCATCGCGGAGATACGGCAATAAAAGGCGGGGAAGCCGGCTATTTTAAATTCGGCGGCTCTTCGATCATACTGCTTTTCCGGAAGGGAAAAATCAACATCGATACCGATTTGCTGAGAAATACCCGCAATCATCTGGAAACACAGGTCAGAATGGGAGAGCATATTGGTACGGCAAAATAATTTTTCCCCTTCCACGTATCCCGGCTCAGATGAGAAATCCTAATGAGCATAAAGATTTAAAATTTCCATAAAAAGTTGAAATATATACACTAATTAGTTAACTTTGCAAAATGGAAAGAAAGATTGTCTTGTACGGTAGGTATTTTTCAAAATTTTACGAAAAACAGTCGGTAAAGACTCGTGATAAAATTGATTATGTTATTGACATCATCAAACATATTGAAAAGGTTCCGCTGCAATTTCTTAAACATATTGAGGGAACAGCCGGTTTATATGAAATCCGTGTATCAACAACTTTCAACCAAATTAGAATTTTTTGTTTTTTTGAAAAAGGAAGAATAGTAGTTTTGACTAACTGCTTTGTAAAAAAGACACAGAAAACACCAAAAAAAGAATTGGAACTTGCAATAAAATTAATGAAAGAATATTTGACAACAAAAAAGAAAGGAGTATAAAATGGATACCATATCAACATTTGAAGAACATTTAGATAAATACCACGGCAAACAAGGGAGTGAAAGTCGTGCAAAATATGATGCTGACTCGTTGGCATTCAGGCTCGGTGTAATGTTACAGGAAGCCAGAAAAGAAGCAGAAATAACACAAGAGGAATTGGCAAAAAGAACAGGCACAAAAAAAAGCTATATCTCAAGAATTGAAAATGGGAAAAGTGACATCCAATTATCAACATTTTACAAATTGATTGCGCTCGGATTAGGCAAAACACTGAACATCAGTATTGGATAGGGAATCACAAGTCATAACAAAGAACCTGCTCCATGCTGAAATTAGTCGTAAATAAATGGTTTAAGCATTGGTTCAAGCGTCCCTGAACAACTGGTTCAAGCGTCCGCTTGGACCAACTATTCCAACGGAAAAATATTCTGCTCTTTCAAATAATGAAGTACTTTCTCAGCATTGCTTTCATTTTCCTGTGGCCTGAATTTCAGCTGTGGATTTTCAGGCACTTCATAAGGCATGTCCATTCCTGGAATATTTTGGACTTCTCCTTTTTCAAAACGCACGTATAAATCACCATCGGCATGTTTCTTACAATATGCCATGTCGGCATCCATATAAATCAAATGGAAACGGTCGGGGCCGATAATCTCAGCCACCTGTTCACGAATATTTACATCCGGCGAAGCAAACGAACAAATGGTTATGATGCCCTGGTCGTTGAGGATACGGGCAATGTGTGCCACCCGGCGCAGGTGCTCGGCCCGGTCGGCCGGATTGAAATCCAGTTCTCGCGACAGGCCCGAACGTAACGACTTGCCATCCAGCAGCACCACTGTGGCGCCCGAGCCCATCAGCTCTTTTTCCATCACAAAAGCGAGCTCATTTTTGCCACTGCCGTAAAGCCCGGTAATCCAAAGCGTAACGCCCTTTTGGTTGTAATGTTTTTCACGCTCTTCCCTGCTTACCAGACTCCGCCCTTCGGTAATCATATCTTTTTCGCTATCGGTGATGCGGGTAGGGAGTGCATTACTGTCCAGCTTGTCGAGCATCATCCCTACCGCCACGGTGTTATGTGTGATAGGATCAATCAGGATAAAAGCCCCGGTCTGGCGGTTTTTTTTGTAAGCATCAAAATAAAGCGGTTCAACCGTAGTCATAATCACCCGGCCGATTTCATTCAACTCAAAATGTTCAACTTGTTCGTGTTCAAGCGTATTTACATCCACACGGTAGCGAATCTGATCGATTTTTGCTTTGGTGCTGTGGGTGTTGTGTTTGATGTAAAACTGCGTGTAAGGATTCATGGGTTTTTCGTCCATCCACACCAGCATGGCTTCAAAATGGCGGCTTACTTTTGGGCTGTTATCAGAATGAATGAGCGTGTTCCCCCGCGAAACATCAATTTCATCTTCGAGTGTCAGGCTGATGCTCTGAGGAGGAAAAGCATAATCAAGGTCACCTTCATAAGTAGTAATGTTTTTGATACGGGAGGTTTTCCCGGAAGGCAACACCATCACTTCATCGCCTTTGCGGACGACTCCGGAAGCCATTTTCCCGGCAAAACCGCGGTATTCCAGGTCGGGACGAATAACGTATTGCACCGGAAAACGGAAATCCTCAAAGTTGCGGTCGCTACCCACATGTACGGTTTCCAGAAACTCCAGCATGCTTTTGCCGTGATACCAGGGCATTTTATCGGAAATGTCCACCACGTTATCGCCTTTCAGTGCTGAAAGGGGAATAAACGTAACATCCGGAACGTCCAATTGGGTGATAAAATGTTTATAGTCCTCCACAATCCTGTCAAAGACTTCCTCTTTGTAATTTACCAAATCCATTTTGTTTACAGCAAGTACCACATGTTTGATGCCCAGCAGCGAAGCCAGAAAAGTATGCCGTTTGGTTTGGGTAATTACCCCTTTGCGGGCATCTGCCAGCAGAATGGCGAGGTTGGCCGTGGAGCCACCGGTGATCATGTTGCGGGTATATTGTTCGTGACCGGGGGTGTCGGCAATGATAAATTTACGTTTGGCGGTGGAGAAATAACGGTAAGCCACATCGATGGTGATGCCCTGTTCGCGTTCGGCTTTCAGGCCATCGAGCAGCAGGGCGTAGTCAATCTCCTCGCCGGCGTGTCCCACCCGTTTGCTATCACGTTTGAGTGCCGAAAGCTGGTCTTCGTATAATTTTTTACTATCGAAAAGCAACCGTCCGATGAGTGTCGATTTCCCATCGTCCACCGAGCCGGCGGTAAGCAGTCGTAACAAATCTTTTTTCTGATCCTGGTCAAGAAACTCTTTTATATCCATGGTGTTGTTTGTTCTGTCAATGTTTTTTCCGCCCGAAAGCGGTGCACAAAATCGAAGCAAAAGTACAATAAAATAAAGAGTGGAAAAGATAGAAATTGCTGACTGTTTTATCAAAAAAACAGGCAATCGGCATAAAACCGGATGAAGAGGCATACTCCCAATTTGTTTCCGTTTGTTGTGAAAAATAACAACAACCGGAAACAACTACAGGATTTTCCCTGTTATACATAAAACTACTTTATAGGAAGTAAAGGTTAAGAGGAGTAATAATTTTGTCAATTGCTCTCTTGATAAAGCTTTGTTTTGCTTATTCTTCCTGATAAACGGAAGTTGCAGAAATAAGACCTTGAACCTGACAATAACAGACCAGTAAAAAAAAGGCCTCCTTGTTCTTTACGGAAATATTGTTACTTTTATCATCAGGAATTCAGTTGAAAATCATAGATTACATCCTTAAAATACTGACTATGAAAAAGATACTACAACTTTTACTAATAATTCTGTTTTTCCTGGGTTTGAGTTCAGGTGTTATGGCACAGTGTACCCCC
Organism: uncultured Bacteroidota bacterium; assembly: GCA_913009685.1. Taxonomy (GTDB): domain Bacteria; phylum Bacteroidota; class Bacteroidia; order Bacteroidales; family F082; genus Sulfidibacterium. Next base: position 50,151 of record CAJVXP010000012.1, read on the forward strand.
GCCGATTCGACTACCTGCCCTGATCCTGAAAATAATGGACAAATTTGTCCCGACAGCCTGAAAAACGCTTACCTCAATCAGGAATACAACCAAACAATAAGCATTTTGGCTCCTCCACAAATAGTAGAACAGGGCATCTCCTGGCCTGTTAATTATCTTCATTTGGTGGATGTGGGGAATCTGCCACCGGGTATTTCCTGGAAAAGCAATGACAGTACCAATAATTTTTATCCACATATTTATTCATGCGTCTTGTTTTCAGGCGTTTGCGCCGATACAGGAACCTATACTTTAAGGATTAAGGTGGACGTTTACGGCGAAGTAGCCGGAATACCCGTTCTTCTCGGGCAAAACGTCGATTCCACATCGTTAAGCATCACTGTGGAAGCCTCTAACGGAATTGACGAAAATATCTTCATCCGCCAAAAAATCAAAGTTTGGCCCAATCCCTTCGAAAAAGAGTTTCATTTGCAGTTTCTATCTCCTTCCGGTCACAGCACGCGGATAGAAATCTATACCTTGCTGGGCCAACGTGTTTTTCGGCGGGATTATCTTACTTCACCCGGTCAGAATATGTTGACGATAGACGGCAATGGCTTACACCAGCAACATTATATCATTAAACTGACAACCGGAGGCAAACAATATACAGCTATTTTAACCAAAGCCCCTTAAGTTTTTTAAGATGATAAGCAATGAAATCCGGTGCTAAGAAAATGAAGTTTTCGATAAAATGTCTCCTGTTCTTGTTACTTATGCTGTTTTCAGGTGTTGTAGATGCTCAGCAGGGGCAGGTTTCGGGTCATGTTTATGACCAAAGCAACGGTAAATACCTGACGGATGTATCCATAGTTGTTGACAGCCTGCAGGGTTCAACCACCAACAACCGCGGATATTATGAAATAGTGTTGGATTCGGGTAATTATACGCTGCGGTTTTCCTTTATGGGGTATAAGAAATTCACAAAAAAAATTCATATTTATCCGGGCGACAAACTGTTGTTGGATGTTAGGTTAAGACCATTGGCCATCAATTTGAATCCGGCTGTTATTTCGGCAGGTCTTTTTTCTCAGAAATTATCTCGTGTTAGCATTTCGATGAGTGTGATTAAACCCGGTTTTATTGAGAGCAGGAATACCCGGAACATGGCGTCAGCCATCAATCAAATTCCAGGCATTGATGTGCTTGATGGACAGGCGAGCATCAGAGGCGGAGGTGGTTATAGCTATGGTGCAGGAAGTCGCGTACTTATGTTACTGGACGGTTTGCCGTTGATTACGGCTGATGCAGATGAGATAAAATGGAATTTCCTGCCCATTGAAAACATAGCGCAGGTGGAAATTATAAAAGGAGCAAGTTCAGCATTGTATGGTTCCTCGGCGTTGAACGGGGTCATCAATTTGCGTACGATATGGCCCGGGATCAAACCTAAAACCACCCTTATCATGTATTCGGGACTGTATGATTATCCGGAAAGGAGGCAGTTAGCCTGGTGGTGGAACACCCGCCCGATGTTTAGTGGCATAAGGTTTTCACACTCCAGGAAAATAAACAATTTAGATTTGGTGCTTGGCGGCGATGCATACAGCAATACAGGCTATCGTGAAAAAAACTATGAGCAGCACATCCGCTTTAATGTGAAACTTCGCTATCGTTCTAAAAAAGTACAAGGCCTGACCTATGCGCTGGAAACCAATGTTCAGGTGCAAAAAACATCGGATTTTTTTCTTTGGCAAAATGCCGATTCAGGAGCATTTATGCAACAGCAGGTTGGTATTACTCCTGCCAAAGGTTTCCGGTTGATGGTTGATCCGCGAATACAATATTTCGACAAACACAACAACAAACACAGCTTACTTACCCGCTTTTATAAAGTCCGTAACAGTTTTAATTTAAATCCTGATAAAAACAATGGCTCTGATTTGTATTACGGTGAGTACCGCTTTTACAGGAATTTTAATAACAAACTTCATCTTACAGCCGGCGTAACCGCAATGTACGGACAAACCAAAGCAGCACTGTATGGAAATCATTCGAACGTCAATTATGCTGTTTTTACTCAGATTGATGGTAATATTCATCAGAAGTTGTCGCTGTCAGCAGGTCTGAGGGCTGAGTATTACAGTATCGATAATGCCAATGAGAAAACATCAGCCGTTATGCGTCTCGGCCTTAATTACAAGTTGGCAAAATTCACTTTTATCAGAGCTTCTTTCGGACAAGGGTATCGTTATCCTTCTATCGCCGAAAAATTTACGGCTACCAGTGTGGGCGCCATCAATATTTTCCCCAATCCCAAATTGAAATCCGAAACGGGATGGAACTCCGAAATTGGACTAAGACAAGGATATCGGATTGGAGGGGTAAGCGGTTATGTTGATGCAGCAGCCTTTTGGAGTGAATACAACAACATGATTGAGTTTACCTTTGGTATTTACAAACCAGACAGTGTCAGGATTCCCACTTTGCGTGATATTGGTTTCAAATCGCTCAACGTTGGTAAAGCACGTATCACAGGAGTTGATATTTCGATTTCAGGTGCAGGAAAAATTGGTGAGATGCCTTTAAAATTTTTTATTGGATATACTTACATGAATCCCATCGATTTGAGCGCCGATACGTTGAAAAATAATATTTTAAAATATCGCTACCGTCATGAGGTTAAAGGAGATGTTCAATTGTCTCATCGAATGTTTTCCACTGGTCTGAGCATGGTTTACCGTAGTTTTATGGAGCGTATTGATAAAGCTTTTGAGGAAAAAATACTGGGCCAGGAAATATTACCAGGTCTCAAAGAATACCGCCTGAAATATGATAAAGGAGCGTTTGTTTTTGATTTCAGATTTTCTTATCGTCTGAGCCCGGAGACAAAACTTTCACTTATTGTTAAAAACCTTTTTAACAAAGAATATATGGGGCGTCCGGGTGACATCAGACCACCAAGGAGTGTTAGCTTACAATTTTTGATGCAGCTATAAACTGTGGCACGTTTACTTTTCCCGAAGTAATTTTCTGTCTTACGACAGATATTTCGCCACGATGGGCATGCGCCTTCCCATTCCGAAAGCTTTGCCGGAAACGCGCAGCATGGGCGGCGTCTGGTAGCGTTTGTATTCGTTGATGTTGACTAACCGCAGAATGCGCTTCACCAGTTTTTCGTCGTAACCGAGGGCGACAATTTCCGCTGGTCCCAGTCGTTTCTCAATGTATTGAAGAAGAATTGTATCCAAAATGTCATAATCAGGCAGTGAATCCGAATCCCTTTGACCGGGACGCAGTTCCGCTGACGGTGGTTTGGTGATAATGTTTTCGGGAATGATTTCCTGCTTGCGGTTGATGTATCGCGCCAGTTCAAAAACACGGGTTTTATACACATCTCCCAGCACGGAAAGTCCCCCGTTCATGTCGCCGTAGAGTGTCCCGTAGCCGACGGCTGCCTCACTTTTGTTGCTTGTATTCAGTAAAATATAACCGAATTTGTTGGAAAGAGCCATCAGTATCACACCCCGGATTCGTGCTTGCAGATTTTCTTCGGCAATATTGAAAGGCAGGTCTTTGAAAAACGGTTTCAATGTATCATTAAATGTGTTGAAAGGCTTTTTGATGGGAATGGTATCGTGTGGCATCTTAAGATTTTCCACAAGCAGCAAAGAATCGCTAATGGAATGATCAGACGAAAACTCAGAAGGCAACAACACATTATATACATTTTCGTTGCCCAGTGCCTCAGCAGCCAGCACGGAAGTTACCGCCGAATCGATGCCGCCGGAGAGTCCAAGGATGGCTTTGGTGAATCCCAGTTTTTCAAAATAATTACGGATGCCCATCACCAGTGCATCATGGATAAGCGCCACTTCCGAGGGGCGTTCAATCTCCGTACTCTCCGCCTTTTCCACCTCCTCCACATCGTAAACTCTGAAATCTTCTTCAAAATAACGCATCACATCCACCGTTTTGCTTCGTGAATTCAGGACAAGTGAGCCGCCATCAAACAATATCTCTGTCTGTGCTCCCACATGGTTCACATAAAACAGAGGTAAGTGGTATTTTTCTGTATTACGTCGCAAAACCCCTTCGCGGATAACAGCCTGCCGGTAATTGAACGGCGATGCGGCAATGTTGATCATAATATCCGGCGAAAAAGCCATCAGCTCGTCCATGGGATTGATAGTATATAACGGACTTTCGTCCACATCCCAGATGTCTTCACAGATGGTCAGTGCAATTTTCTTTCCTTTGAATTCAATGATTCTGAACCGGTTATTAGGTTCAAAATAGCGGTATTCGTCAAAAATATCGTAGTTGGGCAGCAGGGTTTTGTGAATCATCTCCTGCACTTTTCCGTTCCAGAGAAAAGCAGCCGAATTGTAAAGCGGTTTTCCTTTTTTGTGAGGATTATAGGTGGGCACACCCACGATGGCGGCTGTTTTTGTGCAATGGGTGGCAATTTCGTCCACAGCCTGCAGGCCTTTGTTCACAAAATCGCGAAACTCCAGAAAATCGCGAGGTGGATAGCCCGATATGGCCAGCTCGGAAAAGACGACGATGTCAGCGCCTTCCTTTTCCGCCCGGTGAATAGCCGAAATGATTTTCTCTTTGTTTTGCTCAAAGTTTCCGATGTGGAAATTCAGCTGGGATAGTGCAATTTTCAATGTCAACAGTTTTTATAAGAAACCCGTATTTTTTACAAAAATAGGCAAACGTTGCTTATGGGCGAAAGGTGTTTGGTTAGGATTTCAGATTTCCTTCGGGCGTTTAATTCGGAGGGACGATTTGCCAGGGCCTTGCGGGAAAGGCGTCCTGTGAGAATCAGGTGAGATGGAAAAACATCATTACTTGATATTTATCTCCGAACGAGCGATGAGAAATCATGTAGCTGGAGCATTATTTTAAACGAATAATGATTATAACTTCCTTAAGTCCAGAAGAATAATTTAATTTTTCATTTTTTTGTTCTTAAAAACTTAATTTTTCTAATTTTGCGCCCGGAGAGTTGCCGGAGTGGTCGAACGGGGCGGTCTCGAAAACCGTTGTCCCGTTTCAAACGGGACCAAGGGTTCGAATCCCTTACTCTCCGCAAAGCAAAATCCCGGCCGGAAGGTCGGGATTTCTGTTTTCGGGAACGTCAAAAGATTGCTTTTGTAAGGATCTGAAAATAGAAATCCGGGGAGCAAAGCGAACGGGGGATTTTGCTTTGAACCACCCCAAAACGGGATCAGCGCAGCTAATCCCTTACTCTGCACATACACCAGCCGAGCGGGCATTTTATCTCTTTCCTTATTTTCTTGCAAAAACAGATAAGGACTGCAAATCCGGATGAGCCGTTGTAGGGAGCTGCCCTTTTGTAAAACTGTTAAATTAGGTTAAATAATGCTTTACCATGCACCTTTTAAATATTGTTTATCTAAATTTGTGATTTTAATAGTATCTCGTTGTAATTTTATAATTTAATATAAGGCAATGAATAGTTTTGAGAAAAATGAATAATACCATTTCGGATTATATAATAATGAATTAAGAGGCTAATTATTATGATGTTGTGTTTATGATTTACCGAGGTAAGTCTTACGTATTGCGGCAAGGCAAATGACCTGTCTTTGAAAAAAGAAGAAGAAAAAATGAAACCGAAGAAAAAGATAATATGAAATAATTTTGTATTTAGTTTTGATTATTGAAAATTGATTTAGGGGTTCTGCAATTCTCTTTGATCAAATTGAAAATAAATAAACTTTTGAACTCCAACAATCTCTTTTGAGAGTAAATTCCTTTTATTATGAAAAAATTTCTTTTTGTATTCATGGCGGTTTTTATCATCACTCCCATGATGGCACATCCACGGAGTGCTAAAAATGAAAGTGAGACGGTATTGCGCCATACGCTTAAAAACGGGCTGCGTGTTGTCATTATCAAAAACCCGCTCGCCCCTGTTGTTACAACCGAGATGAATTACCTTGTCGGCTCCAATGAAGCGCCCAAAGGTTTTCCCGGAACAGCTCATGCCCAGGAACATATGATGTTTCGTGGTAATCCGGGGTTATCTGCCAATCAACTGGCAGACATTACAGCTGCAATGGGGGGTGATTTCGATGCAGACACCCGACAAATGGTTACACAGTATTTTTTTACCGTTCCGGCTGAAGATCTGGACATTGCCCTTCACATCGAATCTATTCGCATGCGTGGTATTCTGGATAGCGAAAAATTGTGGGCCAAAGAACGTGGCGCCATCGAACAGGAAGTGGCTAACGATTTGTCAAATCCCCAGTATGTTTTTTATAAAAAACTGTTGGCAGCTATGTTTAAAGGAACCCCTTATGCTCATGATGCACTCGGAACCCGTCCCTCGTTTGATAAGACTACAGGTGCCATGCTTAAAAAGTTTCATGACTCATGGTATGCCCCCAATAATGCCATTCTGGTAATTGTTGGCAGAGTCAATCCAAAGGAGACTCTGGCAAAAGTAGAAAAACTCTTCAGTAGTATTCCTTCCAAAAAGTTACCCTCGCATCCGGCTATTAATCTTCAACCCGTAAAGCCTGACACCCTTCATTTAAAAACAGATTTACCTTACGGATTAGCAATCGTATCCTTTAGAATGCCGGGGACTAATAGTCCTGATTACGCTGCTGCTCAGGTCTTATCCGATGTGTTGTCTAATCATCGGGGAAAATTGTATTCACTGGTTCCGGAAGGAAAAGCTTTATATACCGGTTTTTCTATGAACGGAATGCGCAAGGCGGGTCTTGGATTTGGCATTGCTGTATTTCCGAGAGGCGGAAACTCAGAAAAATTACTCCATGAAGTATCATCAGTACTGGCTTCAGAAGTAAAAGACGGAGTCAATCCCGATTTAGTCAAAGCGGCAAAACAGCATGAAATTTCTTCCTTCGAATTCCAGAAAAACTCAGTATCGGGACTTGCTTCTGTCTGGTCTCAGGCTCTTGCTGTCGAAGGACGACACTCTCCGGCTGAAGACTTACAGGCAATAGAAAAAGTAACCGTTCAGGATGTAAACAGAGTTGCCCGGAAATATTTGGACCAGCAACACGCTATAGTTGCTGTTTTAACACCGCAATCTTCCGGGAAAGCAATATCCCGTAAAGGATTTGGCGGAAAAGAATCCTTTGCACCCAAAAATCCCAAACCGGTAAAACTGCCTGAATGGGCACAAAAAGCCATGGGGAAACTGACCATTCCTAAATCCATTGTTCATCCGGTAGTATCCACATTGCCAAACGGTATCAGGCTGATTGTTCAACCGGAACAGATAAGCAATACCGTAAGTGTATATGGAAAAATAAAAAACAAACCCGATTTGGAAACGCCCAAAGGGCAGGAAGGTGTTGATGATGTTCTGGAGCAGATGTTTAATTATGGTTCAAAAACATTAAACCGTGTCCAGTTTCAAAAAGCTTTGGATGATATCGGGGCAAATGAATCGGCAGGGAGCAGCTTCTCTCTTCGGGTCTTGTCAAATCATTTTGATCGGGGTGTTCAGTTATTGGCAGACAACGAATTACAAGCCGCTTTACCCACGCGGGCATTTATGATCCTTCAGCATCAAACGGCAGCACTTGTGGCCGGTCAGTTGCAAAGTCCTGCTTATCTCTTCAAAAAAGCGATGAAGACTTCTTTATTGCCCAAAGGCGACCCGGAGTTACGACATCCAACACCGTCTTCTGTTCAGTCACTTACTTTGGAAGATATAAAAGACTACTATCAGCACGTTTTTCGTCCTGATATGACGACCATTGTCGTTATCGGGAATATTAGTCCGGATAAAGCCAAAACAGTCATTGAAAAATATTTCGGCGGTTGGAAAGTATCCGGGAAAAAACCGAATGTGGAGTTCTCGCCGGTACCAACGAATAAAGCCTCTGAAACCCATGTTCCCGATGCAAGCAGAGTGCAGAATCGTGTTGTTCTGGCTGAGAATCTGGGTCTTACGCGTTCAAATCCTGACTATTATGCACTTCAGGTAGGCAACCATGTGCTGGGTGGCTCTTTTTATGCCACACGCTTATACCGTGATCTACGTGAAAATTCAGGCTTGGTTTACTTTGTTTCTTCTTCGTTCGACATAGGAAAACATCGTTCGGATTATTCTGTGAATTATGGGTGTGACCCGCCGAATGTCTCAAAAGCCAGAGCCATTGTTGTAAGAGATTTAAAACAAATGCAAAAAGAAGATGTAACTCCGAAAGAATTACATCAGGCAAAAACGCTTCTACTGCGCAAAATTACGCTGTCAGAATCAAGTGTGGATGATATTGCATACGGCTTACTTCGGCGTTCCATCGACGGTTTACCATTGGATGAACCCATTATTGCTGCCAGACATTACGTAAAACTTACGGCCGGACAGGTTAAAGCAGCTTTTGCAAAATGGATTGATACTGACAACCTGGTTCAGGTTACCGAAGGACCAAATCCCAAATAATTTCCGAAAGGAGGCTGCCGAAACAGCCTTCTTTTGTTAAGGTTCCCTTTTAGGGATTGTAACTATTCTGCCTTTTAAGAGATTTTATAATAGTCAGATTATAAACCAAATAGCCACGAATGAACGAATTTTTATTTGTGCATTCGTGGCTATTCTTCTATGATGCGACAATTATTCATTGAAGATTATTACGCAGAATACCTGTTTGTTAGAGGGCTAATACGGATGAATAGTTGCTATAAAGTTATGAAAACCGGAATGAGGTAAAGAGCCCAACGGGCTGGCAGGCCAAATATAAAGCGACCGTTTTGCCAAAGTGCAACCTCCACGAAAAAGATTGAAGGGATTAAGGCTACCGACCTCCATATTTTTAAAAATATTTTTTTCACACGGTGTAACTTCCAAAGTTTTTCATACATTTGCGGTTATTGCCCCCGACCCTATTATTATTTCATTAGTATCTCAGGCATACTTTTTCGACTTATTTTTTTTGCATTGGCAAAATTACATAAACAGCCCCGGACTACTTCCCGTGGGTTTGAGCATATAGGAAGTTCGATAGACCTTTGGATATATATTTTGTGTTTTGAATTTTTACAAAGCGGAGTTGGTTCTTTAAAAAGGTGTTTGGTG